>JAXDKU010000042.1:0-37810 GCA_034667005.1 Chloroflexota bacterium
ACGCCACCCGCAACAACGGACCGCTCACCCGAGGGAGGCAGACCCGCTCATGCCGCGCCTGCTGCACATGGCCGACGTGCATCTCGGCGCGCGCCACAAGGATCTCGGGCCGGCGGCCGCGAAGCAGCGGGACCGTCAGTTCGCCGCCTTCCGCCGCGCGGTGGACACGGCGCTCGAGCGGAGCGTCGACGTGGTGCTCATCGCGGGCGACCTGTTCGACTCGAACGCCCAGCCGCGCCGCTCCGCGGAGAAGGCGGCAAGCGAGCTCCGCCGGCTCGCCGACCGGGGCATCCCGACCGTGCTGATCCCCGGCACCCACGATTGCTACGACGCGACCTCCATCTATCGTGCCCTGGACCTCGGCGAGCTGGCGGGCCTGCCCCAGGGGTCCCCGCTGATCACGCTGCTCACCCCGGAGCGGCCGGACGTCGTCTTCCCGGGCCTGGACCTGGTCGTCTACGGCCGTGCCTTCGACACGAAACGTGCCCCGCGCAGCCCGCTGGCCGGCTTCGACGCCTCGACCGAGACGCGCGCCCGGCACCGCGTTGGGCTCATCCACGGGGCGCTGGCGATCCCCGGGATGGTCGAGTCGGACGATGTCATCTTCACGACCGACGAGATTGCGAAGAGCGGCCTCCAGTACCTGGCGCTCGGCCACTGGCACTCCTTCCAGCAGGGCCGGGTCGGGAGCACGACCTGGGCCTATGCGGGCGCCCCGGAGCCCGTCGCCGTCGACCAGGACGGCGCCGGCCAGGTGCTGATCGTGGAGCTGCCGAGCCCGGAGTCCGGCGCGCTGCCAGCGCTCGAGGCGGTGCTCGTCGGCAAGACGCGCTTCCGGCGCGTTGACGTGGACGCCGGCGCGATCGTCTCGCAGCCGGACCTGGTCCGTGAGCTGCGGGCCTACGCCGATCCCGACACGGTGCTGGAGGTCCGCCTCGCGGGCATCGCGCCCGACGCGCTGGACCTGCACGCGGACGATGTCGAGCGTGAGCTGTCCGACGCGTTTCTCGCGGTCCGCGTCCGGGACAGCTCGGTCGCGGGGCTGCCGGACGGTCCGCTTCCGCCGGCCGAGACGATCGCCGGTGCCTTCATCCGGGATCTGCGAGCGCGCATCGAGGCAGCCGAGACGGCCGGCGACGACGCCGCCGCGGCCGAGGCACGCGAGATCCTCCACCTCGGCCGCCTGCTCCTCGACGATCCCCGGCGCGTGACCCTTGTCTGACGCCGGAAGCGGCCGGACACCCGCGAGCGGCCGGACATCCAGATGCGGCCGTCCATGAGGATCACCCGGCTGCGCGTCCGCAACCTGCGCCGCCACCTGGATCTCTCGGTGGAGTTCGCACCCGGCCTGAACGTGGTCTGCGGGCCGAACGAGGCGGGCAAGTCCACCCTCCAGCGTGGTATCGAGATGGGCCTCTTCCGGAAGGCGACATCCACCTCGCAGGAGCTCGGGGACCTGCGTGCCTGGGACGCGGCCAGCGGGGCGGATCCGCAGGTCGAGCTGGACTTCGACGACGACGGAACGCCCGGCCGGCTGCTCAAGACGTTCGCCGGCTCGCAGGGCACGGTGAGCCTGGAGCTCGGTGACCAGACACTGACCGATCCGTCGCAGGTCGACCAGGCGATGGTCGAGCTCACCGGCCTCCCGTCGGAGAAGTTCTACCGGTCGACGGCGGGCGTGCGGCACCAGGACATCGCCAACCTGGACACCGACGACGGCGGCCTCCGCGACCAGCTCCAGAAGTCCATGAGCGGCGCCGACCGGGGAACGTGGCAGGCGAAGCGAGCGCTCGAGGACCAGATCCGCCAATACCGTCTGGACGGCCCGAAGAACGCCGGCCCGCTGCGCCGGACGCGCGACGAGATCGCGCGGGTCCATGCGGAGCTGACGCAGGGCGAAGGCGAGCTGAGCCGGCTGGAGCGCGACCGGGCCGCGCTGGCCACCGCCCACGCGAAACGCGCCGAGCTGGACGAGCGGCACGCCAGGGAAGAGGCCCAGCTCACCATGGCCGAGCACGCCCTGGCGCTGCTCGCGCAGGAGGCCGAGGCGCAGGAGCTGTACGAGCGCTACCGGCGCGTGTCCGAGCTGCGAGCGGAGACCGCCCGCCTCGACGGCAGCCACCCGGCCCCGATGCCGCTGGCGGAGCTGAAGCGCGGCGTCGACGGGCTGCGGGCGGTGGAGTTCCGGATCTCCGAGCTGCGAGCGGAGCGCGCCAGTCAGCCGGACCCGTCCGCCTACGAGGCCGCCAGGGTGCCGTCAGGCTGGGGGGTCTGGACGCTCGTCGGGGTGCTGTTCGTCGCCGCGGCCGTCGCCGCGTTCGCGTTGCTCACCGGGGTGCCGGCCGTGGCCCTGGGCGGTGCGCTGGCCGCGGCCGGCCTGCTGTCCGTGGTGCGCGGCGTGCGGCTCCGACTGCGCGCCGTGAACGTGCGACGGAGCAACCGGATGCTCGAGTCGGAGGTCGACCGCCGGGTGAAGGGCCGTTCGGTGCTCGACGATCAGTTCCGTGCCGCGGAGCGCGAGCGCGAAGCCGTGCTCGGCCGGCTCGGCGTTGCGGACCTCTCCGCCGCCGAGCTGCTGCTGATCGAGGAGACGGAGCATTCCAGCGCGATCGAGCGGCTGCGCGCCGAGGAGCGCGGGCTCATCGGGGACCGGCCGGTCGACGGCGACGCGGCGGAGCTCCGCGACGCGGCCGCGGCCCAGGCCGCGCAGGCTCGCCACGCGCTCTCGGGCCTCGGTGAGGCCGGCGCGGATCCGAAACAGGACCGTGTGCGGGCCCGGGCCGCCGTCGAGGCGACCCGCACCCAGCGTGACGCGGCGCTCGGCGAGGAGGGCCAGGCGCGGGGACGGGTGGACGCGAACGAGGTCGATGCGGAACGCGTGGCGGGCGCCGCCGAGCGGCTGGCCGAGGCGGAGGACCGCCTGGCGCTCCTCGAGCGGAGGCTGCGCATCTACGAGCAGACGCTGGCCGCGATCGAAGCGGCCGAGCAGCAGACCATGCAGAAAGCGGCACGCTTCCTGGAGCGCGGCATGGGCCGCGACGTCGCGCTGCTGACCGACGGCCGCTACCGGCGGATCTGCGTCGACGAGCAGACGCTGGCATTCACCGTCTACTCCGCCGAGCGCGGCGATTGGATCCCCGCCACGCAACTCTCGCGAGGCACCCTCGACCAGCTGTACCTGGCCGCGAGGCTGGGCCTCGTCCGGCAGCTCACCGGCGACAGGCAACCGCCGCTGATCCTGGACGACCCGTTCGTGACGTTCGACGACGACCGGGCTCGCCGGGCGCTCACGCTGCTCAAGCAGTTGGCCGCCGACTTCCAGGTCATCTACCTGACCTGCTCGGACCGCTACGACACGCTTGCCGACAAGGTCATCGAGCTGCCGCAGCCGACGGCCCGCGATCGCGACGAGGAATCCGACGGTGCGGCCGCCGCCGAGCCGGGAGCCGCGGACGGAGCCTCGACGGCGCCACGCGTGACGACCCGGTCGCCGTCGGACCCGCCGACGCCGGCGGCGCCCTCCATCTGGGACCAGGCACAGGATCCCAGCTGAACCTGCTCGGGCCGTTCTGGGCGGTCTGCTCGGCCCTCGCCTGGGGCACCGGCGATTTCGCGGGCGGCCTCGCCACCCGCGTGGGCCATATCGCGACGACCATGCTGATCAGCCAGACATTCGGCTTCGTGCTGTGCCTCGGCATCGCCATCGTGCAGGCCGAGCCGCCTCCCAGCCAGGAGGCCGCCGTGTGGGCGCTCCTCGCGGGGGCCAGCGGGATCGTCGGCATCGCCGGGTTCTACACCGCGCTCTCCCGCGGCACGATGGGCCTCGTCGCACCGCTGACGGCCGTGATCGCCGCGACCATCCCGTCGGTGATCGGCATCGTGAACGGCGCGGTGCTCGGACCGCTGCTGATCGTGGGCATGGTCTCCGCGCTCGTGGCGGTCGTCGTGATCTCCCTGCCCGACTCGGTCCCGGCGTTCGGCCTCGCGCGCCCGTCGCGTGCCTCGATCAGCGGCTCGCGGCTGTCGGAGCTCGCCCTGCTCCTCGTGGCCGGGCTCGGGTTTGCGGGCTTCTTCCTCGGCATCGCCGCGGCGCGCCAATCCGGCGGTGGGTTCTGGTGGCCCCTGATGCTGGTCAGGATCGTCGGGCTCGCACTCACCGCGGTGGGGGTGCTCGCGCTGCTCGCCACCGGCCGTCTGCGCGGGGTGCGCCTGTCTCGTCGCTCGGTGCCGATTGCGGCGGTCGCGGGCGCGGGCGACCTGGGCGGCAACGTCTTCTTCCTGCTCGCGGCGACGGAGACGAGCCTGCCGGTAGCCGTGGTCCTGTCGTCGCTCTACCCGGTGCAGACCACGCTGCTCGCCCGCTGGGTGCTGCACGAGCGGCTTACCCTGCTGCGGGCCGTGGGTGTCGGGCTTGCGATCCTGGCGGTGGCGCTGATCAGCGTGGGCAGCGCGGCCTGACGCGGTGCGCGGCGCGGGGGCGCGGCGCCCGCGCGGCCGCGCGGCGGCCTGCCGCGGCCCTCGTCAGGCGGTGGCCTCCGCGCCCCCGCTGCCGACCGTGACCCGCCGCGCCTCCCAACCGCCGGAGTCGGCCCGGCGCACCTCGTAGCGAGGCTGGTCGTAGTCGGTCGGCCCGCTCCGGCGGTGGCCCGTGGCCATCTCGTAGCGCGACTGGTGCCACGGGCACTCGACGACGTTCCCCTCCAGCAGTCTCCCCTGGGAGAGGGGGCCGCCCGCATGGGCGCACGTCTCGTGGAGCGCGAGGATGGTCTCGCCGTTTCGGATGAGCACCAGGCCCTGCGCGCCGGCCTTCGCCTTGACGAGCGTGCCCTCGGGGATCTCCGTCACGTCGAGCGCCGCCCACTTGGGTGCTCCGAAGAACCGCCACGCATGCCGGTTGACCATGTTGCCGAGGGTGTAGACGACCTCTCCGCCGACGTAGGCGCCGGCCGAGATCAAGAGGAAGCCCACCACGTCCAGGACGATCGGGACGGCGCGCGACGCGTCCGGCGCCTGGCCCAGGCGAAGCACCAGCGAGATGACGAACACGAGAAGCGTCACCACCATGATCGTTGCGTGGACGGTGGCGACCATCCGCGGGTGGTCGTCGGTATCGGTGTAGTCCGCGAGCCCGGCGACGGCGGCACCCACCATCGACAGGATGCCCAGCCCGAGGCAGACGTCGGCGGCTACGCGCTGATCGAAGACGTCGAAGATCAGCACCAGGAAGAACGCGCCGATCGGCACGTCCGTCAGCACGGCGTGCAGCGGGTGTCCCAGCCACGTCCCGTTCAGGAAGTCCTTGAGCCAGCGGAGCGGCCCGGGCCGGAACAGCGCGGACAGCCAGCGGTGGTTGAACTCCCCGAACGGCCGGGCCCAGCCGGCCTGCGCGGCGATCAGGCGCGTGAACAGTCGAGCCAGCATCCTCGCCTCCCTGCGAGCGTGTGCGATCGCGAGCGTCGACCGCCCTCGCACTCTACCGCGTCATACGCGGGGCACGACAGGTCAGATCGCGGGCACGTCACATCGCGGGCACGTCAGATCGCGTCGACCAGGGTGATGAGCGGCACCTGGTCGGCGATGGGGTCCTCCGGGCCGCCGGTGGCCTCGCCCAGCCAGGCGATCTGCCGGCCGTTGACCAGCAGCGTCTCGATGTCCCGGACCTCCATGGAGCCGCCGCGTTGGAAGGCGATTCGCGCGTCGGTGAACGCCACGAACGGGCGAACGAGCCGCATGCTGCCGAGCGGCTGGACGCCGGGCCGCTCGTGGAGGTGGCCGAGGACGGAGTACGGGCCCATGCGGACGCGTCGCCGGTGGCGCACGGTGTGGAGCCGCCGACCCTCGAGGCCGCGGGCTGCCGGGCTCGCCTCGACCGCGCACAGCTCGTCCCGTTCGAGCACGAGCCGAGGCACGCACAGTTGGCTGCCGTCGACGAGGCGGGTGAGCGTGGCATGCAACAGCACGACCTGTTCGAGGTCGTTGAGCTGGTCGCGGAGGCGGTCGGCCGTCAGGTCGAACTCCCCCTCGACCGTGCAATCGACGGCGTAGCCGGTGAACTGGGTCAGCATGCTCCAAGCGTGGTGTTGAGTGCCCGGTCCGAGTCTGCCGCGCGAGCCCCCGGAGCGGTATCCCCCCGAAAGTCCCAAGCACGGCGCGGAGGGGACGGTGCCCGCGGTTCGCGTTGCCGAAGCGGCCGCCTCAGGAGATGCCGCGGAGCTCGTCCAGGTGGCCCCAGCGCAGGACCCGCACGGCGATCAGCACGCCGAGCGCGGCCAGCACGAGGATCGTGGCCGCGGCGACCGAGCGATCCAGGTTGCCGCCCTGGAACTCGCCGTAGACCACCAATGGCAGCGTCTGCGTTCGGCCCTCGACGTTGCCGGCGAACATGATCGTGGCCCCGAACTCGCCGAGCGAGCGGGCCCAGCACATCACGAGTCCGGCCGCCAGCGCGGCGCCTGCCAGCGGCATCGTGATCCGCCGGAACAGCTGCGGCTCTGAGGCGCCGTCGACGCGCGCGGCGTCCTCCAGGTCGTGGTCCACGCCGGCAATGCCCGTGCGGGCCGAGAGAATGAAGAACGGCGCCGAGACGAACGTCTGGGCCAGGATCACCGCGACCGTGGTGAACGGGATCTCCAGGCCGGCCGCCGACAGCGGCGCTCCCAGGAAGCCCTGGCGGCCCAGCGTGAGCAGCAGCGCGAGGCCCGCGACCGAGGGCGGCAGCACGATCGGGAGGTTGATCACGGCCTCGAGCAGCGAGGACCCACGAAAGGACCGTCTCGCGAGCAGGATCGCCACGGGGAGTCCGAACGCGACCGTCAGGAGCAGGCTGATCGCGGTGGTCACGAGGCTGAGCGTCAGCGCGTCCAGCACGACCCGGCTGGTCAGGGCATCCACCAGCGAGCCGTCGAGGACCGGGCGAGCGACCAGGACGAGGATCGGCAGCCCGAGGAAGGCCGCGGCGAGAGCCGCAAGCCCAGCAAGCGACCATGGCCCGACTTTTCGGGCGTGGCGGCGCAGGGGAGCGGCCGGACTCCCTCCGGCCGCCGCGGACGTGTTCGTGGCGTGCAACCTCGGGCCGATCAGCTCGGCGGCTGGAACCCGAATGCGGCGAGGATGGACTTGCCCGCGGGTCCCGCGAACCAGTCCAGGAATGCCGCGGCTCCGTCCGGGTTCCTGGATGCCTTGACGACCACGCCCGCATACGTCGCGAGGACGTCGGCCGCCGCGGGGACATCGATCGTCGTGACCTTGATCGAGGCCTTCGCGTCGGTCACGTAGACGATCGCGGCGTCACCCTCGCTGAGCTCGATCTTGGCCACGACCGCCGCGACGTTGTCCTCCTTCGACACGATGTTGGCGTCGTAGCGGTCGGCGAAGTCCGGCGGATAGCCCGGCTCGTTCGCGAGTTCGGCGACCAGCTGCGTCGCGTACTTCGTGATCGGGACGCTGTCGCCGGCTGCGATGACCTTGATGCCGGCGTTCGCCAAGTCGATCGGGGACGTGATCCCGGCCGGGTTTGACCCTGGAACGATGACCGTCAGCAGGTTGCCCGCGAAGATCTTCGGCTCTCCGGCGGCGAGGCCCTTGTCGACGAGCTTCTGCAGGTTGGCCGTGTCGGCGGAGAGGAAGACGTCCGCCGGAGCTCCCTGCTCGATCTGCGTCTCGAGCGCCGATGACGAGTCGGTGGAGATGGTCAGCGTCGTGCCGGGGCTGGCGATCTCGTACGCCGCCTTGGCCTTTGCCAGAACGCCCTTCAGCGACGCCGCCGCGAAGACCGTGACGCCGCCGCCCCCGGCGCCCGTGGCGGCGGGAGGTCCTCCGGCGGGAGCCGACGTCGGCGCGGCGGTCGCTCCGGTGCCACACGCGCTCACGAGCAGGAGAAGGACGAGGACGGTCACGATCGATCGCATGGCGTTCCTGGAGATGGGTGCGGTCAGCCGGCTCGCGGGCCCGGGACCTCGACGATGACGTCCGTCGACTTGACCACGCAGACGACCTCACGGCCGGGCTCCAGCTGGAGCTCGTCGACCGCCTCGCGCGTGAGCAGGCTGACGAGCCGGTGGGGCCCGGCCTGGACCTCCACCACGGCCGCCACTTTGTCCTTCTCGACGCGAACCACGACGCCGGCGAACCGGTTGCGCGCGCTCTGGGCCACGATCGGCCGGTCGGCGCCGGCGCGCCGACGGTCTGCGGCCAGCCGCGCGACATCGCTGCGCCGCACGGTCCGCTGCCCGCCCGCGGTCCGTTCGAAGGGGAGCGTGCCCGCCTCCATCCACCGCCGCAGAGTGTCGACACTGACGCCGAGAAGCTCCGCCGCGTCGCCCAGCCGCAGCAGCTCGACCTGGCTCAACGAACCGTGCTTTGGACCGCTCATGCGAGCATTATGCCCGCATTGCACGTCGCGTGCCCATCGTTCGGCACGCGGTGCCGCGATCGGGGAAGGCGCCGGCGCCAGCCCGGGAAGGGTCGTCACGGCCCGTCGGGAACGCTCGCCCCGGGCTGGCCCGCGAACGCTCGCCGTGGCCGCAACGCTCGCCCCGGGCTGGCCCGCGAACGCTCGCCGTGGCCGCGAACGCTCGCCGCTCGGGCGGACCGATGCGCGCAGGCGTGGCCAGGATCGCCCACGCGCGCTCTCCAAGCTGTTGTCGATGGTGTCGTCGCGGGACTCACTTCCGTGGATCCCCAGGCGCGGGGCACCGTCACGGCCGCCCGATATCGCGTCGAATGTCGACACGATCGACATTCGCGCGAACAAGGCGGTGCCTGGCGTCTTTCGCGGCTGCCGCCGAGGTCGAGCTCGGGCTCCGACCCGGGGGTCAGGCCCCGAAAGCGCTCCTGTGACGATGCCATCGACATCGGCGTGAGGAGTCCCGAGCCTCGCGGGCCAGGGGTGAAGTCGATCGCGGGCAGCCCGCCCAAGCCCCGACCCCGCCCAAGCCCCGACCCCGCCCAAGCCCCGAGCCCGCCCAAGCCCCCGAGCCCGCCCGAGCCCGCCCGAGCCCCGCCCCGAGCCCCGCCCCGAGCCCCGCCCCGAGCCCTGGCCCCCTACGAAGCCGGGACGCGCGGCTCCTTCAGCTCCGCGGCGCTGCCGCGGTCCAGGATCCAGGTCGCATTCGGCCCCGTGGCGAGCTGCGCGGGGAGCTCGGCCGGGTCGCGCTCCCCGGTGAGCACCTGCTTGACGACGAGCGCCTTGGCTGTGCCGCCCACCATCACCAGCACGTGGCCCGCCACGCCGAGCAGCTCCGGGTTGAGTGTCACGCGCGGCAGCTTCGGGTCCACGTGCTCGGGGGCCGGCACGTCCATGACGATCGGCGTGCCCGCGCCCAGCGCCGGGCTGTGCGGAAAGATCGACAGCACGTGGCCGTCCGGGCCCATGCCCAGCAGGATGACGTCGAGGATCGGCAGGCCGTCCCGCAGGGGCACGAGGGTCTGCAGCTCGGTGGCGTAGGCCTTGGCGGTCCAAGCCGCATCCCGGTCATCGGCGAACGCGGTGTCCGCGGGGATCGGGTGAATGTTCGCACCCGGCACGGTCAGGCCGTCGTCGTAGAACAGCTCACGGAACGCGGCCCCGAAGTTCGAGTCCGGATGGTCGCCGGGCACGAACCGGTCATCGCCCCACCAGAAGTGGACGCAATCCCACGGGAGCGCCGTCCGCCAGCGGGGCTTGCGCAGCTCCGCGTGCAGGTGCGTGGCGGAGGATCCCCCGGTCAGGGCAACGTGCGTGGAGGGCCGCTGTTCGAGCGCCTCCTGGGTCCAGGTGTGGATCCGCTCCGCCGACGCCTCGGCGATGCCGGCGGGGTCGGGCGCGATGAGCACCTCGGCTGGGACGGGCAGGCCCTCGATTCGCTCCAGGTGCGCCAATCCGCGCCTCAGCCGCCGGCCCCGAGGGCCGACCCGCCGCCGACGGCCGGCCCTCCGGCGCGGCCACCTGCCGCCGTGGCCGGGGCGGCCGAGGCCTGCGCAGCGAGCGTCGCCATCAGGTCGACCGCCTTCTCAAGGGCGCCCTCGAACCAGCGGTCGTGGCCGGAACGGTCCAGCGCCTCTGCCAGGAACGGCATCTCGTCGAACACGTCCAGGCGGGCCGCGCGGCGGGCGACCTGCGCCCCGTTCCAGTCGGCGGTGGCCAGGAGGTGGTCGGCCTGCCGCGTGACGCGCACACGGGTGGTGGCGCGCGGATGCGAGGAGGTGACCTCGACGCGGACCAGCGATCCGGCCGTCCGCACGCTCCCGTCGAGTGCCGTCGCCACGGGCCGCAGCTCCACCTCGATGTCTCGGCGGCCGTGCCGCAGCGTTCCGCGATAGGTCTCGCCGTCGGCGACCAGCGGATGCGTCACGGACCAGCCCAGCACCGCCGCCATCCAGCCGACGAAGGACGCGGCCCTCGCCAGACGCGTGGTCCGCCCCGGCCGCGCCACGTCGATGCGGATCGAGCGGACCGAGCCCAGCTCGGGCGTCAGCAGCGGGTGGTCGTAGATCGCCGCGAGCAGCTCGCGCCAGAGCATCGCGCGCATCCAGCCGATGTCGTGGACCACCAGGCCGTCCCGAACCGCGCGGCGCATGCCGGCGAGCCGCTCCGCGCCGTCGCCGCGGAACTGGCCCGAGTCCACCAGCAGCCGGTCCGCCTCCTCGGCCAGCCCGGCGAACTGCTGTGTCCCGTATGGCACGTCGTCGGGCCACCAGAGGACCACCGGGAGGTCGTGGATCAGCAGGGGAGCGACGGCGGTCGCGAGGTGCTGCGACAGCTCGCCGCCCGTCTTGATCAGGATCTCCTCGGTGCAGATCTCGGTCGTGCCGGCGCCGGCCAGCTGGCAGGCCGCGTAGATGTGCGCGTCGAAGGACGAGGGCCCGTCCGGGTCGCCGGGCGAGACGATGATGGCCCGCGACGGGTGCCGCGCCGCGAGCGCAGCGACCGTGGACATGGCGCGCTCCGCGGTCTCGGACCCCGGCGCGATCACGATCAGCGTCAGCACGCTCGTCCGCGTCCGGATGCGCACCTCGCGCTCCTCCTCGGAAGGGGCCAGCAGCCGCTCGCCGCGGAGCATGGGCTCCTCGCGCAGCGCGGCGGCCTCGGTCGCGCTCATCTCGCCGCTCTGGGCCCGCCGCGCCACGCCGCTCCAGATCTGGGAGAGCTTCTCGGCCGTCTCCGAGATCGTCGAAGCGCGCATGTGCCAGCGCTCCGAGGCCGAGGGGATGGCCAGGGCGACGGCGTCGGTCACAGCCGGCGCCAGCGGCGACCGCTGCGCTCGATGAGTCGGTCCGCCGCTTCGGGGCCCCAGGTGCCGGCCTCGTAGAAGTTGAGCTGCTCGCCCAGCTCCTCCTCGTCGTGCGCCTTGCTGTCTGCCTTCCGGACCTTGAGCGGCTTGCCCGGCTGGGGGATCGGATGGGTGCTGTCGAACTCCGACCACATCCGGTTGAGCGGTGTGACGATGCTCCAGGCGGCCTCGACCTCGTCGGCCCGGGTGAACAGCGAGGCGTCGCCGAGCATCGCGTCCAGGATCAGCGTCTCGTACGCCTCGGGGGCGTCCTGCATGAACGACGCGCCGTAGGTGAAGTCCATGTTCACGTTGCGGACGTCCAGGCCGAGCTCGGGGACCTTGGCGGCGAAGCGCAGCAGGATCCCCTCGTCGGGCTGGATGCGCATCGCGAGGAGGTTCGGCTCGGGCTCCGACACGCTCTCCTTGAAGAGGCGCAGCGGCGGCTGCTTGAACTGGATCGCGATCTCCGTCGCGCGCCGCGGCAGCCGCTTGCCGGTCCGCAGGTAGAAGGGCACGTCCGCCCAGCGCCAGTTCTGGACCTCCAGCTCCAGCGCAACGTAGGTTTCGACCGTGGAGTCGGGGCTGACCTCCGCCTCCTCGCGGTAGCCGACCACCTTCTGGCCGGCGACCCAGCCGGCGGTGTACTGCGCGCGCACCACGCTGTGCCGGATGCGCTCCTCGTTCCAGTCCGCGTCCACCGCGCGCAGGACGCGCACCTTCTCGTCGCGCAGCGCGTCGGCCTCGAAGGCGATCGGCGGCTCCATGGCCACGAGGGAGAGCAGTTGGAGCATGTGGTTCTGGAGGATGTCGCGCGCCGCGCCGGCCTCCTCGTAGAAGGCGCCGCGGCCCTCCACGCCGACGTCCTCGGCCACCGTGATCTGCACGTGGTCCACGTAGCGCCGGTTCCAGAGCGGCTCGAAGATCCCGTTCCCGAAGCGGAACACCATGAGGTTGCGGACGGTGTCCTTGCCCAGGTAGTGGTCGATGCGGTAGACCTGCGATTCGTCGAAGACCTCCATGAGCCGGTTGTTCAGGTCGATGGCGGAGGCCAGGTCGTGGCCGAACGGCTTCTCCACCACGATCCGCGCCCAGCCGGACGACTGGTCGTGCAGGTGGACCTCGCCGATGTTCGCCACGATCTCCGGGTACGCGCTGGGAGGCGTCGCGAGGTAGAAGAGGATGTTGCCGCGGGTGCCGCGCGCGGAATCGATCTGCTCGATCCGGTCGGCGAGATTGCGGAAGTCGTCGACGGAGCCGAAGTTGCCGGCCTGGTAGTAGATGCCCGAGGCGAAGTCGTCCCAGAGCGCGGGCTCGACCGGGTTGCGCGAGAACTTCTCGACCGCCTGGCGCATCTCGCTGCGGTACGTGCTGTCCGAGTACGGACGGCGGGAGAACCCGAGGACGGCTGATTCCTGCGGCAGCAGGCCCGCCCGGCGCAGGTTGTAGACCGCGGGCAGGATCTTGCGGTGGGCCAGGTCCCCGGTCGCCCCGAACACGACCATCACGCAGGGTTCCGGGATTCGCTCCAGGCGGGTTCCGATGCGGAGCGGGTTGACCGTCGGCAAGGAGCCGTCGAGCGACGCCGCCCGCTTGGAACGCGGCGTCTCCAACACGGCTTCGGCCACGGACCCGCGCGCGTGGCGCGACACGGGCTTGGACCCGGTGGCCACGCGGTCAGGCCTCCTTCACGGCGTGACCGCCGAACTGCTGGCGCAGCGCTGCCGTCACCTTGGCCGAATAGCTCTCCTCCTGCCGGCTGACGAACCGCGCAAGCAGCGAAAGCGTAATGACCGGCGCCGGCACGTCGTGGTCGATCGCCTCCTGGACCGTCCAGCGACCCTCGCCGGAGTCCGCGACCCAGCCCTTGATGTCCCCGAGGTCCGTGCCGTGCTGCTCGAAGGCGAGGCCCGCCAGCTCGAGCAGCCACGAGCGGATCACCGTGCCGTGCTGCCAGGCCTTGGCGACGGCCTCCAGGTCGAAGGGGTACTCCGAGGCGTGGAGGATCTCGAAGCCCTCGGCGTAGGCCTGCATCAGGCCGTACTCGATGCCGTTGTGGACCATCTTGCAGTAGTGCCCGGAGCCGGCCGGACCGCAATGGATGTAGCCGCCCTCCGGGGCGAGCGCGAGGAAGATCGGCTCCAGCGGCTCGACGGCCTCGCGGTCGCCGCCGACCATCGTCCCGTACCCGTTCGTCAGGCCCCACACACCGCCGGAGATGCCGGCGTCCACGAAGTTGATGCCGCGCTCCTTCATCAGGCCGTGGCGCCGCTTCGAGTCGTGGAAGTTGCTGTTGCCGCCGTCCACGATGGTGTCGCCTGGTTCGAGCAGCGCCGCGAACTCCTCCATGGTCTGCTCCGTGGCGTCACCCGCGGGCACCATCAGCCAGACGATGCGCGGCTGCGGCAGCATCGCGATCACGTCTTCCGGGGTCAGGGCGCCCTCGAGGCCCTCCGCCATGATCTCGCGGGTCTTCTCGGGGGAACGGTTGAACGCGACGACGCGGTGACCGGCGCGATGCAGCCGGCGGGCCATGTTGCCGCCCATTCGACCGAGACCAACGATCGCCAGTTGCATGTTTCTCCTCCGCAGTCGCCTTCGGCGGTGCCGCGACTCTCCTGCGCTCACCGTGAGGGATCAGGTCAGCGCATTCTCCAATGCCGCCCGGAGCTCCTGGAGGCCGGCGTCGGGATCGTCGGACAGGTGGACCCGGAGCACGGGCAGCTCGTGGGACTGGAGCGAGGCGAAGTCGCCGAGCGCCTGCGCGTCGATGAGCGCCCCGAACGTCTCGCGACGGCCCGGGATGGGCAGGTCGTCCGGGTGCCCGGCCACCAGCTGGAGGAAGCAGCCCGTCCGCGGCCCGCCCTTGTGGAGCTGCCCGGTGGAATGCAGGAAGCGCGGCCCGTAGCCGAGCGCGCTGGCCCGGCGGGTGCGGTCCCGCAGCAGGGCCTGGATCTCCCTGAGGGCCGCGGTTCGCTCGTCGGTGGGCGCCACGTAGGCCTGGACGCAGAGGTAGCCGTTCGGCCGCGCGCGCTCGAAGTGGCGGCGCAGCTCCGCGGGAACGCCCGCCGGGCCGCCGCCGGCCGCGTCGCCCTCGGCCCCGGCCTCGCCCTCGGTCCCGGGGCCGGCCGTGGCGTCCGCGCCGGCGTCACCCGCGGTCAGGCGGAGCGGCGCGTCGCCGATGAGCCGCAGGCGGCCGGCCTGCGCAAGGCTCGGCTCGTCGGGAAAGGCACCGGCCTGGTGGAAACGGTCCAGGACCGACTTGGTGTTCTCCTTCGACTCCGTCACGTTCGGCTCGTCGAAGGGATTGACGCCCAGCACGGCGCCGGCGACCGCGGTCGCGAACTCCCAGCGGAAGAACTCGCCGCCCAGCCACTGGTGCTCGTCCAGGGTGATGTCGATCACGGGATGCCCGGCCGTGGCCAACGCATCGAGCGCCCGCCCGCTCTCCTCACGCCAGGCCGACGGCAGCCCGCGGCCCACGCGAACGAAGACGCGATCGTCGCCGTACCGCTCGACCGGGCCGAGCGGCTCGCCGTCCACCGGGACGATGCCGGTGCCGTGCTTGCCGGTGCTCTCCGCGATGAGCTGCTCGGCCCACGCCCCGAACGCCGCCAGTGCCGGCTCCAGCACGAGGGTCAGCTTGTCGCGGCCCGCCACGGCGAGTGCGCCCATCGCCACGCCGAGGACCAGCCCCGGGTTGGCCTCGTCGTCCTCGCGGGTCTCGGCGGCCATGAGGGCGCCGTCCGCCAGAAGCTCGGCCAGGTTCAGCCCGAGGAGCGCCCCCGGGACGAGCCCCACGTAGGTCAGCGCGCTGTAGCGGCCGCCCACGTTCGGCGGGTTGAGGAACAGCTCGCGGAAGAGATCGGAATGCGGGATGTGCTTGTCGCTGCCCGGATCCGTGATGGCCACGAAGCTGTCGCCGCGAGCCGCGATCGGGATGCGGCCGGCCTGTTCCCCCTCGCGTTCCCAGAAGTAGGCGAGGAAGCCCAGCGTCTCGGTGGTCGTCCCGGACTTCGTCGCGATCAGGTAGAGCGATGGTCCGTTCGCCTCGAGCGACTCCGCAGCGCGGACGGCCTCGGGATCCGTCGAGTCGAGGACGCTGACCGGAAGCCCGTATGCCGACCGTGGATACCCGTGGGCGAGCACCTCGGGAGCGAGTGAGCTGCCGCCCATGCCGCACACGACCGCCTGCGTGAAGCCGGCCTCGCGGATGCCCGCGGCGAACCCGTCCAGCTCCTCCAACTGGTCCTGGAAGTCCGTCGGCGAGTCGAGCCAGCCGAGCCGGTTCTCGATCGTCGCGGCCACTCTGGAGTCCGAGGTCCAGACGGAGGCATCGCGTGCCCAGATTCGCGATGCCCAGCGCTCGCCGACGGCCCGTTCCATGGCGGCCGACACGGCGCGGGCCAGCGCGTCCGGCAGCCGCAGCTGCGTGCCTGTCCTGTGCGGTGACGCATCCGACGCGGGCGCCGGCTGATCGAGGGTGCCCGTCATGCCTTCACGTCGGGCGTGCCGCCGCCGAAGGGCTGATTCGCCTCGTGGTCGGGCGGGGGCGAGACGATCCCACTGAGCTGGCCCGTGAGCACGCGGCGCGCGACCTGGGCGACGTGCTCGGAGGTGAAGCCGAAGGCCTTGAAGATGTCCGCCGCCGGTGCGGACGACCCGAACCGCTCGATGCAGATCATGGCGCCCTCGGGCCCGACCCAGCGGTCCCAGCCCATGGAGACCCCCGCCTCGACGCTCACCCGCTTGGTCACGTTGGGCGGAAGCACCTCGTCACGATAGTCCTGCGGCTGCTGCTCGAAGCGCTCCCAGCACGGCATGGACACGACGCGCGTCCGGATGCCCTCCGCCGTGAGCTCGTCGCGGGCCGCCATCGCGAGGTGCACCTCGGAGCCCGTGGCAAGCAGGATGACGTCCGGCAGCTCGGGGGTCCCATCCGCATCCGCGGCGTCCGAGAGCACGTACGCGCCTCGGCGCACGCCCTCCGTCGCCCGATCGGCCGTGCCCGGGAGGATGGGGAGCTTCTGGCGCGTGAGCGCCAGGGCCACCGGTCCGTCGGGCCGCTCGATGGCGAGGCGCCACGCGGCCACGGTCTCGTTCGCATCGCCCGGCCGGACGAACCAGAAGTTGGGCATCGCCCGGAGCGCCGCGTAGTGCTCGACGGGCTGGTGCGTGGGCCCGTCCTCGCCGAGGCCCACCGAGTCGTGCGTCCAGACGAAGACCACGTGCAGCCCGGACAGCGCCGTGAGGCGGACGGCGCCCCGCATGTAGTCGCTGAAGTTCAGGAACGTCGCCGCGTAGGGGAGCAGGCCGGCATGGTAGGCGAGCCCGTTCGAGATCCCGCCCATGGCGTGCTCGCGGACGCCGAAGCGCAGGTTCCGGCCTGGGTTGTCGGCCTGGAAGTCCCCCTGGCCCTTGAGATCGGTCAGGTTGCTCTCCGAGAGGTCGGCGGACCCGCCGAAGAGCTCCGGCAGAGGTTCGATGAGCGTCTGGAGCACGGCCTGCGAGGCGTTGCGCGTGGCCATGGCCTCGGAGCCGTCCTCCCAGCGCGGCAGGTCGCGGTCCCAGGTGTCGGGAAGGCGCCGCGCGGCGCGCCGGCGCAGCTCGGCGGCCAGCTCGGGATGGTTCACGGTGTAGGCAGCGACGGTCTCGTCCCACTGCGCGACGAGCTCCTCGCCGCGCGGCACGGCCTGACGGAAGGCATGGAGCGCGTCGTCGGGAACGTAGAACGTCCTGTCCGGGTCCCAACCGTATGCGAGCTTCGTCTGGCGGACCTCCTCCTCGCCGAGCGGGGAGCCGTGCGCCTTCTGGCTGTCCTGCTTGGGCGAGCCAAAGCCGATGTGGGTCTTGACGGCAATGAGGCTCGGCCGCGGGTCCTCGCGCGCGGCCTGAATCGCAGCCTCGATCGCGTCCAGGTCCTCGCCGTCGGCAACCCGCTGGGTGTGCCACTGGTACGCGTCGAATCGCTGGAGGACATTCTCCGTGAAGGTCCACGACGTCGGCCCGTCGAGCTGGATGCCGTTGTCGTCGTACAGGAAGACGAGCTTCCCCAGCCGCAGATGGCCCGCGAGGCTGGCGGCCTCCGCCGAGATGCCCTCCTGGAGGTCGCCGTCGGAGCAGATGCCGTACGTCCAGTGGTCGACGACCGCATGGTCCGGGCGGTTGAGCTCGGCGGCCAGCCGGCGCTCGGCGATGGCCATTCCAACGGCGTTGGCGAAGCCCTGGCCGAGGGGGCCCGTCGTCGCTTCGACGCCGGGCGTCAGCCCGTACTCCGGATGGCCCGGGGTCCTCGAACCGAGCTGGCGGAAGCGCTTGATCTCGTCGAGGGGGAGGTCGTAGCCGGTCAGGTGCAGCAGCGCGTAGAGCAGCATGCTGGCGTGGCCCGCCGAGAGCACGAAGCGGTCACGGTCGAACCAATCGGGATGGGTCGGTGCATGGCGCAGGAAGCGCGTCCAGAGGACGTAGGCCATCGGCGCGGCACCCATGGGCGCGCCCGGGTGGCCGCTGTTCGCCTTCTGCACGGCGTCGATGGCCAGCGTTCGGATGGTGTCGACGCAGAGCTTGTGGTCGACCCGATCGGCGGTGAGGGTCACGGCTCGCTTCTTGCTGGTAGGGCCTGCCATGATAGTCGCGCCGACGTCCGCCTCCCGTTACGAGCGCCTTGCGTGCCAGCCTCCAGACATCCAGTCCGCGTGTCCGCGCGCACCCTCCGCGGCGGCCCCGGCAAGCCCAGCCTTGCCGTGCTCGGAGACCTTCTCCTGGAGATCGCCGTCACCAGCGAACGGCCCGTGGAGCGCGGCACCGACGTGCCCGGGGCGGTCCGCCTGCGGCGCGGCGGCTCGGCGGCCAACACTGCGGCCGCGTTCGGCCGCCTGGGGGGCCGGCCCGTCTTCATCGGCTCGGTCGGTCGTGACGGCGTCGGCCGCCGGCTTGTCGCGTCCCTCCGCGAGGACGGCGTCACCGTGCACGCCGTCCGTGCGGACGCGCCGAGCGCGCGCCTGGTGGCGATCATCGAGCGAGGCGGCGAGCGCTCCTTCGTCACAGAACGGGCCGCCGCGGACCTGCTGCGCGGCGCGGACGTCCGTCCGGGCTGGCTGCGCGGCTGCGGCGCGCTCCATCTGCCGGGCTATTCCCTGTACAACGAGCCGGTCTCCGAGGCCGCCCAGGCCGCGGTGGTGATCGCGCGGCAGGCCGGCGCGCTCATCTCGGTCGACCTCTCCTCCCGCGCTCCGCTGCTCTCGTTCGGCCGCCACCGCGCCGCGAAGCTGCTGGATAGCCTGGCGCCCGACGTCCTCTTCGCCACGGTGTCCGAGGGCTCGGTCCTGGCACGCGGCGAATCGTGGGAGGCGCTGCTCGCGGTCGCCCGGACGGTCGTGCTGAAGGAAGGCGCGGAAGGCTGCCGCGTGATGTGGCGCGGTGCCTCGGAGGGCGTCGAGCAGCTCGCGGTGGCGACCTCACCCGTGGCAGCCACCGACACGACCGGCGCCGGAGACGCGTTCTCGGCGGGCTTCCTGTACACGCTGCTGGCCGGAGGCGGCCGCAAGGCGCAGCCATGGAGCGCGGCGCTGCTCCGCCGGGCGGCCGTGGCCGGCCACCGCGCCGCCGCCGAGCTCCTCTCCGGCCCGCGTCGGGAGCTGACCCTGTGACCCCGGCTGAGCTCCTCTCCGGCCCGCGTCGGGAGCTGACCCTGTGACCCCGGCTGAGCTCCTCGCCGGCCCGCGTCGGGAGCTGACCCTGTGAACCGGGCCGCCGACCGGCCTCCGACCGCCGCCGGCGATCTCCTGCGCATCGGGCGCGAGGCCCAGGCCGCCCTGGACGGCGGACGGCCGATCGTGGCGCTCGAGTCCACGCTGATCACCCACGGACTGCCCTATCCGCAGAACCTGGACGCGGCACGACGTGCCGAGGCAGCCGTCCGGGGCGGCGGCGCGGTCCCCGCCACGGTGGCGCTCCACGGGCGCCGCATCCGTGTCGGGCTGGAGGGCTCGGAGCTCGCCGCGCTGGCGGAGGCCCGCGACCTGGCCAAGGTATCGCGGCAGACGCTGGCCGCAGCGCTCGCACGGCAGGATTGGGCGGGCACGACCGTGGCGGCGTCGCTCGTCGCTGCCCAGCTGGCGGGCATCCGGGTGTTCGCCACGGGCGGGATCGGCGGCGTGCACCGCGGAGGCGAACGCTCCATGGACATTTCGGCAGACCTCGCCGAGATCGCTCGCTCCCCGGTCGCGGTCGTCTGCGCGGGGCCGAAGTCGATCCTCGACGTGCCGCGAACGATGGAGCTGCTCGAGACGCTGGGCGTGCCGGTCGTCGGCTGGGCCACGGACGACCTCCCCGGGTTCTTCTCGCGGACGAGCGGCGGCCGCGTCCCGAGCCGCGTCGACACGGCGCCCGAGGCCGCTGCCCTGGTGGAGCGGCAGCGGACGCTCGGCCTCGGAGGCGTCCTCTTCTGCGTGCCGCTCCCCGAGGACGTGGCGCTTCCCCGGGGAGAAGCCAACGCGGCGATCGATCAGGCCATCCGCGACTCGGAGGCCGCCGGCATCCATGGACCCGCGTCCACACCCTGGGTCCTCGGCCGCGTGGCAGAGCTGACCGAAGGCCGGTCTGTCGTCGCCAACCTGGCGCTGATCGAGCACAACGCGGCGGTCGCCGCGGCCATCGCCGTGGCCCTGAACGCCATGTCCGCCGCCGCCGGCTGACCCGTCGCTCGGCGGGGAGCTGGCGCTCACGGCGGGGAGCTGCCACTCACGGCGGGGAGCTGGCGCTCACGGCGGGGAGCTGGCGCTCACGGCGGGGAGCTGCGATTTCAGACGCCAGCGGACCCACTCCCACCAAATGGTGCCGTTCTGGCACGAGACGCCAAACGCGTCCCATCAAATGGAGCGGCTGTGGCACGCCGCGATGCGCAGCGACCGCTGCGACCGCCCCTGCATCCCTCAGATCGCGCGGAAACCGCCCGTTTTGATGGGCCGAATTGCATGCAGCGCCAACGAGGCCAGCGCTGCCGTGCCGGATCCGCTCGATTTGAGGGGAACCGCTCGATTGAGGGGAACCGTCGAGCGCGATGCGCGCCGCACCAGCAATCAACGCGTCGCCAGGAACGCGTCAGGACGTCGGCTTGTCTCCGTGCGCCCGACGGGATGCCTCGTGGTAGGTGTCCCGGGCCGTGTCGAACAGGGTGCTCGCGTGCGCGGAAGCAGATTCGGTCTCGCTCACCTCGGCGTTCGCAAGATCGAGTGCGGCGCCCGCTTCCATGGCAGCGCGGAGCGACACGTCGCGCGCTCGCTCGGCAGCTTGCAGCGTCAGCTCGGCTTCGCGCGCCAGCTCCGAAACGACATCCGCGGCGAGCTTCGCCGCGACCGCCGCACGCTTGGCTGCAATGAGCGCTGACTGCGCGGTTGTCGTCGCACGCTCGGCCTCGCGCCACGCTTCCAGCATGTCGCTCAACTTGGGCGCGCTGTCGTGGTCTTCGTAGCGGGCCACGCCGTCCCCCCGTGTTGCGCTCGGGCAGGGAGTTTAGGCCCGCGGGTCAAATCGACCTCAGCGGTCCGGCACCTGACCTCAGCCGTCCGGCACCCGACCTCAGCGGTCGGGCACCCGACCATCGAAGGAGAGGGGCTGTTAGACAGCCATCTGCCAGTGGTACGATCAACGGGTCCACCCCCGAGCTGGCGAGCCGGCGCCCCTGGGAGGCCGCGGGTGGCACGTTGCAGGCACGCCGATCCCGCCTGCCAATCAGGTCGCCCTCTGTGGGAGCTCCATGTCCACCAGCACCTCGACCACGCCCCTCGCCATTGACGTGCGCGCCGTGCGCCGCGTCTACAAGGCGCGCCCGAAGCCCATCGTCGCGCTCGACGGCGTCGACCTCCAAGTCGAGCCGGGCGAGCTCTTCGGACTGCTCGGCCCAAACGGCGCGGGCAAGACCACGCTCATCAAGATCCTCACCACGCTGCTCCTCCCGACCGAGGGGAGCGCCAAGGTCTTCGGCTTCGACGTGGCACGCCAGACGTCGGAGATCCGCCGGATCATGAACATCGTCTCCGGCGGCGAGACGTCGGGGTACGGCCTTCTCCAGGTCCGCGAGCAGCTCTGGATGTTCAGCCAGTTCTACGGGCTGCCGTCCCGCGAGGGCTGGAAGCGGGTCGACGAGCTGATGGATGCCGTCGGCATCCAGGACCTGGCCCAGCAGAAGATCAACGGCCTCTCCACCGGCCAGCGCCAGAAGATGAACTTCGCCCGCGGGCTCCTGAACGACCCGTGGATCTTCTTCCTCGACGAACCGACACTCGGGCTGGACGTCTCGGCCGCTCGGGCCGTCAGGGAGCTGATCCGCGACTGGCAGGCGGCCGTGCCCGGACGCACGATCCTGCTCACCTCGCACTACATGGCCGAGGTTGAGGAGCTGTGCGAGCGTCTGGCGATCGTGGATCGCGGCCGGATCCTGGCCATCGGCAGCCCGGCCGAGCTGCGCCAGCGCGTGCAGAGCGAGTCGATCTTCGTGCTGGAAGTCGACCGGCTCGAGGGCGGACCGGGGGCGCTCGCCCGCCTGCCGGGAGTGGTCAAGGCCCTCATCTCGACTGACGCGGACGCCGGTGCTCCCGGGGACCGGCAGACGGTCGAGGTCAAGCTGGTGCTTGCCGAGGACGCCGCGCTCGGAGGGGTCGTCTCCGCGCTCGCCGGCCTGAACTCGCACATCGTCGCGCTGCGAAAATCGGAGCCCAGCCTGGAGGACGTCTTCGTCGAGCTGGTCGGACGAGGCTTCAGCGACGCAGTAGCCGACGAGACGCCGGACGACACGCCAAACGACCGCGGCACCCCGCCCCGACCACCGGACAGAGCTGAGGCGCTCGGCGGCGAACCGGCCACGGTGGACGAAGAGCCGCGCGAACCGGTCGCCTTCACGCGATGAAGGAAGCCACGCCCTCCGCGGCACGCACGCCATCGCGCGCCGCCGGCCGCTACGTCTACCGCCAGACCGCGAGCCCGCAGGAGGCCGCCCAGTGGTCGCGACGGCGGATCATCGTGACGAACCTTCGAACGATGATCGGGCGGGCCTATCCGCGGGTGATCGGCCTCAAGCGCGAGCCCTCCTGGATGTTCTTCGAGATCCTGTTGCCGTTCCTGACGACGTCGGCGTTCGTGTTCGTCTACCGCGCGCTCCAGGCCCCGCAGGAGTTCATCGGCTTCGTCGTGCTCGGTGGGGCGATGACGGCCTTCTGGGGGAACGTCATCTGGACGATGGGCGTGCAGCTCTATTGGGAGAAGGACCAGGGCAACCTGGACCTGTACTTCACCACGCCGATCAGCATGATGTCGGTCCTCTTTGGCATGGCCTCGGGAAGCCTGGTCTCCAGCTGCCTGCGCGCCGCGATCGTGCTGCTCGTCGGCGCGCTGGTCTACGGCGTCAGCTTCGCGATCAACGACTGGCTGCTGCTGGGTGGCGTGTTCGCGCTGACCCTGACCGCGCTCTACGGCTTCGGGATGATCCTGGCCAGCCTGTTCGTTCTCTGGGGACGAGAGGCCTACCACCTGACCCAGGCCCTCCAGGAGCCGGCCTACTTCGTGTCGGGACTCAACTTCCCCGTGGCGAAGCTCGGTGCGCTGGGGGCCGTGGCGATCTCCGTGATCCCGCTGGCGGTCGGGCTCGACGCGATGCGGCAGCTCGCGTTCACCGGCAGCGCCGCAACCGCGGGCGTCCTCTCGCCTGGTGCCGAGGCACTGGTCCTGGTCGCGATGACCGTGATCTTCATCGGTGTGGCCCGCGTCGCGCTGCGCAAGATGGAGTGGCTGGCGCGCCACGAAGGCCGCCTCACGCTGCGGGGAGGCTGACCGGTGGGGACCATGGCCGGCGTCGTCGGAAGCCGCGCTCGTCCGCTGCGCACCAGGGCCGAGTCACTCCGTGACGCGTGGCGCTCGTTCGGCACCGCGGCCAAGATCGGGTGGCAGACGGAGTCCAACTGGACGGACCCGCTCCTGTTCTTCATCTACTCCGTGGCCAAGCCGCTGGCCGCGGTCGCGATCCTCCTGGTCATGCTCGCGGTCGTCAGCGGCGGCAACCCGGATCCCGGGTTCCGGGCGTTCGTGGTGGTGGGCAGCGCCATGTGGGGGCTCGTCCTCGGCGGGATGGCGGGCCTGGCCTGGTCACTCCTCGACGATCGCGAGCGATACCGGATGCTCAAGTACCTGTACCTGTCGCCGAACGCCCTGCTGGTCCTGCTGCTCGGCCGCGGCGCGGCTCGCCTGGCCATCGCGGTCATGGGCGCCCTGATCACCCTCGGGGTGGGCGTGGCGTTCCTTGGCGTCGGCTTCGATCTGGGCCGTGTGGACTGGCTGCTGCTCGTGCCCTCGCTCGCGCTGGGCTTCGTGTCGATCGTCGCGCTGGGGATCGTGCTGGCGGCCATCTGCATGCAGACCCGCCAGGAGTCCTGGTCGTACCCGGATGCGGTCGCAGGCGCCATGTTCCTGGTGGTGGGGGCGGTGTTCCCGCTGGCGGTGCTCCCGCAGGCGGTGCAGGTGGCGGGTCTGATGGTGCCACTCACGTGGTGGCTGGAGGGAGTCCGGCAGGCGCTGGTGCCAGGCTCGCTCTCGTCGATCGGCGGGACCGGCTCGGTCTGGGCGCAGCTCACCGGGACGATCGTTCCGGGTTCCGGAGCAATCCTCCTCGGTTTGCTGGTCACCACCGTGGTCACTACACTCGGGGCGCTCGCGGCGTATCGCTGGAGCGAACACCGCGCCAAGGAACGCGGGTTGCTGGACCAGACCACCGGCTCCTGATCACTGACATCCGCCGGAGCGCGCAGCCCGCGCGAAGGCGCCCGGGCGGAGGAAGATAGCCACTTGCGCATCTACGAGGGCACGCCGCGTCAGGACTACGAGGAGGTCCTTCGCTCGATCGGCGCGTTCCTGGACCAGCGCGCGATGCGGGACGTCCTGCTGACCGAGGCACCCGACGGCTTCATCGTGCAGGGACTGGCCGGAGCGTCCATGGAGGAGGCCGCGCTCGCCGACGCGCAGCCCATCCAGAAGGAGACCTATACCTTCCTGGACGACGACATCGCGCGGTTCATGGAAGAGGCCGCCGCCCGGCGCGGACGCGGCGCTCCCCGGCCGGACCTCGTCCAGGCAGGCCCGTACGAACGGGCGTTCCGCGTCCTCGGCCGCTACTTCGACCAGCAGAAGCCCCGCGACGTCTTCTTCTTCGAGCAGGAGGGCGCGTACGTCATCCGGCTGCTCATGTCGACGCGGACCGGGGCCCGCCACGTCCTGGCCGAGTTCACCGCAGACGAGCTCCGGCAGATGGTCGACGACGCGTCGCACTGGCGCGGCACCGGTGGGCGTCCGCAACGCTGAGGGCGGCGCCCGAAAGGCGAACCGGCCGCTGGAGCGGCGATGATCTTGCGCATACACTGGCCAACACGAACCGACGAGGAGAGACCCATGAAGATCCTGAAAGTGATCGCCGCCGCGATCGGGCTGCTCGTGGCCGCCGCGGTCGTGATCCCGCTGGTGGTCCTGGCCGGCCTGTTCATCTGGCTGAAGCTCACCGAAGAGGCCGACGAAGAGGCCCTCGAGCTCGAGCAGGAGCAGGGCGCCTAGCCATCCCATCGGCCGGGGCATGAGCGCATCGCTGGCGATCCTGCTGGGCACGCCCAAGGGCGCCTTCATCCTCGAGGGTGACGCCGTTCGGCGCGATTGGCAGCTGCGCGGGCCGTTCTGTGAGACGTGGCCGATCCACCACCTGACGTGGGACGCAGAGCGCGGCGCGCTGCTCGCGGGTGGCGGCAGCCCGTGGTACGGCGCCGCTGTCTGGCGCAGCACGGACATGGGCGAGAGCTGGACGCATTCCAGCGACGGCCTCACGTACGGCGAGGATGGACCCAAGCTGGCCACCATCTGGAACGTGACGCCGGCCGGCGTCACGCTCTACGCGGGCGTCGAGCCTGCAGGCCTCTTCCGGAGCGAGGACGGCGGGGTGACGTGGAGCCACGTTTCGGGCCTGCGCGACCATCCGTCGCGGCCCGAGTGGCAGCCCGGCAACGGCGGCCTGATCCTGCATTCGGTGGCGCCGCATCCCACGGACCCGGATCGGGTTTGGGTGGGCATTTCGGCCGTGGGAGCCTTCGAGACGCGTGACGGCGGCCGCAGCTGGGAGACGCGCAACCGCGGCGTCCGGGCGGACTTCCAGCCGGGTCCGCCTCCGGACTTCGGTCAGTGCGTGCACAAGCTGGGGCTGCATCCCAGCGACCCCGAGATGCTCTTCCAGCAGAACCACTGCGGCGTGTACCGGTCCGAGGACGGCGGTGCCAACTGGACGGAGATCACCGCGGGCCTGCCGTCGCAGTTCGGCTTCCCGCTGGCGATCCACCCGCACGATCCCCGCAGCCTCTATGTCATCCCCCTGAACGGCGACGACAAGGGCCGCACCATGCCGGACGGGCATGCGGCCGTCTGGCGGAGCCGCGACGCCGGCGACAACTGGGAGCGCCTTGACCGCGGCCTGCCCCGGCAGGACGCGCACCTCGGCGTGCTGCGCGAGGCCATGGCGACCGACCGGCTCGAGCCCGCCGGAATCTACTTCGGCACCAGCACCGGGCAGCTCTTCGGCAGCCGCGACGAGGGCGACAGCTGGGAGCTCCTTGCCGACTACCTCCCCCCGATCTGGTCGGTCGAGACCGTCGTCCTGGACGGGTGAGCGCGCCCGAGTTCCGGCCGGCCACCCGCAGGGGCGGCTGACCGGATGGCGACGATCCACCTTCCACGCAGCCTTCAAGCCCTTTTCCCTGAGGCGCCTCGCCACCTCGAGGTCCGCGCCGACACCATCGAGGGCATGATCCGCGAGCTGGACCAGCGCTGGCCCGGGATGTGGGACCGCCTCTGCGAGCCCGGGCCCCGCATCCGCGAGCACATCAACGTGTTCGTGGACGGGAACCGCGTCCCGATCTCCGCTGCCCTCACCGAGGCGTCCATCGTCCATGTCATCCCGGCGGTGGCCGGCGGCTGAGGTCGTTGCGGGGAAAACGCCCCGAAAGACGTCGTTCAGGGCACTGGCGCGCGAGGATTGCGTGCCCTACCCTTGGCGGAGCGTCGGCCAGGGACCGGCGCGGCCTTGGGCGCCCCTCAGGGGTTGAGACGGCCCGGCGGGGGCAAGGTTCATGCGGGAGAGGTAGACATGTCACGACTCAGGTCAAGGATCTTCGGTGCCGTCTCGATCGCGGCCCTCGCGCTGATGGCCATGGGCGCCGTGCCGGTCCAGGCCGGCTCCTCCGGCGGCGTCCTCATGGTCGATGACGACGGGCAGGCAACCGCCGCCAACTGCGGCGCCTCCGGCCCCGCCTCGAACGCCGCGTACTCCACGATCCAGTCGGCCATCGTCGCGAGCCACAGTGGCGACACGATCCTGGTCTGCCCCGGCAACTACACCGAGAACCTGGTCATCCGCCAGAACCGGGACGACCTCTCGCTCCGCAGCGTGAAGCCGTTCAAGGCCCACATCTGGCGACCGGTCGGGCTCGACGGGGACATCCCGCTCGTGCACATCAAGCCCGGTGCCGACGGCGTCAGCTTCGTCCACTTCTCCCTGATCTTCCCGACCACGGACGCCTGCGATGCGGCAAGCGCGGCCGCGATCCTGATCGAAGGCACGAACGCGTCGATCCGCGGCAACCGGATCCGCTCGGACGGCGATGACGACTTCTACACCTGCGGGTACGCGAACGGCATCGTCGTGACCGCCAACCACACGCCGTGCTGCACGACCACCTCGGGCTCGACCCCCGCCGACTCGTCGGCGCCCGCGAGCGCGCTGGTGGGCTGGAACATCGTCCGCGACTTCCAGGAGTCGGGCGTCATCATCGGCGCGGACACCCAGGGCCGCGTGACACGAAACTCGATCCACTTCGGGCACCTCGACTCGGAGTGCTCGAGCTCGACCAGCACGGCGTCACCGTTCCGTCCGGCCGGGCCCGGCATCTGCGCCGGCTTCGGGATCCAGTACAAGGACGGGGCTCGCGGAACCGTCGATGGGAACTTCGTCGTCAGCGACGCGGCCTACCGCCGCGCGACCTCGACCGCCGGCATCACGAGCAACGCGATCCTGGCGGTGGGCATCGAGGTCGACGGCTACTCGTCCGGCGACGTGAAGGTCGTCCACAACTTCGTCGCGCTTTCCTTCACCGGGATCGTGCTGTTCTTCACCGCCGGAACGATCGTCGAGGAGAACTTCGTCGTCGAGATCGCCGGGGACGGCATCCTGGTCATTGAAGGGTTCGCCTCGAAGATCCGGCGCAACGAGGTCCACCAGGCCGCGATCGTCACCGGAGCGGGCATTCATGCCACGGACGGAACGCAGGACAACGTGTTCCGCGGCAACGTCGCCACGAACAACTTCTACGACTGCGAGGACGACACCGACGCGTCCGCAGCCAACGTGGACAACACGTGGGTGAACAACACCGGCAACAACAACATTCCCACCGGGCTCTGCACGCCCGAGGCACCTTGACGCTCGGCCGGCAGGGACGCAGGCAGGCTAGCCACACAAGCCACCATCACGGGGAGGGTCACATGTCGCGGTTCAAGTCCAGGGTCTTCAGCGCCGGCTCCATCGCGGTGCTTGCGCTCGCGGCGGCCGGCGCCATGCCGGTCCAGGCCGGCTCGTCCGGCTCGACGCTCATGGTCGACGACGATGGGCAGGCGAAGGTCGGCAACTGCGCGGCCTCCGGGCCGGCGTCCAATGCCGCGTACTCGACGATCCAGTCGGCCGTCGTGGCCAGCCATCACGACGACACGATCCTGGTCTGCCCCGGCGACTACACCGAGGCGCTGGTCATCCGGAATCCCAAGGACAACCTCTCGCTCCGGAGCGTGAAGCCGTTCCAGGCGCACATCTGGCGGCCGATCTCGCTCGACGGCGACATCCCGTTGGTGCACATCAAGCCGGGCGCCGATGGCGTCAGCTTCGTCCACTTCTCGCTGATCTTCCCGACCACCGATGACTGCGACGTCGCAACCGCAGGCGCCATCCTGATCGAGGGGACGAACGCGTCGATCCGCGGCAACCGCATCCGGTCCGACGGTCCGGATCAGTTCTACACGTGCGGCTACCGCGACGGCATCGTCGTGACGGCGAACCACAACAACCAGTTCAGCACCGCCGGCGCCCGGCCGGCGGACTCGTCCGCTCCGGCCAGCGCGCTCATCGGCTGGAACATCGTCCGCGACTTCCAGGAGATCGGGATCCTCGCCAGCGTGGATACGCAGGCTCGCGTCACGCGAAATTCAGTCCACTTCGGACACCAGAACTCGACCTGCAACACGACGGCTGCCACCGCCGCGACGGGCCCTGCCGGGATCTACTGCTTCGGGTTCGGGATCGAATTCGACAACGACGCCAGGGGCACCATCGACGGAAACGTCGTGGTCAGCGACCCGGACTTCAACTTCACGGCCACGCAGTCGGCCGGTGCTGCACCGTCGGGGTTCGCCAACTTCCTGCTGAGCGGCATCGATGTGGGACCCGGTGACCAGCACATCGAGATCTTGGGGAATCGCGTGGCGATGGCCATCTACGGAATCTCCCTGTTCGCCCGGGACGGCGCGCTCGTCAACGACAACTACGTCAGCCTCAACGCATTCGGCGGCATCGACCTCCAGAGCACCATCGGTACGCAGGTCCGACGCAACCAGGTCTACAACACGTTTGACGGAGCCGGCCTCTTCGCGTCGAACTCGAGCAGCGGCAACCTGTTCAAGAACAACCGCTCGCTCGACAATTCAACCGACTGCGAGGACCAGACGAGCGGGTCGGCGGCCACCGTCGCCAATGACTGGGTCAACAACGTCGGGAACACATCCGTCCCGAGCGGACTCTGCACGCCGGAGCTGTGATCGACCGACAAGACCCCGTCGGGCCACCGAACCGAATCCTATAGAGGCACGTATGTCACGACTCAAGTCCAGGTTGTTCGGCGCGCTCTCGATCGGCGTCCTTGCCCTCGGCGCCCTCGGCGCCTCGCCCGTCCACGCGGGTGGCTCCGGCGGCACGCTGATGGTCGACGACGACGGGCAGGCCAAGCCCGGCAAGTGCGGCGCGTCGGGCCCGGCCTCCAACGCGGCCTACTCCACCATTCAATCCGCAGTCCTGGCCAGCAGCGCGGGCGACACGATCTGGGTGTGCCCGGGTGACTACACCGAGAACCTGGTCATCCGCAAGCACAAGGACGATCTCTCGCTGCGGAGCGTCAAGCCGTGGCAGGCGCGTATCTGGCGCCCGATCTCGCTCGACGGCGACATCCCGCTGGTGCACATCAAGCCCGGCGCCGACGGCGTCTCCTTCGTCCACTTCGCGCTCGTCTTCCCGACCACGGATGACTGCGACCAGGCGACCGCGGCGGCGATCCTGGTCGAGGGCACGAATGCCTCGATCCGCGGCAACCGCATCCACTCGGACGGCCCGGACGACTTCTACACCTGTGGCTATTACGACGGCATCGCGGTGACCGCCAACAACGTGCCGCCGCCCGGTCCCATCACGGCCTCGGCGACGCCGGCCGCAATCAACGCGCCAGCCAGCGCATTCGTCGGCTTCAACCTGATCCGCGACTTCCAGAACGCGGGCATCATCGCGGGCAGCTACACGCATGCGCGCGTGACCACCAACTCCGTCCACTTCGGCCACCAGGACTCCGGTTGCAGCTTCACCAGCGCGGCCACGGCCGCGGCGCCTGCCGGAAGCGTGTGTTTCGGGTGGGGCATCCTGTATTACGGCGGTGCTCGGGGCACCGTCGATGAGAACTACGTGGTGGCCGATCCGAGTGTCGACGTGACCTCGACGCAGACGGCAGGCAATATCACGTTCCTGCTCGTCGGCATCTCCATCGGCGGCTACTCCACGCCCGCCGGGAAGGTCAAGGTTCTCGGCAACCACGTCGGACTTGCCGTCGAGGGGATCACCCTGGGGGGCACCGACCAGAACATCGTCCACGACAACTACGTCAGCCTCAGCTTCGGCACCGGCATCTACGTGGACGGCACCAATGCGGACATCCGCCGCAACCAGGTCTACAACACCATCACGGGCAACGGCGGGCTGTACGCATCCGGGAACAGCGAGGGCAACCTCTTCAAGAACAACAGGGCCCTGGACAACAGCGTCGACTGCAACGACGACACCGGGCCCACCGTCGGCACCCTCGACAACACGTGGGTCCAGAACGTCGGAGACACCTCGGATCCGAGCGGTCTCTGCACCCCGGAGTCCTGACGGGACGCCGATTCGTTCAGTTCGGCCAGGGGAACGGGCCGGGGAGCGATCCCCGGTCCGTTTCTTTTTGGGTAGGCTGCGACGACACATCCATGGGGAGGAAGACACATCGCAAGCGGCGATCCCGACTCGGGTGACACGCCAACCTCGTCCGCCGTGCGCGCCACGGCCGTCGCGCCCGGAGCGCGTCCGAGCGGGGCCCGCGCTCCCGAGCACATGGAGCTGGGCGCGGGAACGGGCATGCAGGGCAACATCGCCTACCGGCTCGGGAAGGTCGCCGCGCTCATTCCGATCTCCGGGGAGTGGCTCGACTGCGGCTGTGCCGATGGGGCGTACTCGAGGGCGCTCCGCGAACGGGGCGCCGACCGCGTGGTGGGCATCGACGTGGACGAGCCGCGCGTCCGGCTGGCGCGCGAGCTGACCGATGACGCGGCGCTCGAGTTCCGCCACGCAGAGTCTGAGGAGCTGCCGTTCGACGACGCCACGTTCGACGGCGTGTGGCTCAACGAGGTCCTTGAGCACGTCGACGACGAGGCCGCCACGCTCGGCCAGATACGGCGCGTGCTCAAGCCGGGTGGCCACCTCGCGCTGATGAGCCCCAACCGGTGGTTCCCGTTCGAGGGCCACGGGATCCGGGTTGCCGGCCGGGACGTGAACGTGCCGTTCCCGTTCGTGCCGTGGCTTCCCGGTGCTCTCACGCGCCACGTCATGCGGGCTCGCAACTACTGGCCGTCGGAGCTTCGCGACCTCGTCGCGGCCGCTGGCATGGAGATCGTGGCCGTCCAGCCCGTGCTGCCGGTCTTCGAGATCTACCCGTGGCTGCCCGGGACCGTGAGCCGCTGGTACAAGAAGCACATGCACCGGATCGAGGACGCGCCCGTCGTCGGCCGGTTTGGCGTGTCGACACTCGTGCTGGCACGGCGCCCCGGGTAACGCGGCCGGCCCGACCCGCGCGCGGCGTGGGGCCGCCAGTGCGGTACGCTGCAAATTCGGCGACCCGGGCCAAGAGGATCAGTTGAACTGTTCGAGTTGCGGCACCGCGAACGAAGCGGGCCGGAAATTCTGCGGTGAGTGCGGTGCGCGCCTGTCGCGCGGCTGCCCGACGTGCGGTGCGGCCAACGAACCCGGCGTGCGGTTCTGCGGCGAGTGCGGCGCGTCGCTCACCGACGCTCCTGCGTCCGGCGTGGCGCTCACCGGTTCGGCTGCCCCCATGGCGGGCGGGCCGCCGGCAACCGGCACCGGGCTGGCCGCGGCCGTCGCCGAACGCCGGCGGGTCAGCGTCCTCTTCGCGGATCTCGTTGGCTTCACCGGTCTTGCGGAGGATCGCGACCCGGAGGCCGTCCGGGAGCTGCTGACGCGCTACTTCGACCTCGCACGCGAGGTCATCGAACGCTACGGCGGCACGGTCGAGAAGTTCATCGGAGACGCGGTCATGGCGGTCTGGGGCGCGCCGATCGCTCGCGAGGACGATGCCGAGCGCGCCGTCCGCGCCGCTCTCGACCTCGTGGATGTCGTTCGCTCCCTCGGGCTCGGCGCCGACGGAGAGCCCGTCCGGGCGCGGGCCGGCGTGCTCACCGGGGAGGCGGCCGTCACGCTGGGTGCCACCAACCAGGGCATGGTCGCGGGCGATCTCGTCAACACGGCCAGCCGGCTCCAGTCGGTGGCGGCGCCCGGGACCGTGCTCGTCGGCGAGGCCACGTACCAGGCGACGACCGACGCGATCGCCTACGAGCCCGCGGGCGACCAGCTGGTCAAGGGCAGGACCGCGCCCGTGCCGGCGTGGCGCGCCCGGCGTGTCGTGGCAAAGATCGGCGGGGTCGGCCGCTCCGAAGGGCTCGAGCCACCGTTCGTCGGCCGCGACGACCAGCTCCGGATGCTGAAGGACTTCCTGCACTCGACCGGACGGGAGAAGCGCCTCCGCTTCGTCTCGGTCACCGGCGAGGCGGGCACCGGGAAGAGCCGCCTGACCTGGGAGTTCCTCAAGTACGTGGACGGTCTGGTCGAGGACGTCTTCTGGCACCAGGGACGCTCGCCGGCCTACGGTGAGGGCATCACGTTCTGGGCGCTCGGCGAGATGGTGCGGAAGCGCGCCGGCCTGGCGGAGAGCGATGACGCCGACACCACCCGCGCCAAGATCGCGGCCGCGCTCGAGCAGCACGTCCCCGACGAGCAGGAGCGGCGCTGGATCGAGCCGAAGCTGCTCGGCCTGCTGGGTCTGGAGGAGCTTCGGACCCTGGAGCGCGAGGAGCTGTTCGGCGCCTGGCGGACGTTCTTCGAGCGGGTCAGCGACCAGGCCACGACGGTGCTGGTCTTCGAGGACATCCATTGGGCCGACCAGGGGCTGCTGGACTTCATCGACCACCTCGCCGAGTGGTCGGTGGCACATCCGATCCTGGTCGTGACGCTGGCGCGCCCGGTCTTCCTGGAGCAGCACCGCGACTGGGGCGCCGGCCGCCGGAACTTCGTCGCGCTGTCCCTGGAGCCGCTGCCGGACACGTCCATGGAGGCGCTGCTGTCCGGGATCGTGCCCGGCCTCCCGGCCGAGGCGACCGAGGCCATCCTCAACCGCGCCGAGGGCATTCCCCTGTACGCGGTGGAGACCGTCAGGAAGCTGCTCGTCGACGGCCGCATCGAACGGATCGGCGACGCCTACCGGCCCGTCGGCGACCTGAGCCGCCTCGAGGTCCCGGAGACGCTGCACGCCCTGATCGCGGCGCGCCTCGACACGCTGACGCCCGCCGAGCGGTCGCTCCTCCAGGACGCCTCGATCCTCGGCCAGACGTTCACCGTGGGGGCCCTCGCGATGATCGCCGGCGATGCGCCGGCCGACATGGAGCCGCGGCTGCGGGACCTCGTGCGGCGCGACGTGCTGGTTCAGAACCGCGATCCCCGCTCCCCGGAGCGCGGGCAGTACGGCTTCGTGCAGGCGCTCATCCGCGAGGTCGCGTACGGGACGCTGGCGCGCCGTGACCGGCGAGCCCGCCACCTGGCGGCAGCGCGCTACTTCGAGTCGCTCGGCGACGACGAGCTGGCCGGCGTGCTGGCGACGCACTACCTGGACGCCTACCGCGCCTCCGACGCGGGTCCCGAGGGCGACACGATCGCGGTCCAGGCACGCATTGCCTTGCGCGCGGCAGCCGAGCGGGCGATCTCCCTGCACTCCCCGAGGCAGGCGCTGGCGTTCCTGGAGCCTGCCCTGGAGGTCACCGCGGACGCCGCGGAACGGGCCGGCCTGCTGGAGCTGCGGGGCCGGGCCTCGCGCGCCGACGGCGACATCGACGCCGCCGGTACGTCGTATCGGGCGGCCATCGACGCGTTCGGTGGTGTCGGCGATCGTGCGGCCGCGGCCCGCGCGACGGCGGAGCTGGGCATGATGTTCGCCGGCCAGGGCCGCGCCGCAGAGGGCATCGCGGTGATGCAGCCGTTCCTGGACGCGTCGGCGGACCTCGGCAGCACCCTCGAGGTCATGCAGCTGACCGCGACGCTCGCCCGCGGCTACCTCTTTGCGGACGACTACGATCGGGCGCTGGAGCTGATCGATCGCGTGCTGGTCCAGGCGGAACGGATCGACGACGTGGCCCTGATCACCGACGCGATCCTGACCAAGGGCAGCACCCTCATGTACGCCGGCCGCTTCCGCGAGGGCCTGGCGCTCATGGCGGGCGGCCTCCAGTTCGCCGAGGGCTACGGGCTCACCGGCTCCGAGCTGCGTGCGCGCCTCAACATCAGCTTCCTCCAGACCACCGACGACCCGCGGCAGGCGTACGCGACGGCACGCGTCGGCTTCGACCGCGCCCGCCGGCTGGGCATCCCGGAGTGGACGCTGCTCCTCGGCGGCAACGTGTCCGCCGCGGGTTTCGTCATCGGGGAATGGGACACCGTCGTTGCCATCGACGACGAGGTCGGCACATCCATGTCGCACCCGGGCAGCGACGCGGCAGAGGTCATCGGCGTGGCGGTTGCCGTTCGTGCGTTCCGTGGCGAGGGGCCGGAGGCGGACGCGAGGCTCGAGCGGTTCGACGCCTCCCTGGCAACGGCGACGGCGTCCCAGGAGCAGGGCATCCGCACACAGATCCATGCGCTCGTGGAGCTTGCTCGAGGCCGATTCGCCGACGTCCTCCGGCATGACCTGTCGAGCATCGAGCCGCTGTACCGGTTCCACTGCCAGCTCGTTGCGGGACATGCGGCCGTCTGGAGCGGGGACCTCGCCGCGATCGAACGGATCCTCGCCGGCATGGACGACTCCGGCGTGAACGGCCGCTGGGCGCTGGGCATCCGGCGCGGGCTGGAGGCCGGCCGCGTGGCACTTTCGGGCCGGGCCGACGCGGCGGCTGCGATCTATCGCGAGGCGCTCGACGCGCTGCGGGAGCTCGGCGCGCTGCGGGACGTGGCGCTGCTGCTCATGGATCGCGTGGCAACGGGACGGGACGAGGCATCACGACGGGCAGCGGCTGACGAGGCGGCCGCGATCTGGACGCGGCTGGACGCGCGCGGCGCGCTGGACCGCCTCGCTGAGCTCGTGTCCGGGGGAACCCGCCCGGTCCCGGCTCCCACCGTCCAGGCGCGACCCGCGGAGGCACCCGTCGAGGCCTGACCAGCCGGCAGGGCGAAACAGTCCCGGGGAGACGCGTCGATGCGGGGCGGCCACCACGTGATTCGCCTAGGCGGGTCGGAAGGGCGCCCGGCGGCGTCCACGCGTCGCGGCCAGCCCGTGCTGCACGGACAATCGATCCCGGGGGCATGGTCTACCCCCGCCCGGCGGCGTCACGCGTCGCGGCCGGCTACGTGCCGTTCGGACAGATATCGATGCGTGCGGTCCTAGTCCGCCGCCGCCGCCGGACAGCGTCTACGCGTCGCGGCCGGCTACGTGCCGTTCGGACAGATATCGATGCGTGCGGTCCTAGTCCCGCCGCCGGCAGGCTCGCGGCCTCTTGCGGCCCTCTGGCGGCACTTCAGGGAGTCGGTCCACGCACGAGTTGCGCCTCGCATCGACCCGCATGCGCCGCCCGGCGGCCTTCCCCGTCTCGAGACCCTGACGAGTGCCGCCTCCATCAATCTGACCGTGGCGAGTCCCCGGCAACGCCGCCCGACGCCCGACGCCCCGCGGTGGGGTCTGACGCGACCGGCCCCGCACGCCCACGGGTCGCGGGGGCGTGGGGGGTCCCTACTTCCACCAAATAGATCGCTTTTGGCACGCGTGGACGGCCAATTCCCTCGCTCGTCCGTCCAGGGACCTGCCGTGGCCCTCAAATCGGGCGATACCGGCACAGATGAGGGGAGTTGGACACCCAAGCGGCGTCCAGCGATCTCAATTCCGACCTATTTGATGGGACCGGTCCTCGCTCGCGAGTCCACGCCCGGGGCGCAAGTGGCTGCACACCGCCGCGCCAGCTGACCCAGGTTGCGGCGCCAGCGGGCACCTTGGCACTCGCGTTCCTCCGCTCGGCTTCGCCTCGCTGCGCGCTCCAGGGACCCGGCTTCCGGCGCCGCCGCCGGGCCCCGGGTCGTCGCTTGCCGACGATTTGTCTCCGCAGGCACCCTGCGGCGGCAGCCTCCGGGATGCCTGCTGCGCGGCGCCAGCGGGCGCCTTGGTACTCGCGTTCCTCCGCTCGGCTTCGCCTCGCTGCGCGCTCCAGGACTCGGCTTCCGGCGTTGCCGCCGGGCCCCGGGTCGCCTTGGCAACGGCTCCACCTCCGCAGGCACCCTGCGGCGGCAGCCTCCGGGATGCCTGCTGCGCGGCGCCAGCGGGCGCCTTGGCACTCGCGTTCCTCCGCTCGCCTTCGCCTCGCTGCACGCTCCAGGGACCCGGGTTCCGGCGCCGCCGCCGGGCCCCGGGTCGTCGCTTGCTGTAACATTCGAAAAACCCCCGGAGGATTTGTCCCGTGCCGAAGTATGTCTTCGTGACCGGAGGCGTCACCAGCTCGCTGGGCAAGGGCATCACGGCCGCAAGCATCGGCCGCCTGCTCAAGAGCCGGGGTCTCTCGGTCTCCATTCTCAAGCTCGATCCCTATATCAACGTGGACCCGGGGACCATGTCGCCGTACCAGCACGGCGAGGTCTTCGTCACCGACGACGGGGCCGAGACGGATCTCGACCTGGGCCACTACGAGCGCTTCATCGACGAGAACCTGAGCCAGCTCAGCAACGTCACCACCGGGCGCATCTACCAGGCGGTCATCGCCAAGGAGCGCCGCGGCGACTACCTCGGCGGCACCGTCCAGGTGATCCCGCACATCACGAACGAGATCAAGGAGCGCATCGGACGCGTCGCCCGTGACGGCAAGGCGGACGTGGTGATCGTCGAGGTCGGCGGGACGGTCGGCGACATCGAGTCGCTGCCCTTCCTGGAGGCCATCCGGCAGATGCGCAAGGACGTCGGGCGCACCCACGTCATGTACGTCCACGTGACGCTCGCCCCCTCCCTGGCCGCGACCGGCGAGCTCAAGACCAAGCCGACCCAGCACTCCGTCAAGGAGCTCCGCGGCATCGGCATCCAGCCGGACGTGATCATCGTCCGGTCCGACCAGCCGGTCAGCGACGAGGTGCGCGAGAAGATCGCGCTGTTCACGGACGTCGCGCCCGAGGCGGTCATCCCTGCCGAGACGGCCGAGACCATCTACGAGGTGCCGCTCCAGTTCGAGGAGCACGGTCTCGGCGACCTGATCGTGCGCGAGCTCGGCCTCGAGGATGCCGCGAAGCCGGCGGACCTCACCGACTGGCGGGCACTGGTCGATCGAATCAAGCGACCCAAGCCCGCGCTCGAGATCGCCCTGGTCGGCAAGTACATCGAGCTCCCGGACGCCTACCTCTCCGTCACCGAAGCCCTCCGCCATGCCGGCTGGTCGCAGGAGCGGTCGATCGGGATTCGCTGGGTCGACTCCGAGACACTCAGCCCGGAGACCTACGCCGAGCGCCTCGCGGGCGTCGCAGGCGTGCTGGTGCCGGGCGGCTTCGGGCATCGCGGGATCGAGGGCAAGGTGCTCGCTGCGCGGTTCGCGCGCGAGCGGAAGGTCCCGTACCTCGGCCTGTGCCTGGGCCTCCAGTGCGGCGTGATCGAGTTCGCGCGGGACGTCGTCGGCGCACAGGACGCCAACTCCACCGAGTTCGACCTGTTCACCAATGCGCCCGTGATCGACTTCATGCCGGACCAGCGGACGATGGAGGACAAGGGCGGCACGATGCGCCTGGGCCTCTACCCGGCGCGTCTGACGCCCGGCTCGCGGGCGCACGAGGCCTACGGAGACGAGGTCATCTACGAGCGCCACCGGCACCGCTTCGAAGTGAACAACGAGTACCGCGACGT
>JAXDKU010000043.1:0-3519 GCA_034667005.1 Chloroflexota bacterium
TCGCCTCAGATCACGGCGTGGCGCTAGCCGTTCCGGCTCCGAACCCTGGCCGGCGTGGGCGTGTCGACCGATGGTCCACGCCTTGAGCCGCGCGTCAGGAGCCGAGCCCATTCATCGCTTGCCGAAGCATCCGATTCACCCCGGCGGGCCCGACCACTCCTCGGTCGCGATGCACGCACTCGGCGCGGCCCGGCGGCGGCGGACATGACGACGTCCACGATGTACGTCGACCGAGAGCACCACGCAGCACCCACCTGGACCACGCCGCCATCGCCTCCGGTGGGCCGACCGGGAGGGCGCTAGCGATGCCGACCAGGGCCGGCCGCGAGGCCGAACGCGCGGGCGACAGCGCATCGCTGGAGCTGCTCGCACGCGCCGGGCTCATCGCCTACGGCGTCGTCCACCTCCTGATCGGCTGGCTGGCGGTGAAGATGGCGTGGAGCGCATCATCGGGCAAGAGCGCCGATACCTCCGGGGCGCTGAAGACGCTCGCCAGCCAGCCATTCGGCAAAGCACTGCTGTGCCTCGTTGCCGTCGGCCTGGTGGCGCTCGCGCTATGGCAGGCCAGCGAGGCGATCTGGACCAACGGCAACCGGAAAGGCACCGAGCGGACCCGCAAGCAGATCACCAGCGCGGCGATGGCCGTGGTCTACGCCGCGCTGGGGTTCAGCGCCGCATCCTTCGCACTCGGCTCGGGATCGTCGAGCTCGCAGTCCCAGAAGCACGCCACCTCGGGTGTGCTGGCCTGGCCCGGCGGGCACCTCATCGTCGTCGTCGCCGGCTTGATCATCATCGGCGTCGGCGTGGCAGCGGTCGTCAAGGGCGCCAAGAAATCCTTCACCGAGGAGATCGACACGTCCTCGATGTCCGCCAAATCCCGCAAGGGCGTCGCGCAACTGGGCCAGATCGGATACATCGCCAAGGGGGTCGCGCTGGGTCTGGTCGGAGGCCTGCTCAGCTACGCGGCGGTCACCTTCGACCGCCAGAAGGCGCAAGGGCTGGACGGCGCGTTGCAGACCATCCTGGCGCAGCCCTTCGGCCGATTCCTCCTCACCGCGGTGGCGCTCGGATTCGCCGCCTTCGGCGCGTTCGCGATCCTCCAATCGCGCTACCGCAGGATGTGATCCATCAGCATGACTGGAGGCGGACCGTGACTGACCCGCGCCCGAAGGAAACCGTCGCGGCCGGCTCGGGAGCGTCCGTCGACGCTGCCCGCTCCGCTGTGACCGCGCTCGGGCCGGAGGCGGGGGCGTTCGTGGACCTGGACCCTGCGCTGTTCGGACGGGCGCTGGCCGCGGCGGCCGCCGGCGTGGCTCGTCATCCGGCGCGGGCGGGGTCGGCCGGCCTGCACTGTGCTCTCGACCTCACCCGCACCGGCCTGGCGGCCGCGTCGCGCGCGGTGGGGCGGGACGCCGCGGGCCCCGTGCTCGCGGACGGCGGGGAGCGGCGCTTCTCCGACCCGGCGTGGGAGGACAACGCGGGCTTCTTCGCGCTGCGCCAGTCCTATCTGGTGCTTGCTCGACTCGCCGAGGACCTCGTCGGGGCCGCGGAGGTGGACGAGGCGACGCGCGCGAAGGCGGGATTCGCGCTCGACCTGCTCATCGACGCGCTGGCGCCGACGAACTTCCTCGCGACCAACCCGGCGGCGCTCAAGCGCGCCTTCGACACGGGCGGCCGCAGCGTCCTGGCCGGGGCCCGCAACTGCGTCGACGACGTCCTCCACAACGACGGCCGGCCGCGTCAGGTCGACGCCAGCTCCTTCCGGCTCGGCGAGAACATGGCCGCCACCCCGAGCAAGGTCGTCTACCGCAACGACGTCATGGAGCTGCTGCAGTACCTGCCCCAGACCGACGAGGTCCACGCCACGCCGCTCCTGGCCAGTCCGCCGTGGATCAACAAGTACTACGTGATGGATCTCGCTCCCGGGCGCAGCTTGATCGAGTGGGCGGTGCAGCACGGGCGCACGGTGTTCGCGATCAGCTATCGCAACCCCGACTCATCGCTCTCCGGCGTGACGATGGATGACTACCTCGTGCACGGGACCCGTGCCGCGCTCGACGTGGTCACCGAGGTCACGGGCTCGGACACTGTCGATGTCCTCGCTGTCTGCCTCGGCGGAGCGCTCGCGACGATGACCGCTGCCCACCTGGCCGCGGGCGGCGAGCAGCGGATCGGCACGCTGACGCTCATCAACACCCTGCTCGACTACACGGAGCCCGGTCAACTGGGCTGTTTCGTCGACGAGGGGACCGTGCGCAAGCTCGAGCGACGGGTGGCCCGAAAGGGCTATCTCGATGGGGCGGACATGGCGGGCACCTTCAACGCCCTGCGGGCCAACGAGCTGATCTTCAACTACGTGGCATCGAACTGGCTGATGGGCGACCAGCCCCCGGCCTTCGACCTGCTGGCGTGGAACGCCGACTCCACGCGCCTGCCGGCCGCGATGTGCACCTTCTATCTGCGGGCGTGTTACCTCGAGAACCGACTCGCGGCCGGGACCATGGAGCTCGCCGGGCGGCGGCTCGACCTCGCCGCGGTGGACTCCGATACGTACATCGTCGCGGCCGAGCGCGACCACATCGTTCCGTGGCCCTCGTCGTACAAATCGACCGGACTGCTGGGCAGCGACGTGCGCTTCGTGCTCAGCAGCGGCGGACATATCGCCGGCATCGTCAACCCGCCCAATCCCAAGGCGTGGGTGATGACCTCCGACGACAATCCGCCCACCGACCAGGAGTGGCGCGCAGGCGCCAGCCGTCAGGACGAGTCCTGGTGGGAAGACTGGGTGCGCTGGATGGCCGCTCGCGCCGGTCCCCTCGGCAAGCCGCCACGCACCGGCAGCCGCCGCCATCGCGTTCTCGCGGACGGCCCCGGCGATTACGTACACGGCTGACCCATCCTCGGCGACCGATCCGCGCTTGACCCGGTCGCACCGGACCTCGCCACGCGGTCGGCGGCGACAGCGGTCGGCGCCCCAGGTCGTAACGAGCGGCTCAGAGCCCCAGCGCGGCGCCGTCCGAGCGCGGGTCCGCGGCCGCCTCGAGGTGGTCGTCGAAGACCTGGATCGCCTGCGCATGGCCCATCACGTCGGTGTAGTCGTCGACGAGGCTCACGTTCTCGTGCCCGCGGGCGGCAAGCTGGTCGGCCACCGCGCGACCGAATCGCGCCTCGAGCCGCAGCCCCCGGTGCTGCTCGCCCCAGGTCCGGCCGAGCAGCCAGCGCGGACCGTCGACGGCCTCCTGTACCGACTGGCCGTGGTCGATCACGCGCGTGGCGATCGCGGCCTGGGTCTGCGGCTGACCTTCGCCGCCCATCGACCCGTAGACGAGCTCGGGGCCGTCGTCGCCGATGAGCATGGCGGCGGTGAGCGTGTGCGCGGTGCGCTTGCCGGCCTGAAGGCAGTTGGGATGCGCGGGGTCCAGCGAGAAGAAGCAGCCGCGATTCTGCAGGAGCACCCCCGTGTCGCCGGCCACGATCCCAGAGCCCCATTCCTGGTAGATGCTCTGGATGACGGCGGCG
>JAXDKU010000044.1:0-32272 GCA_034667005.1 Chloroflexota bacterium
ACTGGCACAGCTCCGAGGGTGCGAAGCGGTGCCGGCCGACCTCCAGGTGCCAGCGCGCGAAGTCGCCGCCGTGGGTGCGTCCGATCGAGCCGCTGCCCAGGCCGCCCACGGGCACCCCGCCCCAGGCCCCGTCGTCGATGAGCGGCTCCGGCTGGCTCACCCGCGGATGGCCCGGATTCTCGAGAGGCTGACCGAGCGCCCGACGCCAGGCCGCCGACGGGATGCGGGTTCCGATCGAAGGAGAACCGAGCGCGGTCATTTGTCGACTCCTGTGATGACGACGCCGCGCATGAACGCCTTCTGGGCAAGGAAGAAGATCACGACCGGAACGATCAGGGCCATCAGCGCGGAGGCCTGGATGAGCGTCGGTTGCTGTGAATACAGGGAGTTGAAGTTGGCGATGCCCACGGAGAGCGGTTGCGACTCCGGGTGGCCCTGGAGATAGATCAGCGGCAGGAAGAAGTCGTTCCAGGCGAAGAAGAAGTGGAAGAGTCCGACGGCGACGATCGCCGGGAGCGACTGCGGGATGATGATCGAGGTCAGCACCCGGAATGGGCTCGCGCCGTCCATCATCGCGGCCTCGTCCATCTCGCGTGGGATCGTCGTGAAGAACTGCCGCAGAAGAAATACGTTGTACGCATTGGCGAAGAAATGCGGCACGATCAGCGGAAGCCACGTGCCCACCCAGCCAAGCTTGGAATAGACCGCGAAGCTGGGAATCAGCGTCACCTGGAACGGCAGGATGATCGTGGACAGCAGCAGGAGGAAGAGCCCGTTCTTGCCGGGAAACTTGAAGCGGCTGAATCCGTAGGCCACGCAGATCGATGAGAGCAGCGTTCCAATGGTCCCGAGGATCGCGATGCCGAACGTGTTGAACAGCAGCCGCCCGAAATTGATGATCCCCCACGCGTCACTGAAATTGTCCAGCTTGAGCGAGAGCTGCCAGGCCTGCGTGAGCGTCCGGTAGCGGCCCTGCCACTGGATCGTGCCGGCCTCGGGGTGTGAGGGGTCGATGAAGAGGCTGCTCTCGCGGTGGGGCTCGAACAGCGCCCACTGGTGCACGACCCCATCCGGGGTCGGGACGCTGTAGATCGGGTAGTCCTTGCCCTGGTACGAGAACGTCGCGGGCTTCGCCGGATAGATGGGCGCGGTGGGATCGCTCGCCTGCCCGGCGTCCTTCATGGACGTGGCGACCATGTAGCCGAGCGGCATCAGGAAGCCCGAGACGGCGACCAGCCCGAGCAGGGTGAACGCCCAGGCCGCGGTCCAACGGCGCAGGCGCCTGCGCAGCGGGCCGCCTCCGGACGGTGTGAGGCGGCGGACCGCAGGGGCCGCGGTCGTCATCGGGTCGTGGATCCTTCGTAGACCCAGTAGCGGGCCGTGCGGAAGAGCCCCACCGTGAGTCCCATCACGATCGCGAAGAGCAGCCACGCGAGGGCGGACGCGTAGCCCATGTTGTAGTACCGCCAGCCCTCGCGGTAGAGGTCCAGGTTGAAGAACAGCGTGGCGTTGTTGGGGTCGCCGGTGCCGTTGCTGATCACGTACGCCTGCGTGAAGTACTGGAACGCGGCGATCAGGCTGATGATGAGGTTGTAGAGGATGACCGGCGAGATCATCGGGAGCGTCACGTGGCGGAACAGCGTCCACCGGCCGGCGCCGTCCACGCGGGCCGCCTCATACAGCTCGGTCGGGACGCCCTGGAGGCCGGCGAGGAAGATCAGCATCATGTTGCCGATGCCCCAGAGGCCCAGGAGCACGAGTCCCGGGGTCACCCAATTCGGATCGGTGAACCACGACGGGCCCTCGATCCCGAAGACCCCGAGGGCCATGTTGAACCAGCCCGTTCGGAGGCTGAGCGCGCCAAGCCAAATGATGGTGCTGGCGATCAGCGGGATCTGCGTCGGCATGTAGAAGAGCGTGCGGAAGACGCTGCGCCCGATCAGCAGCTTGTTGTTGACCAGCATCGCCACGCCCAGCGCCACGATCAGCGTGACGGGGACCGCCAGCACCGCGAACTTGACGGTGACCGTCAGTGACTGCACCACCAGCGGGTCGTGCAGCATGTGCTCGTAGTTGGCCAGCCCGATGAAGTGGAATGTGTCGGGGAAGCGAGGGTCGTAGTCCGTCACCGAGAAGAACAACGACGCGATCATCGGCAGGGCCGTGAAAGCCAGGAAGCCGAAGATCCAGGGGGAGATGAAGACGTAGCCCCAGATCGACTCGCGGCGGCTCAGGCTCATGTGCAGGGGCCAGCGCGAGCGGTCGAGGGCGGGCGCCGGCACGAGGCCGGTGGAACCCTCCCGGGTGGCCATGGTTCGGGGCTCCTCCGTTCGTGGCGTCAGGGGGCGTGCCGGGCCATGAGGGGAACGGGTGCGGAGCGATGGGTCCACCGCTCCGCACCGTCGGGGTCAGGGGTTACGGGGTCTCGTCGAAGTCACCCTGGAGGGTCTGGACGAGCGCGGCGATCCGATCGTCGATCGGAGGGTCCGCATTGGTAAGGAGGTCCGTCCCGAAGGCCTTGATCGCGGCGTCCGACTTGAGGAAGTTCGGCATGTCCGCCTCGTGGTTCGGGAACTCGGTGTAGCCGAGCATGTCGGAGGCGACCTGCCAGTCGACCTTGGTCGCGTTGAGGGGCTGGTTCGTGTCCGGGTTGACGGCCGCGAACTTGGCGTCCAGCGCCTCGAAGAACGCCGGGCGGTCAGCTGCCTTGGCGGGCATCGCGCCGTACGCGACGGCGATCTCGGGCCGGCTCATGATGAAGTTCATGGCCTCGACCGCGGCATCCGGATTCGCCGAGGAGGCGAGGATGCCCATCGTGTCCGAGTGGAGCTTGGCGGTCACCTTGCCGTCGAAGGCGATGGGTGCCACGGCGACGTCCCAATCCGCCACGCCCGTGATGCAGCACTGGTACCAGGTGTGGCTGATGCCCATCGCCACCTTGCCGGTGCCGAAGGTGTTGCCACCGTTGTTGTAGGCGTTGATGGCGGCCTGGTCGGGGCTGACGTGGTCCACCCAGACGTTCTTGTGGTACCACTCGAAGGCCTTCTTCCAGTTGTCCGGCATCTGTGCGGTCTTGCCGTCGTCGGCGACGACGCTGCCGGAGCCGCCGATGCCGCTGGCCCATCCGCGCGGGTCGGTGAACCAGAAGTCGAAGCCCCAGGTGTCCACCTTGGCCGGGTTGAAGTCCGGGCTGGTGGAGTCGTTGCCTTTGTTGTCGACCGTCAGGAGCTTCGCGATCGCCGCGACGGTGTCCCAGTTCCAGTCGACCGAGGAGCCGTCCGGCATCGTGTACTTGTCGCCGACCTTGTGCGGCGGCTCTTCGATGCCGGCCTCCTTGAAGGCGGCCTTGTTGTAATACATCATCGACGGGTAGACCGCGTACGGGACGCCGATCTGCTTGCCGCCGACGTTGTAGAGGTCGATCAGGTTCTGCTCGACGCCCGTCGTGTCCAGCGTGCCGGCCGCGACGTACGAGCTGAGGTCCAGGAGCTGGTCGCCGAAGCCGTTCAGGGCACGAACGCCGATCGGGCCGATGATGTCCGGCGCGACGTGGTTCGCGATCTGGTTGGTCAGCGTGTCGTAGGCGACCGCGTTCTGGTAGATCTCGATGCTGAGATAGATGTGGTGCTCCGCGCCCGGTCCGGCGTTGAACGCCTGGACCGCGGCCTGCTCGACCGGGATCTGGTCAGGATTCGCACCCGTCCCGAGGCCGACGAACCAGCGCACCAGGGTCTGGCCTGGCGGCGCCGACGTCTCTGGGGTGACGTTGGGCGTGGGGGCCGCAGTCGCGGCGACTGGCGTCCCCGTGGCAGCAGGCCCGGGCGTTCCGGTCGGAGCCGCCGTGGCTCCCGCCGTAGCGGCGGGTGGCGTGCCCGCCACGGATGTCTGCGTCGGGGACGCGCCATTGCAGGCGGCGATCAGCATGAATGCGGCGAGGACGCCCGCGAAGGGGCGCCATCCGCGCGTGTTCTGGTGCATGGACCCTCCTCCTGTCAGCCCTGGTTCTGGGTGCCAGGGTCTGCGCTACGAGATCGAGCCTGCTTCGATCAGCGGCCTCACCCCCCACTCGATTCGCGGACGATCAGCTCGGTGTCGAGCACGACTCGTCGCGCGACTCGCTGGCCCGACGCGACGTCTGCAAGCAGAAGGCGCGCCATCTCGCGGCCGATCTCCTCGGTCGGCTGCCGCACGCTGGACAACGGCGGCTCGGTGCTGGTGGCGATGGACGAGTCCTCGTAGCCGACGACAGCGACGTCCTCGGGCACGCGGCGGCCCGCGCGGCGAAGCGACTGGAGCGCCCCCGCGGCCATGAGGTCCGATGCCGCGAAGACCGCGTCGAGATCCGGTGCGCGGTCGAGCAGCTCGCTCATCGCGCGGCGGCCGCCCTCCTGCTCGAAAGCGCCGCTGGCCTCCAGGCGCGGATCGAGCTCGAGACCGGCCTCTCGCAGCCCGCGCCGGTAGCCCTCGAGGCGATCCGCGCCGACGGTCATGTCGAGGGCGCCGCTGATCGTCGCGACCTTCCTCCGGCCGATCGAGATGAGGTGCCGGACCGCCGAGAGCGCGCCCTGGACGTTGTCGACGTCCACGTAGCTGATGCCCTCCGCCGGCGGCCGTCCGCCGACGACCACGGGGATCCCGCGACGGGCCAGGTCGCCTGGAAGCGGGTCCTCGCCGTGCAGCGAGACCAGCAGGACGCCGTCCGCCTGGGCGGTCATGAGGTACCGCTGGAGGCGCTCCTCATCCGCCTTGTTCTGCGGCGCCAGCAGGACGAGCTGCTTGTTGGCAGCCGACAGGACCTCGCTGATGCCCGTGACCAGGCGCGGGAAGAACGGGTCGCCGAAGAGCTTCGTCGTGGGCTCCGGGATGACCAGCGCGACGGAATCGGTGCGGCGCGTCACGAGGCTGCGCGCGACCCGGTTCGGCGTGTAGCCGAGCCGGTCGACGGCGCGCAGCACGGACTGGCGGGTGGTCGGGCTGACGCGGTCGAGCCCGTTGACGACCCGCGAAACGGTGGCGCGGGACACGCCCGCGGCGACCGCCACCTCCTCCAGCGTCGCTCCGTTGCCGGCAGCCCTGGTCACGGTCGGTATGGCCAATTCCTCCAGGTCCGGCGCACTTGTTGGGTAAGAGCGCTCTTATCGAGCTTTCCATGGTTTCGGCATGATGTCAATGGACGAACGTCGCCGGCACCATGCGGGAACGCTCTCGCAACTCCGCTGACCCACTGCTCGTGGCTCGGCGAGGGCGGGGTCATTTCCTCCTTGACACGAGGAGTACGGTGCCACTCAGCATCGTAAGAGCGCTCCCAGTCTCGCGCTCAAGCGGGCCAGTTGCAACCCGTCCGCGACACAGCGGAAGGGCCGACTCGGGATGCCCGCGATGCGATAGGAGCGCTCCGACACGACCAGGGTGGGAAAGGATGGTGCTTCGATGACGACGTGGAAACGCGGCCGCGCCGCATTGCTGGCGGCCTTGACGGCTGCCGCTCTCTGTTTGCCCGTGACGGCAGTCGCGGCAGGGAGCGTTGGCGTAGCCGGAGGCGGCAACCTCGTCCAGAACGGCGACTTCTCGGACGGCTTCAACCACTGGTTCAAGGCGGGCATCACCGACGATGCCGACACCAGCGGCGGCGACATGTGCATCGACGTGGACGCCAACGACCCGGGCAATCCCTGGGACCGCATCATCGGCAACAACGACCTGGCGGTCGTCAACGGGCAGGCCTACCAGTTCTCGTTCAAGGCCAAGGCCTCGTCCGACGTGACCATCCGCTCGATCGTGGGCAACCCCAACTCGCCCTACGAGACGGTCTACGAGGCCAGCCCGCCCGCGGCGCTGACATCGACCTACCAGAGCTTCTCCTACTCGTTCACCTCGGGCTACAGCTTCGACCCGGCGCAGGTCGCCTTCCAGGTCGGCGGCCACGCCGCCTTCACGCTGTGCCTGGACGACGTGTCGCTCTTCAGTGGCGTGGTGATCCCGCCCTATGCGCCCGACACCGGGCCCCGGGTTCGGGTGAACCAGGTTGCCTACCTGCCCGACGGCCCGAAGCAGGCCACGCTGGTCACCGATCTGACCTCACTGGTCCGCTGGCGGCTGCTCGACAAGAACGGCCACACCGTGATGCGCGGATGGAGCACGCCTCGCGGGCTAAACGCCTCGTCCGGGCTGAACGTCCACACGATCGACTTCAGCCGCTTCCACACAGCGGGCAAGGGCTACCGGCTCCGCGCCGACGGCGAGACGAGCTACGCGTTCGCCATCTCCGCCGATCCCTATGAGGCCCTGCGAGTCGACTCCCTCTCCTTCTACTACCCGATGCGCAGCGGCATCGCGATCGACGGCGGGATCGCCGGAGCGGCCTACGACCGCCCTGCGGGCCACGTCAGCTCGGCGAGCGGCAGCGACACGAACAAGGGCGACGCGGACGTGCCCTGCCAGCCGGCCAGCGTCTCGTCGACGATCTACGGGCAGCCATGGACCTGCGACTACACGCGCGACGTGACCGGCGGCTGGTACGACGCCGGCGACCACGGCAAGTACGTGGTCAACGGCGGCATCACGGTCTTCCAGCTCCTCGACATCTGGGAGCGGGCGAATCGCGCCCCCACCGGCGACCCCTCGGCCCTGTCCGACGGGACGCTGCGGATCCCCGAGAGCAGCAACGGCGTGCCCGACATCCTCGACGAGGCGCGCTGGGAGCTCGAGTGGATGCTCAAGATGCAGGTGCCGGCGGGCCGCTGGCTCGCCGGGATGGTCTTCCACAAGGTCCACGACAACGAGTGGACCGGCCTGCCTCTGCTGCCGGACCAGGATCCCAAGATCCGTGAGCTGCACCGGCCATCGACGGCCGCAACGCTCAACCTCGCGGCGGTCGCCGCGAAGGGCGCGCGGCTGTTCGACGCCTACGACCCGGCGTTTTCCGCCGAGCTGCGGCACGCGGCCCAGGTTGCGTGGAAGGCCGCCAAGGCGCATCCCCACAAGTACGCCCCTGCAGCCGACGGCGCGTCCGGCGGCGGGCCATACGACGACGCGGATGTCCGCGACGAGTTCTACTGGGCCGCGTCGGAGCTCTACCTGACGACGGGCCAGAGCCGCTACCTCGACGCCGTCCAGTCATCGCCCTACCACCTGGGCGGCAGTCTCTCCACCAAGGCCTTCACGCTGGGCGGCTTCGACTGGGGCCACGTCGCGGCGCTCGGCCGCATGGACCTGGCGTCCGTCGACAGCTCGATCCCGAACCGCGACCTCCTCCAGCAATCGGTGCTCCGAGCCGCCGACCGGTACATGGCCTCGCAGCGAGCCGAGGCCTGGGGCCAGCCGCTGCGGCGCTCGGACGGTACCTACGTCTGGGGCTCGAACAGCCAGGTCGCGAACCTCATGGTGGTCATCGCCAACGCGTTCGACCTGAGCGGCAGGCACCGCTATCGGAAGTCCGTGGAGCAGGGCATCGGCTACCTCCTCGGAAGGAACGCGCTGAACATCTCGTGGGTCGTCGGGTACGGCGACGTCTCGTCCAAGGACCTGCACAGCCGCTGGTTCGCCCACATCCTCAACCCCGACCTGCCGCACCCGCCCAAGGGCACGCTCGCCGGAGGACCCAACTCCATGACGGAGACCTGGGACCCGGTGGCCCAGGACAAGCTGGAAGGCTGCGCCCCGCAGTTCTGCTACATCGACGACATCGGTTCCTGGTCGACCAATGAGGAGGCGATCAACTGGAACGCGGCGCTCTCGTGGGTCGCCTCGTTCATCGCCGACCAGGACGACGGCAACACGTAGTCTCCACGCTCAACGCAGGTACCCGCGACGGCGCCAGGGCACTCGGCCCGGCGCCGTCGCCATCACCGGGCGCGGGGCCTAGCCGCCCCGGTCGGCCGAGCCGACTCCCTCGCGATAGGCGATGAGCGCGGCCTCGACGCGGCTGCGCACCTGGAGCTTGCCCAGGATGTTCGTCATGTGATGCTTGATGGTCTTCTCGGCCAGCCCCAGCCGGTCGCCGATCTCCTGGTTGCTCATCCCCTCGGAGACGAGCTCGAGGACCTCGCGCTCGCGCGGCGTGAGCTCGTCCAGCGGCGTCGATCGCGGCCGCGACATCTCCCGGAGCAGTCCCCACGCCAGCGCCGGCGCGACGTAGACCTCGCCCGCCGCAACCTGCCGGATCACCGTCGCCACCTCGTCTGCACCTGCGCCCTTGAGGATGTAGCCGGATGCCCCGGCCTTCATGGCCGCGAGCAGGTCGTCCTCGTCCTCCGACACCGTGAGCATCACGACGCGCGTCGCGGGACAGGCGGCCGTGATGTCGCGCGCGGCGGCGAGTCCCCCGCCGGGCATGGCGATGTCCAGCAGCGCCACGTCGGGCAGGTGCTCCCGGCAGAGCCGGAGCGCTCCGTCGGCGTCGCTCGCCTCGGCGAGCACCTCGATGCCCGGAGCCTCGCGCAGCGATGCGACGACCCCGGCACGGAACAGCGGGTGGTCGTCCGCCACGACGATCCGGATCGCGTCGCTCACGGGCGCCCCTCGAGCCCGGCGTCCCACTCACCGGGGGCCAGCGGGTGGCCGGGCAGGTACGCGGCGCCGCCGATCGGCCACCACACGTCGACCGCCGTCCCGGCGCCGGGCGTCGACTCGATCTCGAAGCCACCGCCGAGCAGCTCGGCAGCCTCCCGGACCCCGGCGAGCCCGAGCCCGCCGGAGATGGCCGCGCCCGTCGTGACCGCGCCCGTCACCATGTCCTCCAGCGCGGCGACGTCGAAGCCGGGCCCGCGATCCGAGACGCGGAGCCGCAGCACCCGGCCCGAGAGGCCGGGACCGCGCGCCACGCCGAGCCGCACGGCGATCTCGCGGCCGGTGCCGTGTCGCGTGCCGTTCGACAGCAGCTCCTGGAGGGCCCGGAAGAGCGTGATCTTGACCGCGAGGTCCAGCACGTCGGGCGGGCTGCCGGGCGCGTCATCGAAGATCAGCTGCACCACGGAGCCGCTGCGCCGCTGGTGGTCCGCGACCGCGCGCTCGGCGACCTCGCGAGCCGTCAGCGGCTCGAGCTCGGGCAGCCGAAGGCCCGCAGCGATCGTGCGCATGTCGCGCAGCGCGTCGCGGAGCGCCGCCTCGACCTGCTCCTGCTCCTTGGCCGTCTCGCCCAGCCGCGACGCGTCGTGGGCGGCGTCGGTGGAGGCGCCCGGGGACGCGTTCTCGGCGGAGGAGGAGCGCCGGCGCAGCGCATCGAGACGCATGAGCGCAAGCGAGAGCATCTGGCCCGGCCCGTCGTGCAGGTCCGAGCTGATCCGCCGCAGCGCGCGCTCGCCCAGGGTCGTGGTGCGCTCCGCGGCCTGCCGCACCCGCTCGTTGAGCGCCTCGTTCTGGTCGACGAGCCAGGTCAGGTCGCGCACCTGCGACTCCAGCGCGGCCCGCTGCCGCGAGATGGTGTCGGAGCCCTGCCGGACGATCCCGTAGAGCAGCAGGTAGGACACGAGCACGCCGAGCCCGACGATGGCCCACGCCCGCAGGCGCGCGTCGGCGACCTCGCGGTCGATCTCCACGGGCGATTGGTAGAACTCCGCCACGGCGATGATGCGATCGGCCCCGCGCTCCCGGACCGGCACGTACATCTCCAACAGGTGATCGAACTGCTGGCGCTCCAGGACGTTCTCCGCCTCATCCAGCGGGCTCATCTGCGCCGTGATGCGGCCGGTGAGGGACTGCGCGAGGCCACCCTCGATCGGGAAGCGCTGGCCAACGAGCTCGTGATCCGCGCTGTAGAGGACCACGCCGTCCGGTGACCAGATCTTGAGCGCCACGATCCGCTCGCCGAGGGCGGTCGAGTTGAGCAGGCTGTCCAGCGCGGCCGTGTCGTCGGCTGCCAGCCACTGCCCGGTGGCGAGGGATTCGATGGGCGGCTCGATGAAGCTCTCCACGTAGAGCGCGGTGATCGACGAGGTACGGTCGATGATGCCGCGCTCGAGCTGGTCTCCGACCCAGATCCCGATCGTCACGCCGCCGACCAGGAGGATGGCGAGGTTCGCCAGGAGGAAGCGGCGCGCCAGGCTCATCGAGAAGATCCACGAGCCCGCGCGGCGCGCTCCCGCCGCGCCGGCCCCGGGCTGGGCAGCGCGAGGCTGGGTGACGGCTCCAAGGACGCGGGCGCGAACAGACATGCGGCCTCCATGGTGACCGACGCACGCGTGGATGCCCACGGACCGGCGGCCCGCGCCGTATGGGACCAAGGTCCGTCCCATTTCGCGACCGCGGCCCGTTGGCCCGGCACGTGGCGACCGCCAGCATTCGGGATGTCAGTCGTCCGGGGAACGACGACACGGGGACTGGTCCCCGAATCAGACCCCAGGAGGAACGCTACGTGAACACTTCTGCACGAAGGATGCGCCGGCTCGCAGGCGCTGGCGGCATCGGCTTCATGGCCCTGACGCTGCTGGCCTTCCCGGCCACCACGCTTGCCCGCGGCGGCGGCGGCGACGCGGTCCAGCGCGCCGGTGACTGCACCGGCAACAGCACGTCGAAGATCAAGGTCAAGCACCGCGACGGCGGCTCCGAGCTGGAGTTCGAGGTCGATTCGAACGTCAACGGGCAGACGTGGAACGTCAGCCTGAAGCGCAACGGGACCACTTTCTGGTCCGGTCAGCGCACCACGCACGCGCCGAGCGGCTCGTTCAGCATCGAGCGGAGCACCACGAACCCGGCCGGAACCGACACCTTCAAGGGTCGGGCCCGGAACCCCAACACGGGTGAGGTCTGCGTCGCGACCGTCTCGATCTGACCCATCCACCCCAGCAACAACGAGCGGGTCGCTTCGGCGGCCCGCTCGTTTTTTCGTGTGTCTCAGCCCGTGTTCTGCACCCCGGCCGCGACCCCGCTCACGGTCAGGTGGACGAGGCGCACGACCTCCTCGCGCTCGGGGTCGTCCGGTCCGAGCGCGCGCAAGCGAGCCAGCAGGCGGACCTGGAGCTCGGACAGGGAGTCGACGTACGGGTTGCGCAGGTCGATCGATCGCTGGAGCACCGGCATCGCGTCGAGCAGGCGGGCTCGGTCGGCGACCCGGAGGATCGCGTCGGAGGTGCGACGGAACTCGTCGCGGATGGTCTCCCAGATCCTTCGCGACGCCGCGCCGGGGGCAAGCTCCGCGTAGCGGGACGCCACGTGAAGGTCGGCCTTGGCCAGGCTCATCTCCGCGGTGTCGAGCAGCGTGGCAAAGAACGGCCACGAGGCATAGAGGCCCCGGAGACGTTCCAGGCCTGTCGGTCCGTGCTCGGTCTCGTAGGTCGTCAGGGCGGTCCCGATCCCGAACCAGCCGGGCAGGTTGGCGCGCGACTGCGACCAGGCGAACACCCAGGGGATGGCGCGCAGCGACTCCAGGGAGGAGCGCGGCGCCGGAGGCCGCTGCAACGGGTCGGCCTCGCGCCCGGGTTCCGGCGACCCCGTGGCGCCGCCGGGAGCGTCGTGTGCCGGGCTTGCCGTCGCGCGTCCCGCGCGCGCGGCCGGTCTCGACCCGATCGCCAGGCCCGACAGCTCTCCGATGGGCGTGGCCGCCCGGAAGTAGTTCTCGAAGTCGGGGTCCTCCCAGACCAGCGACCGGTACGCCTGGCGTGAGGTGCGGGCGAGCTCGTCCATGACCGCGCTCCCGGCCCGCTCCGCCGTCCGGGCGCGCTCTTCGTGGGCCGGCGACGAGGCGACCAGGACCGCGTTGGTGATCTGCTCCAGATGGCGCAACGCGATCTGGGGGTTGGCGTAGCGGTCGGCGATGACCTCGCCCTGCTCGGTGAGCTTGAGCCGGCCGTCGACCGATCCGGGCGCCTGCGCCAGGATCGCGACATTCATCGGGCCGCCGCCGCGACCGATTGCCCCGCCCCGGCCGTGGAAGAGCGTCACCCTGACGCCGTGGCGGCGGCAGACATCCGCGATGGCGGCCTGTGCGCGATAGAGCATCCAGCCCGCTGACAGCGGCCCGGATTCCTTGGTCGAGTCGGAGTACCCCAGCATCACCTCCTGGCGGTCCCCGCGCCGCCGAAGGTGCGCCCGGTAGCCACCGTCCGAGAAGAGCCGCTCCAGCAGCCCGGCGGGGTCCTCGAGCGCGTCGGCAGACTCGAACAGCGGCACCACGTCCAGCGGCACGTCGCCCTCGAGCCCGGCATGACCGGCGAGCTCCAGCACGTCCAGCACATCCGTCTCGGAGCGCGTGAAGCTGATCACGTAGCGGTGGCAGGCCGCCTCGCCGAAGCGCGCCTGGACCTCGGCGATGGCCCTGAACGTCGCCATCACCTCCGCCACCGGCACGCCGGGCGCCGCCTCGCCGTCGATGGCCGCGTCCCCACGGCGTGCCCTGCGCATCGCGGCCAGCGCGGCCGCATGGACGCTGCTGTGCTGCCGGACCTCCAGGGACAGGGCGTGGAAGCCGAAGGTCTCCACCTGCCAGCGCAGGTCCTGGAGCTCGCCGAAGGCAACGCGCCCCAGCCCGTCCGCCACCAGGGCATCGCGCAGCCCGTCGAGCTCTGCCATCAGGTCGGACGGTGCCGTGTAGCTGCCTTCCACGCTCGGGCCTTCCGCGTCCCCGACCAGCCGTCCACGGGTGCGACGGAGCCGCTCGTTGATGAACGCGAGGCGCTGGCGATAGGGCTCCCCCGGGAATCGCTCGCGAAGCGCCCAGGCGGCCGTCTCGGGCAGTTGCTCGGTATCCCGCTCGAGCCGGGCGGCGAGCCCAGGCTCGACCTCGCTCGCGACGGCCGCCGCGATGGTCTGCATCAGGCGCGCGGTCACCGCCTCGTACGCGCGCAGCACGTGGTCGGCCTGCACTCGCAGGGCCTGGCGGGTGATCTCCGCGGTGACGTTTGGATTGCCGTCGCGGTCGCCGCCGATCCACGACCCCCAGCGAAGGTAGGCGCCGGCGAGTGGTGGCCGCGTGCCGCTCTGGCCCGAGTCGCGCGCGGCGGCATCCCGGGACGCCTCGATGTCCCGGTCGAGCGCCCGGTCCATGGCGCGGTAGAGACGCGGCGTCACCACGAACAGCGACTCGTCGAAGAAGACCATCGCCGTGCGGACCTCGTCGAGCGGGGTCGGCGCCTGGTCGCGCACCGTCGCCGTGTGCCAGAGGAGGCTGATCTCTTCGCGGAGGCGGCGGCGGACCTCCGCGTCCTCCGCCGGCGTGAGGCGTGGATCGTCCAGCTGGTCGAGCAGCCGGTAGCACCGCCGCAGCGCGACGAGGAGCGTGCGGCGGCGCGCCTCGGTGGGGTGTGCCGTCAGCACCAGCCCGATGGACAGCCCTGCGAACAGCGACCGCGCGGCCGACACCGGCATGCCCTGGGCCCGCAGCTGCTCCACCGCGGCGGCGACGGAATCCTCCAGCACGCCGCGCGGAGCGGACCGGCCGCGGCGACGGAGCCGGCGGACACGCTGCTTCTCCTCTGCCAGGTTGGCCAGCTGGAAGTACAGCGAGAAGGCGCGGATCAGACCCTGGGCCTGCGGCAGGTCCAGCGAATCGAGCTCGCGAGCGAGGATCGCGCGGTGCTCGGCTCGTCCATGCTCGTCTCCGCCGATGCGCCGGAGCTCGATCGTGCCGCGACGCACCCGCTCGACCAGGCTGAGCAGCTCCACGCCGGCCTGCTCGGTCAGAACCTGGCCGAGGAGCGCGCCAAGGAGCTTGACCTCGCGGGACAGCGGATCGCGCGCGCCGGACGTGCCGATGCCCCGCGGCTCGGCGCGGACAGCCGGATTGGTGTGGCTGGACTTGCGTCTCACGGCCGCAGGCTAGCCTCTGTCGGGGAGTATCGCGGTGCCGCGACGGTACGCTCCGAGTCGCGGCTGCGCACCGTAAATAGGATGAATGTGCGAAAAAGACTCGACTGGGCCATGACGAACGTGTGATGATTCGATCACACGGCCGCACCTATGGTCGCTCTCCACGTGCCCGCGGAGCGCGTGCTGGCTCGAAGAACGATGAACGATGGAGTGGCCGAATGCTCCGAACGGGTTGGCGACAGGTCCTTGGGACAGCGGCGATCGCCGCGTTCCTGGTCATGACCATGGGCGGGGTTTCGCTCGCCGGCGCGGACTGCACGCTGTCCGTCAGCCCGAAGTCGGGACCGCCCGGCACCGAGTTCACCTTCAGCGGCAGCGGCTACACGCCGACCGAGCTTCGTCTCACCCGCGACGGCGCCGAACCGAAGATCGTGCCGCTCAGCCTGGCGGGCGCGGATCCCTTCGACTTCAGCATCGTCGCCGGCGAGGGCGATGTGGGCAGGTGGAAGGCCGTGGCCTGGCAGGACGACACCTGCCATGGCGAGGCGACCATCCGCGTGACGCTGCCGAGCACGTCGACGCTCGCGGATCCGGCCGCTCCCGACCGCACGCCGCTCCTGGCATCGCTGCTGGGCCTCGGCGCGGTCTTCGTCACGACGACGACGCTCCTCGTGCGCCGCTCGCGCCGCACCGCCTGAACCTCGCGAACCACCCGGAGATCGCCACGTCGGGGGTTCGCAGCGAGCCATCCGACGCGGTAGCCTGAACGCGTGCAGTCGCAGCAGCCCGTCATCCGGACCTACCGGGGCCGCGACCGGCGCTCCGCTGAGCAGGCCTACCGCCTCGACGCCGAGGCAGCAGAGCGAGCCACGTGGTATCCGGTCGCCCATCGCTGGGCCTCGTCGTGGGCCGGACACGAGCTCTCCGTGGTCTTCGAGTTCCACGGGATCGACGAGGACGGCACGCCGACCGGCTTCAGTGTCGCGACGTCCGCACCCGAATCCGGCTACGAGTACGCCCCCGTCGCCGAGCAGGCGTCGCCGTTGTCACCGACCGACGACGTGCTGGCCTGGGCTCCCGAGGCGGATGCCGGCGCCGCCGAGGACGTGACGTTGGCCGCCGGCGAGAAGGCGGTCCTCCCTGAGATCGAGGACGCGCCGGGCGCGTATCCCCAGGTCGAGTTCGCGGCCGAGTACGACGTGCCTGCCGCGTCCGAGTACGGCCTGTCCGCTGCCGCCGATCCGGGCGTCGCGGCGGAGCCGCGCGCCGAGGCCGAGCCGGAGTCCTCGCCCGAGCCGAAGGCCAGGATCCCGACGTACGAGTGGTCGCCACCGCCCCAGGCGCCCGCCGACGCGGCGCCGCTCGTGTCGTCCGACCCGGCCTGGGAGCCGGAAGCCGACGAACCGGACGCGCCGGCCGAGCTCGAGCCTCCGGCCGAGCCGATGGCCTGGGCCGAGATCGAGATCGAGACGGCGCCCGAGGCGCGTGACGCGCAAGACGCGTCCACGGATCGCGAGGCTGCCGCCGATGACTGGGCCGGGGCGGCGTCCGACGGCGAGACGACGCGGAACGGCGTGGCGGGAACCCTGGCCGACCTCGACGTGTGGGCCGAGCCCAGCCTGGCCGACGAGGCTGCCTCGGAGGCCGAGACCACCGCCGAGGCAGAGGCCGAGGCCGACTCGATGGCCGGTGGCCCGTCCGACAGCGAGGCGCCGACGTGGGCCGAGCGCGACGCGGCTGCGACCGAGAGCGCTGCTGCTTCCAGTCCGGTGGAGGCACCCCGGACATCCGCCACGCCCGCGGTCCGCGCACACGCGAGGGCCGTCGTCCAGACGATCGACCTGCACTGCGCCGGCGAGCCGCTGCGGCTGATCCGCTCGGGATTCCCGCCGGTGCCCTCCCTGCCGATCCTCGAGCGCCGGCGCTGGCTGCGCGAGAACGCCGACTACGCCCGCCGGGTGCTGATGTTCGAGCCGCGCGGCCACCGCGACATGTACGGGGCCATCCTGCTGCCGCCGCACAACGAGGACGCGGACGTGGCCGTGCTGTTCATGCACAACCAGGGCTACAGCACCATGTGCGGCCACGGCACGATCGCGATCGCGACGGCCCTCGTCGAGGAGGGCCTCTACCCGGCGACCGCTCCCGAGACGACGATCCGCTTCGAGACGCCGGCGGGCATCGTGACGGCCGTCGCCAACGTGCTGCGGATGGACGACGACCGCAACGAGGTGACCTCCGTCCGGTTCCGGAACGTGCCGTCGTACCTGCACGCGTCCGGGCTGCGAGTCCGCCCCGATGGCGTGCCGCTCGCCGGTCGCGCCGCCGAGGACGGGCAGCTCAGCGTGGACCTCGCGTTCGGCGGCGCCTACTACGGGGTCGTCGACGCGGCCGACCTGGGCATGCGGGTCGTGCCTGCGCAGGCCCAGGCGCTGACGCGGGCCGGGGCCGCCATCACGGAGATCCTGCGCCGCGACCACACACCGAGCCATCCCACGGAGCGCGACCTCGGCTTCGTCTACGGCACGATCATCGTGGACCGCGATCCCGCCTCCTCGCCCGACGGGAAGGGGCGCGACGCGGACATGCGCAACGTCACGATCTTCGCGGACGCCGAGGTGGACCGGTCGCCCTGCGGCTCCGGCACCAGCGCGCTGCTCGCGCGGCTCCATGCGATCGGCCAGCTGGAGACCGGCCAGTCGATCGTCAACGCCGGGATCACCGGCGAGACCTTCCGCGGCCGCGTGGAGGAGGAGACCTTCCTCGGGCCACATCGCGCGGTCGTCACGACCGTCGAAGGGAGCGCCTACGTCACCGGCTACCAGACCTTCGTCGTCGACGACCGCGATCCACTCGGAGGCGGCTTCCTCCTCCCTTGACGCCAGCGCGGCGGGCGGGCGGGCTTCCGCGATCCTGTCGCTGGACGGATGCAACCGATCGACTCGTTGACGGGTTCTGCTGAGCGTGTGCACCGACTGCCCGGCTGAGCTCGCGCGCGACCTCGACGCGGGCTTCGCACAGATGGTCGAGCACCACCAGGACCTCGTCTTCGGCGCGGCCCGCCGCGCAACGGGGAACGCGGCGGATGCCGAGGACCTGGCACAGGAGACATTCGTTCGCGCATACCGCGCGCTGCGCGGCTACGACGGGGAGCGGCGGCGAGCCCTCCACCTTCGTGGCTGGCTGCCGCGGATCTGCATGAACCTCGGCCGGAACCGGGCACGCGACGCGGCCACCGCGCGTGCCGGGGCCTCGCCGCCTGCCCCGCTCGAAGCCGCTGGCGAGATCCGCGACCGGGAGAGCCGCCAACCCGAGCGGATCGCCGAGCGGCGGGAGACGAGCCGGCGCTGGGCGCGGCTCGTGGAGCAGCTTCCGGCCCGCTACCGGTCGGCGGTCGCGATGCGCCATGTGGACGGGCTCAGCTATCCGGAGCTGGCCGACGCTCTCGGACGGCCCTTGGGCACCGTCAAGTCCGACGTCCATCGGGGCGTCGCGCTGCTCCGCGCGGCATACCAGCGGGAGGAGCTGGAGCAGCGCAACCAACAGCCGGCGCTCCGGGTTCCAGAGGTGACGCGATGAACACGCAACGAACCCTGAGGGAGGCACGCACCATGGTCACGGCACTTCGCGGGCTGGCCGAGCCCGCTCCCCTGACGCTCGCCTCGCGGGTGATGGCGGCGGTCGGCATCGGCGACCAGTACGCACAGATCCCGGGTCCGATCGGCCCGCTGCTCGTGGCCTGGGGCCGCGAGGGCATCACCGCGGTGGAGCGGGCGGGCGACGAGACGGGCTTCGAGCTCGAGTACTCGCTCCAGTTCGGACGCCCCCTGCACCGGGTCGACGCCATGCCGGACGGTCTCCGCCGCCAGGTCGACCGCCGGCTCGAGGGCGAGCGGGCCGCGGGCCCCCCGGTCGACCTGAGCCATCTCACGTCGTTCGAGCGCGAGGTCCTCCAGAAGACCATGGAGATTCCGCGCGGCGAAGTGCGCCCGTACGCGTGGGTCGCGCGCGAGATCGGCCGGCCGCGGGCGGTCCGGGCCGTGGGCTCGGCCCTGGCGAACAACCCGATCCCGTTCGTCATCCCGTGCCACCGCGTGGTCCGGACGGACGGCCGGATCGGCGAGTACGGCGCCGGCGGGCCGCAGGCCAAGCGAGAGGTGCTTGCCTCGGAAGGCGTCAACGCGGACGAGCTCGAGCGGCTCGCGAGCGCGGGCATCCGCTACTTCGGCAGCGACACGACCAGGATCTTCTGCTACCCGTCGTGCCGGCACGCGCGGCGCACCACGCCGCAGCACCTGGTCTCGTTCCGGTCCGGCGAGGACGCCATGTCCTCCGGCTACCGGGCGTGCAAGGTCTGCCGTCCCCTGCTGGCCTCGCCGTTCGCGGCGTGATGTCGGACTAGCGGGGTCGCTCTCCCACCGCCGAGACGACGTCGGTGCGCCACGTGAAGGCATCCGGTGGCAGCTCCTGGAACCGTTCGCGGGCACGCTCGAGCAGTCGTTTCGCCCGTGCGTCGTCGAGCCAGCCGAAGAGGGTCCGCTCCTCGTAGCGCTCCTTGAAGTCCAGGTACGAGTTGATCGTCCAGGCGTGCTCGAGCGCCTCGACATTGGCGGAGACGCGCCTGAACCCCGCCCGGCGCAGCTCCCCGGCCGCGGAACGCGGGCTCCGGAAGTCTCCCGCGCGGACCTCCTCGTCCGGCTCGTCCGGCTCGTCGATGTCCAGGTCCAGCACCGCTTCGTCGAACTCGATTGCCGGCTCGAAGTCATCTCCACGGCTCAGCCACGTCACGAACGCGATCCTGCCTCCGGGCCGGAGCACGCGCAGCGCCTCACGGAACGCGGCGCCGCGGTCCGGGACCAACTGGTACGCGAACGAGGAGACCACCAGGTCGACCGACGCGTCAGGCAGCGTCAGCGCATCGGCGGGAGCGTGGAGCCACCGGAGTCGACCGCGGGCGCGCGGCGTGTCTCGGTCAGCCGGGATGTCTGGCTCACCGGGGATGTCTGGCTCAGCCGGGGCGCCCAGCTGCACTCCGCGCGCTGCGGCCACCCGCAGCATGCCGCTCGAGGCGTCCGAGCCGATCACGCTCAACGATGGCCAGCGACGGAAGGCATCCAGGGCGAGCACGCCGCTCCCGGTCCCCACGTCAAGGACGGTCGAGCCCGCCGGCAGGGCCGCGGCGTAGGGCGCGACGCGATCGAGCAGTCGCCGCGCGGTGGCGTCCAGGACGGGGGCCCAGTAGTGCTCGTAGTGGTCGGCGTTGAGGTCGTATCGATCGGGGATTGAGCTCACCGGCGGATCGTGACACGCACGAGCCTGCGGGGCCGTGAGGCTCGCAGGCGGCCCGAGTCGTTCGGACTTGCACGACTTGCGCCCTGATCAAGTACCAGCCGCGGAACCGAGCCGGCGGGCGGCTCCAGTGCCTCAAATCGGCGCGATCTTGCTGCGGGTGCAAGAAGGATCCGGTTCTTGCGCGTGGAGCACGTTTCGACCGCCGCCGGCCGCGTCACGCTCGTTCAACCGCGGAATTCCGGTCGTTACTTGCGTCCGGCGCAAGCCCACGAAGGAAGGCGCCCGGCGCGGCCTAGCTCGAAACGGCGGGCACCTGCGCCGGCTCGGAGGCGGAACCCGGCTCGGAGGCGGGACCCGGCTCGGCCGGAACGTCCTCGTCCTCGACGTGGCTGAAGCCGAGGCGTTCCGCGAGCCGGCCGAGCGGTCCCGGCGCCCACCAGTTCCAGTCGCCGAGCAGCCGCATCGTGGCCGGGACGAGCAGCACGCGGATGATCGTGGCGTCCAGGAAGACGGCGATCGCCATGCCGACGCCGATGCTCTTGATCGTGATCGTGTCGGCCAGCGCGAACGCCGCGAACACCACGACCATGATCATCGCCGCGCCCGTGATGACTCCGGCCGTCCGCGACAGCCCTTCGGCGACGGACGCCGTGTTGTCGCCCGTCCGGCGCCACGCCTCCTGGATCCTCGAGAGCAGCAGCACCTCGTAGTCCATGGACAGCCCGACGATGACCGCGAACATGATGATCGGGTTGCCGGCCACGGTATAGCCAGGCGACTCGAACCCGAGCAGCCCCTGGAGGTGGCCCTGCTGGAAGATCCAGACCAGGGCACCGAAGCTGGCGGTGAGCGAGAGCAGGGTCATCAGGACCGCCTTGATCGGCAGGACCACGGACCCGAACAGGAGGAACAGGACAACCAGCATCGCGAGGACGACGGTGACGGCCATCACCGGCAGCCTCTCCTCCATGGCCGCGAGGAAGTCGTGTCCGGCAGCGGCCGCGCCGCCCACGCTGGTCTGGATGCCGTTGCCGGCCTCCAGCGCGCGGATCGACGGGATCATCTGCGTGGCCTGCGGCTGGGCGGGCGAGAACGGACTGATGGCGTTGAGCTTGACGGTGTTGCCGCTGACGTACGCGTCCAGCAGCGCCGCCGCGGCGGGCGTGGCGCGGAACCCCGGGTCCTGCCAGAGCAGCGCGATCTGCTCCGGCGTGAGCGGGAGTAGCGTCTGGGGGTTCGTCAGGCTGCTGAACGGGCTCTCGACGCGATCGATGCCCGCCATCGCATCGAGCGCGGCCGCGTATGTCGCAAGTGCCTGGACGTTGGACGGGCTCAGCGGGTCGCCCTGGACCTGCGCGAGCACGACCAGCGGGCTGGTCTCGCCGGGCGGGAAGCGCTCCTGGAGCGCGAGCGCGGCCTCCCGGCTCTCCGTGCCGCGCGGGAGCACGGCGGCGTCGGGCACGGCCTGCTTGATGTCGAGGAACGGCACGCCCAGGACGAGAAGGCCGAGCAGGACGGGCACCAGCACGGAGAGCGGACGGCGCATGACGGCGTGCGCCAGGCGCTCCCAGCGGCCCTGTTGCTGCCGCGCCGGCGCATCGGCCAGCGGCGCGCGCCGGAGGCCCAGCCTCTGGAGCAGGGTCGCGACGCTCAGGGAGTTGACCCGCGGCCCCAGGATGCCGAGCAGCGCCGGGAGGAAGGTGACGGCATAGACGGCGGACGCGACGACGACGATCACGCCCGCGACCCCGATCGAGGTCAGCGCGGACGCCTTGAAGAAGGCGAGCCCGGAGAGGCCGATGGCGACCGCGACGGCGGAGAAGACGACGGCCTTGCCCGCGGTCGCGACGGAGCGTTCCACGGCGTCCGCGGTCGTCCGCCCGGCGGCCAGCTCCTCTCTGAAGCGGCTGACCAGGAACAAGGAGTAGTCGATGGCGAGTGCGAGGCCGAGCATCGTCGAGACGTTGAGCACGTAGATGCTCATCTCCGTGCGCTCGGCGAGCAGGTCCACGATGCCGAGCGTCGTCGGGATGGCGAGGCCGGCCACCAGGAGCGGCATGCCCGCGGCGACGAGCGACGCAAAGACCGCGATGAGGATCAGGAGGGCCAGCGGGAGGGAGACCGTCTCGGCTCGCTGGAGGTCCTTCTCCGACTGCACGTTCGCGTCCTGCGACAGCTGCGCGTAGCCGGTGACCTGGAAGCTCAGGCCCTGCGGCGCCTGGATCTCCGCTCGCAGGCTGTCGACCTGGTCGACCGCCTCCTCGTTCGTCAGGGTCAGCTCGACCACGACGAAGGTGCCCGTGCCGTCGGTGCTGATGAAGCGGTCGTAGGCCGCAGCCTGCTGGGGCGGAGGCAGCTGGCCGGTCGGGGCATAGCCCTGGAGCCCGGCGACCCGTGGATCCACCCGCAGGCCGGAGAGGCTCTGCGCCACCCTCCCCTGGAAGTCGGCCGACCTGGCGTCCGAACCGGCCGGTCCGAAATAGAGCAGCACGAGGCTGCTCTTCGCGCCGCCGAAGAGGAGCGCGTTCTGCTCCTCGACCGCCGCGGACTGCGAGGAGTTGTCGATCCAGCCGCCCGAGCTCAGCGCATCGGAGACCCGGGTCGCGAAGAAGCCCATCCCGAGCGCGAGCACGATGGCGACAGGGACGACGGCCTTGCGATAGCGATAGACGAGACGGCCCCAGGCGGCGAACACGGCAGCACTCCCTCGATGTGCAGGGCGGGTAATCTGGCCGGAGCATAAGAGAATGGTCATTCCTTTTCAAGCCCCATTCTGCACGCGACCTGCCTATACTTCGGGGAGCGGCCATTCTGGGTCGCACTCAGGTCGGGGGACCGCACGTGCCCAAGGTCAGCGTCGAACACGGGGAGCAGATCCGCTCCCGGATCGTGGAGTCCGCGATCTCCGTCGTCTCGGAGCGCGGCTTCCATGACGCCACGATCCAGGACGTCGTCGCGGACAGCGGCCTCTCGGTCGGCGCGATCTACACCTACTTCGGCGGCAAGGACGAGCTGTTCGCGGCCGCGTGCCAGCTGACCCTGGAGCGAGAGCTCGAGGGGCTCGCCGCGGAGCTGGCGGTCGCGCCGACCGTGCGCTCGAAGCTCGAGATTGCCGTCCGGCACTGGTTCGACTTCCTCGCCGACGAGCATGTCGGCGGCACGTTCATGGTCGAGACGTGGGCCATGGCCCGGCAGCAGCCGGTCATCCGCGAGATGCTCCTGCGGCGCCGCGAGAGCCTTGTGACCGTCGGGCGGATGCTGCTCACCGAGGCCGCGGCACGCGGCGACATCCCGGACGTGCTGGACCTCGACGCGCTGTCGCGCGGGTTCGCCGCGCTGCTGGACGGGCTCCTCCTCCAGCGCGTGGAGCGGGCCGACAGCTGGCGGCGCGCCACCGCCGAGCGGCACGCACTGGTGTTCCTGGACCTGCTGTACCTTGCACGCCCGGGACCCGCGGGCGTCCCCTGAGAGAGGGCCGCCGATGACCGAGCGTCCGGTCGCTGCCACGTTCGACTGCTACGGCACGCTCGTCGATTGGGAGGGCGGCGCGGCAGGCTTCCTCTACCAGCTCGCACTCCGGGCCGGCGATCCCGCGCCGCCGCGAGCGGCCGCCCTGCGGGACCGCTGGGAGAAGCTCCAGTTCGAGATCATCCGCGGGCCGTATCTCCCCTACCAGGAGGTCCTCGCCCGGAGTCTCGCGGCATGGGCGGCGGAGACCGGATACCGCCTCGAGCCCGGCGACGGACAGGCGTTCGCGCGGTCGATGCGCTCGTGGGGGCCGTTCCCGGACACCCGACCCGCGCTGCTCCAGGCCCATGCGCGCGGCCTCCGCCTGGTGATCGTCTCCAACAGCGACCACGCGCTGATGGACCACACGCTGCGTCAGCTGGACCTCCCGTTCGAGCACGTGGTCCTGGCGGAGGACGCCGGGGCCTACAAGCCCGACGCCGCGCCGCTCCTCATGGCGCTGGAACGCATCGGCCAGCCACCCGAACGCGTGATCCACACGGCCTTCGGCTTCAAGTACGACATCGGGCCCGCCCAGCGCCTGGGCATGCAGACGGCGTGGATCAACCGCCACGTGGAGCCGGCACCGGGACCGGAGCGTCCGGACCACGAGTGGCGCGACCTGTGGGGCCTGGCACGGCTCCTTGGCGGCCCCGGACCCGGGATCGAGTAGGCCGCCGAAAACGAGACCGAGCGCTCCGCGCTGCGACCTCGGCGGCTCAGCCGCGGGAGTAGTCGACGCCGAGCGTGGCCAGCTGGTGAACCGAGCGATGCCCCGCGGAGTTCCAGACATACAGCCGGATCGTCAGGGTGTCGGCCTCGGCGACCGTATCGACCTCCGGCAGTGCGACGGTATCGGTCACGAACCCGGGACCGGCGTTGCAGGAGACGGGCGCTCCGCTGCTGCCATGCGTGGCGAGCAGGGTGACGCCCGCGTAGACCTCGATGAGGTAGCAGGTGGTCTCGCCGGCGCTCTCCGAGCGATAGGCGTGCCGGAAGGTGGCCCCGGTGACGACCGAGCCGGAGGGCACGTACGCCGGGAACGTGAGCGCGAGGTAGCGATTCGCGTCGTAGCTGCCGGACCAGTTGCCTGACGAGACGTAGGCACCGTCGCCGACCGTGATCGTCACCGTCGCGGGCGGCGAATCGGCGGCCCCGTCGTTGGCCACGTACGTGAAGCCGACCACTCCGGTGAAGGCGACCGGCGGCGTGTACGTGAACGATCCGTCGCCATTCAACGTGAGCGTCCCGGATGCGGGCGCAGAGACCGGCCGAGGCGTGCCAACGGTGAGGGCCACGGAGTCGACGTCGGTGTCGTTGGCCAGAACTCCGGGCGCGTCGATCACCAGGCTGTTTCCCTGCACCATGGAGTAGGCATCGGCTGCCGCCACGGGAGCGTCGTTGACCGCCGTGACCGTCATCTGACGGCTGGCCGCGCTGCTGGAGGCGGTGCCGTCGCTCGCCACGAACGTGACCGTCCGGCTGAGCGTGCTCGGGCTGTCGCTCATGTTGGTGTAGGTGATCGACCGCAGCGCCGCCTGATAGCTGGCCGGGCTCGCGACGCCCGCGAGGGCCATGACACCCGTGGCCGGCGTCCACGTGCCACTGATGCCGTTCTGGTTGCTGAAGGCCAGCACGTCCTGGGCGGCCTGATAGTTGCCCGTCAGCGTGACGATGGCAGACGTCAGGCTGGCCGAGTCGGCGTCGGTCGCAACGATCCCCGGGTCGACGGCCATGATGGCGTTCTCGGTGTAGGCCAGGTTGGCCAGCGTCGCCGTCAGCACCGGTGCGTCGTTGACGGCCGTGACGGTGATCTGGCGACTGGCGAGGCTGCCGTTGCTGGTTCCGTCGTTGGCCAGGAACGTCGCGGTTCGCGCAAGGATGCTCGGGTTGTCACTGACGTTGGCGTACGTGATGGACCGCAGCGCGGTCTGATAGTTGGCCACGCTCGCAATGCCGGAGAGCGCCAGCACGCCGGTGGCCGGCGTCCAGTTGCCCGTGATGCCGTTCTGGCTGGTGATCGACAGCGAGTCCTGGCCGTTCACGTAGTTCGTGGTCAGCGTGACGGTCGCCGATGCGAGGCTGGTCGAATCGGCGTCGGTCACCGTGATGCCCGGGTCGAGCGCCACCCCGACCGCGTTCTCGATGTACGCGAGGCTCGCCACGGTGGCCGTCACGACCGGAGGATCGTTCTTGGCCAGCGTCCAGTCCGGGAGCGAGAACGAGGCGATGCCGGACTGCTGGACCCAGTTCGCGACGGTGTCGCGCGTCGTGCTGCCCCCATTGGGGTCCTGGTCGGACCAGCTCCCGCTGAGCCGCCACTGGTGCAGCTGGCCTTCCTGGTTGCCGTTCAGCTCGGCATCCAGGTAGTGCAGCCGGACGGTCGACGCGAAGACGCCGCCGCCGGTCGGGCTGATCGAATAGGTCCGCGCGATCGCGTTCGCCTTGGCGGCCGGGGCAGCCTTGACCAGCTTGACCTTGAGCGCCGTCGGCCCCGAGCCGGAGTTGATGGCGACCTGGTTCTGCGGATTCCCGAAGCAGTAGGTGGTGCCAACGCTGAGCGTCGTCCGGCTCACGCCGCCGGTGGCGGCCGAGCCGGAGATCACATCGGTCGTGCCGCTGCAGGTGGACGCGGCCGCCAGCGTCAGGACGTTCGCGCCCGCGCCCGTGGAGAGATCGCCGCTGTTCAGCGCCAGCGTGCCGCTGACCGTCGTCGCGGCATTGGTCAGCGTGACGGTTGCCGCGCCAGCGTTGTTGACGGTCAGGTTGTTGACCGTGGCCGGCAGCGCGGCCCCGGTGATCTGCGCCGCCGTTCCCTTGTACTCGTAGTTCGCGGCGGTGGCGTACGAATCCGTCGCCGTGGTCCGCACGCTGCCGGTGGTCGTGGTGGCGTCGATGCCCGCGGTCGAGCCGATCTTGAGCGAGCCTGCCGCCGCGACCGTCAGCAGGCCGGCGCCGCTGACCACGGCGGTCGGGCCGATGTCCAGCGTGCCGCCGCTCGCGACGGTTGCTGTCGCCGTGGCAACAGTCCCGATCGACCAGATGGCCGTGCCGGTGAGGACGATGCTTCCGCCGCTGTTGATCGATCCGACCGATCCGGCGGACGCCCGCTGCGTCGTGAGCGTCCCACCCGTCATCGTCAGGGTGCCGCCGACCTGGAGGATTGAGGTGGCCGCGAGGGTGACGCTGGTCGAAGAGCTCAACGACCCGTTCACGGTGAGCGTCGTCCCGAAGTTGAACGTGCCGGCGTTCGTCGCGCTGCCACCGAGGTTGATCGTCAGGCTCGCCGTGGTGGTCCCGTTCAGGGCGCCACCGTTGTTGATCGTCAACGTGCCGCCAACGACGGTCACTGAGCCGGCCGGGGCGCTCACGGTCCCGTTGATCGCGAGGATTCCGTTGACCGCCAGGTCCGTGGCGGCGGCTCCATTCGCCAGGGTGAGCGTGATGGTGGCGTTGACCGTCACCTGGCCGCCGGCGTCGACGGTCACGTCGTCGACCGTGACGGCAGCGGTCACGGTGACCGTGTTTCCCGTTCGGACCGTGATGGTGCCACCGCCGCTCGTTGGCGTGAGGGTCGCCGCAGACCAGACGGTGCAGCCGCCCGCCGCGGGCGCGCTCTGCCAGGTGCCGGTGGCGTTCCAGTTGCCCGAGGCGACCGAGCGGAAGCAGTCCGTTGCCGTGGACGCGGCGACGTACGGGCCCACGAAGGGCCCGCCCCCGGCGCTGTCCGCGGTGCCCGCGGGAACGACCGGGTCGGTGCCCGTGTCGGCCGCTGCCCGAGCGAGATCGAGCCGGCCGTTGCCCGTCTCGGCTCGCGTCCCGGCGGGAGCGGCCGAGCGTGCCAGCCGGCCGATGATGACGGCGTTCGAGGCTCGCGGATCGAGCGCTCTGAGCACGGCCGCCGCGCCGGCGACCTCGGCGGCCGCCGCGGACGTGCCCGAGATGGAGCGGAGCTCGTCGTCCGTGGCCGGGTCGTCGTCGGCACCGGCGGACGTGGTGAGGATGTCCACGCCCGGCGCCGCCATGAACGTCTGGGGGCCGTGGTTGCTGTCGCTCACCAGGCCGTCTGCGCGGTCGGTCGAGGCGATGCCCATGACGGTGCGATCGCCGGCGGGATAGCTCGGATCGGCTGTGCCGTCATTGCCGTTGGCGGCCACGAGGACCACATCGTGGTCCCAGGCGTACGTCACGGCCACCTGGAGGGCGTCGGAGTAGCCCGGGCTGCTGAACGCCATCAGGATCACGTCCGCGCCACCGTCTACGGCCGCCACGATACCGGCGATGACCGCACCGTCCTGACCGCTCCCGTCGGCGCCGAGCACCGTGATCGGGAGGATTCGGACGCCGTCGCCGCCGATGCCGGCAATGCCCACCCAGTTGTCCGGCACGGCAGCCACGATTCCCGCGAGCCAGGTGCCGTGGCCATTGGGGTCGGTGCTCGCCGGGGAGCCGTCCACGAACGAGCGGCCCGGCAGGAGGCGCCCTGCGAGGTCCGGATGGCGCGCGTCGACGCCCGTGTCGAGGATCGCGACCGTCACCGGTGCAGAGGGCAGGCCCTGGGAATGCAGTGCGTCCCAGCCGATGCGCGGCAGCGACCACTGGTCCTCGACGCGTGGGTCCACGGATGCCGCCTCGGCGTCCCGGCTGTAGTTCCGTTCCACGCTGCGGACGGCCGGATCGGCAGCCAGCGCGGCTGCTTGCTCGTCCGCGGAGGACCGCCCGATCTCGACGATGGCGATGTGCAGCTCCGGGACCGAGGCCACCGCGACGGCCCCGACCGCCCCGAGGGCGGCGGACCGCTGTGCGGCGGTCGCGCTCGCGCCAAAGCGCACGACGTAGCTCGTTGCGCCGGAGGAGGCCGACTCCGGGCCCGGCGTCGACGAGACCGTCGGAGACGGTGCGAGGGCGGCTGACGGCGAGGGGTCCGGGGCAGCCGTCCGGGCGGGGCTCGGTTCGGGGCTCGGTGGCATCGACGGCCCTGGGTCGGGCGATTCCGGCGGCGCCTCGCTCGGCGTTGCGGAAGGCGTCGGATCCGCTGCGACCGATGGTCCGGGATCCGGCGCCGGCGTGGCCGTCGGGCCCGGAGGCTCGGCCGGGTCGGGCGTGGATGCCGGCACAGGCGTGGTTACCGGCACAGGCGCCGGCTCCTCCGCTCCGGCCAAGGGAGGACCGCTGCCGATGACCGGCGCCGGCATCGCCATGCCCGCCAGATACGTCAAGGCGGCCAGCGCCAGCGACCTGGCGCCGACCGTCCGCATAGCGCTCGATCGTCGACGGCGAGTCACGCGCTTCCGGTCACGGGCCCGCGAACTGCCATGGCAGGCTGACCGGTGTGGCATCCGCGGCGTCGGTGTACCGCACAGGGAAGAGGCTGAAGGCGTTGTACGGGTTGGCGCCTGTGAAGCGCGCCTCGTCGATGGTCATGCCACCCGCAGCGCTGTCGCGGCCGTACACGCGGAACCGGAGGTCGTTGGCGCGATCGCTGGTGTCCACGACCGGCACGGAGATGGTGCTGGTGGTGAGGGTCGTGCCCGTGACACAGGCGGCCGGGCTGCCGGCGGTTCCGTACGTGGCGAGCACGGAGCCGCTCGCCTTGGCGCGGACCTCGAGGTAGACGCAGGCCGTGGCCGCCGCGCCGGTGCTCGCAAAGCGGAAACGGAATACGGGCGACGAGCCTGCCACTCCGCCGGCCAGCGAGGCGTTCATGTCGAACTCGACGTAGCGGCTCGTCGCGAACGTGGATGACCAGTTGCCGGTGGTGATCGTGCGCCCGTCAGAAGCCACGGCCAGCTCACTGGAGGTGTCGACGGTGGCGCCGCCGGACCGGTCACTGACGCTGAACGCCGGGGCGATGCGCTCGCCGGGAAAGATCGCCTTGGTGCCGAAGTCGCTCGTGGGCGTCTTCGGGTCGCTGAACAGCGCCAGGCTCGTCGTGATGCCCAGGCCGCCCGCGACGGCGAGCACCACGATCGACGCCGCCGCCGCAAACAGCCGTCCGCGGAGGAGCCACCCGCCGAAGAGCCGGCCCTCCCGTCCGAGCCCGACCGGGAACGTCCCCGGGAGGGTCGGAACCGCAGGCGCGCCATTCGATGCCGCGATTGGACGTGTGCCATCGCCGGCGCGGGGAGCCCGACCGATGGGTGCGGGCATCGCGGAACGCTGCACGTGCCGGCGACTCAGATTTGGCTGGCATCCGCCGGTGACGGCTGCGTCAGTGCCCGCCCCCCGAGGTGCGCCGCCGTCTCAGGTGTGGTGCCACCGGCCGTGGCCGGCGCGGTTTCCGGCTGCTCCAGGTCCTCGAGCAGCCAGTAGGCGAGGAGCAGTGCACCCAGCGTGCACATGACGCTGAGGATGCCGCTCGGCAGGGCCAGCAGGGCGAGGATGAACCCGACCATGGGCACGTGAAAGCTGACCTTGCCGATGACGGCGCTCTCCGGCACGGGCGACGCGTCCGCGCTTGGGTTCGCGTCACCCTGGATCTGGTAGTACCGCTCCGGCCCGCTGGCGTCGATGGCGACGATCCGGTGGGTGTAGACCACATCGCTGGGCGTCTTGATCGTGATCACATCGCCGACGGCCAGCGTCGTGGCGTTCACGGGCACGTCCGCCACGACGGCTCCGAGAGGAATGCTGGGCTCCATGGAACCGCCGCGGATGATGTACGTGGTCAGTCCCAGGCCGGGCGCGATCGAGGACAGGCCGACCAGCGCCAGCAGCGCGAGAAGGAGCCCGAGCCAGACCACGCCGACGGTTCGGCGCATACGCCGGATCCACTGTGCTGCCATCGAGCTCTGTCCCTTCCAGGTTGGTGCGCTGGGTTAGTTGTTGCGGGTCTGCTCGGAGTCGAACGTGAACGTCGCCGTCGTCGTGGCGCCCTGGAACGCATTGCCGGTCGCAAGCGGCAGGCTCACGTTGAAACACAGCGCCTCGTTGGCGGAGGGGGCCAGGAGCCGGTCGGAGCCCGATGCGCCAACAGTCCCGTTCTGCCCGGTTGCCGCATCGCCGACGAGCTTGCCCGCTGACGAGTCGAGGTCGCCCGTGTACTGCACCGTGCCGGTCGCGCCATAGGCGGCGTTCGTGCATGTCGTCACGCCGGACTTGACGGTCAGGACCAGCTGGTCCTTTAGTCCCTTCGAATCGACGTTCGTGGCGACGGACGCGATGGCGTAGCGCAGGTCCAGGCTGCCGCCGTTCGTGACCGTGATCGGCGCCGTCACCTGGTCTCCGGGTGCCATCGCCGAGAACGTGATGAGTGCCGTGGCAGGGGTCGTCGTGATCGATACGGTGCCGGTCGAGAACGTGTTCGCGCCGACCGTTGCGGCGCTGGTGAACAGCGCCAGCGAGCTCGCCCCGGCGCTGAGGCCGACCGAAGCGAGGCCCACGACAGCCAGGGCCATCAGGGCGGTGCGCCGTCGTGCGGCCCTACGAATGTGCATGCGGAGATTTCCCCTGCCTGATGCCAAGAGACCACGTCGGGCGGCGAGGGTGCCTCGCCCGGCCACCGGAGGACCGGGTTCAGAACGTGGGTTCGGGCTGGAATGACACCCCACGGTCCATGGGTGGGGTCATGGGCCAGAAGGGTCAAAGTGAGGGGGGACTTTCTACCCTGGAGTAGTCCTATCCACACCGATCCCGCCCCTGCGGGGAAGCGCCGGAATCAAAGAAGACCCGGCCTCTCGGCCGGGTCTTCTGCGTCGACGGAGAAGGCCTAGTTGTTCTTGGTCTGCTCCGCGTCGAAGGTGAGCGTTGCCGTGGTGGTCGAGTCCTGGAAGGCGTTGCCGCTCGCGCCGGGAAGGCTCACGTGGAAGCACAGCGCCTCGCTGGCCGAGGCCGCAAGCGTTCGATCGCCCGTGTCCGCGCCCGTCGTCGAGTCGCCAACGAGCTTGCCGGCGCTCGAGTCGAGGTCGCCGCCGTAGAGCTGCGTGCCATCCACGGCGTAGGCGGCGTTCGTGCAGGTCGTGACGCCGGACCGGATGGTCAGCACCAGCTGGTCCTTCAGGCCCTTGCTGTCGGTGTTCGTCGCCACGGACGAGAGGGCGTAGCGCAGGGCCAGTGAGCCGCTGTTGCTCACCGTGATCGGCGCCGTGACCTGGTCGCCAGGGGCCATGTTGGAGAACGTTACGAGGGCCGTCGTCGGGCTGGTGCCGATCGTGACGGTTCCAGTTGTGAAGCTGTTCGAGTCCACGCTCGCCGAGCTCGTGAACAAGGCCAGGGAGGTCGCGCCTCCGCTCAGGCCAACGGCAGCGAGCCCGAATATCCCAAGGACCTGTAGCCCTCGGCGTCGTCCGATCGACCTGGTCGCATCCATCTTGTCGTCCTCTTTCCGCCACCCGTCCGGGGCGGCTGGCTCGATGCTCGACTCCGACGTGGGCACACGGAGGGTGAATCGGCTCGTGTGGTCGGCGACGGGTGCAATGGCACCAGACGCGGCCGACCGGCGAGCATCAGCCAGACGAGGGATGAGGCGCAGTACCTTCGCTGGCCCCGGAGTGCCGAGAGGTGCGGTTGAGTGCAGTCCAGTGCGCGGGCCCGGTGCGGTGCGGTGCCGAAGGGAGGTCATCCGGACGGGCGGACGAGGGTCCGGCGCGGGCGCGCACCACCGCGTCGAACGGCACACTCACCCGCACCCAGGCTCACACTGCGGCCCTCCGCCCGTCTGGCGTGCACCTGCCTACCGCGCAGGTACGCAACGGAGACCGGACCGCCCAGGCTCGGTCGTGGCGGCTACCTGGGCGCGGCAGCCAGCTTCAGGATGCTGCCGCCGAGGTCGACGACGTAGAGCTCCCCCGCGTCGTCCTCGCCGAACGAGGAGACGGACAGGCCGGTCTCGCCCGCGAGCGCGAGCGGGGCGGACCCGGTGGCGATCGCATCGGCGGCGGAGAGGACCCAGAGCGAGCCGGTGCACGCGTCGCTGAGCACATAGCCGCCGCGGAGCGCGGGGAATGCCGAGCCGCGGTACACGTAGCCGCCGGTCACCGCGCAGCCTGAACCGTGGTCGTACTCGGCGACGGGCAGCGTCAGGCCCTCCTGGTTGCAGCTCGAGGAGCCGAAGCAGTGCGTGCCTTCCATGACGTTCCACCCGTAGTTCCGGCCACCGGCCAGGGCGGGCTCCGCGTCGATCTCCTCCCAGGCCCCCTGGCCAACGTCGCCGACGAACAGGTCGCCCGTCTCCCGGTCGAACGAGAAGCGCCAGGGATTGCGCATGCCCAGGGCCCAGATCTCCGGCAGGGCGCCGGCTGACGTGGCAAACGGGTTGTCGGGCGGGATGGCGTACGGGTCGCCACCGTCCACATCGATGCGGAGCAGCTTGCCCAGCAACGCCTGCGGGTTCTGGCCATTGCCCTGCGGGTCGCCCCCGCTTCCGCCGTCGCCCATGCCGATCACCAGCATCCCCGCACGGTCGAAGGCCACCATGCCGCCGTTGTGGTTGGCGAACGGCTGGGGGATCGTCAGCAGCACCCGACCCGATCCGGGATCGCCGATCCCCTCGTTCGCCGTGAACTCGGCGATGACCGTCGCGCCGTCCGGTCGGCGCGTGTAGTCGACGAAGAAGCGGCCGTTGGCCTCGTAGTCGGGATGCAGAGCGAGGCCGAGGAGGCCTTGCTCGCCTCCGGCCAGCACGCGCTTGGAGATGTCCAGGAACGGGTCGGCCTGGACCGATCCGTCGGCGGCCACGACCCGGATGGTGCCCGCCTGCTCGACCACGAGGAGGCCACCGCTCCCGTCGCGGCGC
>JAXDKU010000045.1:0-7596 GCA_034667005.1 Chloroflexota bacterium
CGGCCGGCCACGCCCCAACGCGGCGGGCTGGCTCGACCGGACGGGGAGATTCGCTGGTCATTGGCTTGCCTGTACTGGACGTTCGGCAGGCGGCCGATGCGCCGCGCGCTACCGTGCATGCGTGAAAGCGATTGTCCGTTCAGCGTACGGCAGCCCCGACATCCTCCGGCTCGAAGAGGTGCCGACGCCCGTTCCGGGCGACGGAGAGGTGCTCGTTCGGATCCGCGCGGCCTCCGTCAACCGCGCCGACCTCGATGCCCTCACTGGGCAGCCCGTCATGTTCCGCGCCTTCATGGGCCCGCGCAGGCCCCGGAACCATCGGCTGGGACTCGACGCGGCCGGCGAGGTCGAGGCGGTCGGGTCGGGTGTCACGCGATACCGGCCAGGCGACCGCGTCTACAGCAACCTCACGATGTACGGCCTCGGCGCCTTCGCGGAGCTCGCGTGCGCGCCAGAGAAGGCGTGGCACCCGATCCCTGCGGGCCTCGACTTCGAAGGAGCATCCACCATCCCGGAGGCCGCGATCCTTGCCTTCCAGGGGTTGGGCGGCCGGGAGGGCGTCAAGCGCGGCGATCGCGTGCTCATCAACGGAGCATCAGGGTCCACGGGCCTGTTCGCGCTGCAACTGGCGAAGGACGCAGGCGCGGAGGTGACTGCGGTCTGCAGCCCGTCGAAGGCGGACCTCGTGCGCTCGCTCGGGGCCGACCACGTCATCGACTACACCACCGAGGACTACACCCGCGGCGGACAACGCTACGACCGCATCCTCGACGGCGCGGGCAACCGCTCGGTGTTCGAGGTCCGCCGGGCGCTCGCGCCGGACGGCGTCTACCTGTCCGTCGGCGGCGTCTCCCCGTCGACCGGCCGCATCTTCCAGACGATGATCCTCGGACCGCTGCTCTCCATCGGCCGGAGGCGCTCCATGGGGCTGCTGCTGAAATGGAAGCCCAACGACGCGAAGGACATGGCCACGCTTGGCGAGCTGCTCCAGGCCGGCCGGCTGAAGCCCGTGATCGATCGCACCTACCCGCTGGCCCAGGTGCCGGACGCGCTCCGTTACCTGGCCGCCGGGAAGCCCAGGGGGAAGCTCGTCATCACGATGTGAGGCTGCCGGCGCCGGAGGCACGCGGCGACGGTGCATCCAGGCGCATACTGCTTGACCGGGGACCCATCGTGACCATCAAAACGACTCGGGGGGCAGGAGTTCCGCAATGCCCCACGATGCCGGCGTTCTCCGTGTCTTCCGGGCCAGCGTCAAGCCAGGCCGCGAGGAAGAGTGGGAGCGCGTCGTCGACCAGCATGACCATGGCAAGTTCGCCGCCACCGCCGGCCTGCTCGGCTGGTACCGCGGCAAGCCGGTGAACGCGCAGGCGCCGGAGTACGTCTTCGTCACCATCTGGCGGGACATGGACGCCCTCCGCGCCTACGCCGGAGCCACGGCCGGTCCGGTCCTCCTGGGCACCGAACGCGAGCTCGCCGAATCGATCTCCGTGGAGCACTACCAGGTCTGGTGATGGCATCGGTCGAGGCCGCGATCCGCGCGTAGATCGGCGCCTGAACCGGCAGCGAGCTCTCCGTCCTGCCGCGGACCGACGCGGGCCGGTGACCGACGCGCCGCCCCTGGGCGCACCGCTCCCCGGCCGTCGGCCCAGCGGATACCATCCCGATGCCGTGACCGATACCGCACCGATCGACGCCTACCTCGCCGCACTCCCGGAGGCCCAGCGCGAGCAGTTGCAGGACCTGCGCGGGCACGTGGCGCGAGAGGTGCCCGACGCGGTGGAGCTGATCAGCTACGACATGCCCGCGTTCAAGCTCGACGGGCAGTTCCTGATCTCGTACGCGGGCTGGAAGAAGCACTGCAGCCTCTACCCGACCGACGAGGCGGTCCTCGAGAAATACTCCGTCGCGCTCGAGGGCCACGGTCGCACGAAGGGGAGCCTGCACTTCTCGAAGGAGCGACCGCTGCCCGAGGGATTCCTGGGAGATCTGATCCGAGCGCGCGTCGCCGGCATCCGGCCCGACCGCTCCTAGAGAGGGGAAACAAGCGTGGGACTGAAGCACCCGACCCGTCCTCGGGAGGACCAGGGCGACATCTTTGCCGAGCACGGCACCGTGCCGCGCCATGAGATGCCGGCGGGGGAGATGGATCCGAATGCCGCCTACCAGATCGTCCACGACACGCTGACGCTCGACGGCAACGCGAGATTGAACCTGGCCACCTTCGTCGGCACCTGGATGGAGCCCCAGGCCGAGAAGCTGATGATCGAGACGTTCGACAAGAACATGATCAACAAGGACGAGTATCCCCAGACAGCCGAGCTGGAGATGCGCTGCATCGACATGATCAGCCGCCTCTGGAACGCGCCATCACCCAACGACGCACCGGGCTGCTCCACGACCGGGTCGAGCGAGGCGGCCATGCTGGGCGGTCTGGCCCTCAAGCGTCGCTGGCAGCGCGCCCGCGAGGCGGCCGGCAAGAGCACCGACCGGCCGAACATGGTGATGGGCGCGAACGTCCAGGTGTGCTGGAAGAAGTTCGCCAACTATTGGGAGGTCGAGCCACGGCTGGTGCCCATGGAGGGCGATCGATACCACCTCTCGGCGGACGAAGCCGCCAAGCGTGTCGACGAGAACACGATCGGCGTCATCCCGGTGCTCGGCTCGACGTACGACGGCTCGTATGAGCCGGTCGCGGAGATCTGCGCTGCGCTGGACGAGGTCCAGGCTCGAACCGGCATCGACGTGCCCGTCCACGTCGACGCGGCGAGCGGCGGATTCGTCGCGCCGTTCCTCAACCCCGATCTTGCCTGGGACTTCCGCCTGCCGCGCGTAGCCTCGATCAACGTCTCAGGGCACAAGTACGGGCTGGTCTACCCCGGCGTGGGCTGGGTCATCTGGCGCGACGAGAAGTCCCTGCCCGAGGAGCTGATCTTCCACGTCAACTACCTGGGCGACGACATGCCCACCTTCGCCCTCAATTTCTCGCGCCCGGGGGCGCAGATCGTGGCGCAGTACTACAACCTCCTGCGCCTCGGGATCGCCGGCTATCAGCGGGTGCAGGGATACTCGCGCGACGTGGCGATGCGGCTGGCCTCCGAGATCGAGAAGCTGGGTCCGTTTGAGCTCCTGACGCGAGGCGAGGATCTGCCGGTGTTCGCCTTCAAGCTTCGCGATGACGTGCGCAACTACACCGTGTTCGACGTCTCGGACGCCGTGCGCGAGCGCGGCTGGCAGGTGCCGGCCTACACGTTCCCGGAGAATCGCCAGGACCTCGCCGCGCTGCGAGTCGTGGTCAGGCGCGGTTTCAGCCACGATTTCGCGGACCTGTTCCTCGCCGACCTCAAGCGCGTCCTGCCTCGCCTGGAGCGGCAGACCAAGCCACTCACCGACGCCTACCTCGGTGCCGGCTTCCGGCACTAGCCCCACGCAGACATGGACGCGGTCGCGATCCTCGGTCTTGCCGGCCTGCTCTTCGTCAAGGAGGCCGGCGTGCCGGTTCCCGTGCCGGGCGACCTGCTCGTCCTCGGTGCCGGGGTCGCCGCGGCGGGTGATCCCCTCATCGGCGCGGTGGCCCTCGTCGCGATCCTGCTGGCGGGGTTCGCCGGCGGCTGCCTCCAGTTCCTGCTGACGCGCGGGGCGTTTCGCAAGGTCCTGGTCGACCTCTTGGTCCGTATCGGCCTGTCGCGCGCGCGGCTCGATGCCCTCACCGAGTGGCTCCGCGGCCGCGGCGCTCGTGGCGTGGCCGTCTCCCGCGCGACGCCCGGGGTCCGCGTCGGCGCGATCGCCGCCAGCGGCCTCGCGGCCCTGCCAATGCCCGTGTTCCTGCCGGGACTGGTTGCCGGCAATACCGTCTTCGTCGGCGGCCACTTCCTGCTCGGCTACCTGATCGGGCCGGGAGCGATCGGTCTGATCGCGGGCAGCGGCAGCATCGCCGTCGCGATCCTGGTCGTCGTGGTGCTCGCGGTGCTCGGCGCGATCGGCTGGTCGATGCTCCGGCGTCGGCGCGCTTCCGCGGCGGCCTCTGCTGCCTCGACCGGGTCCGCGGCCCCAAGCCTCGACGCAGGCGCCAGCCCGTACGGCAGTTGGGCCGATGCCGCGTGTCCGGCCTGCCTTGCGATCGCGATCCTCCGGCCGGTTCGCGCCGACGCGCCGCGCGTGAGGGCCGCCTGAGTGAGGTTCGAGGCCGCGACTGGCCGCATGGCAACCCCTATGGCGTAGCCCGCAGCTCCAGCCCCAGGTCCGGCTCGTTGAAGGAGATTCGGCACAACGCCGCCCGCCCGCCGGATGGCCTCGCGCCGCACCCGGTGCATAGTTTCCAAACCTTGTCCCAGGCACTCTCGCTTCGGTCGCGGCTGGCATCGCTGCGTGGCTCCTGGTGGGCGATTCCGGCCGTCATCGCGGTCGCCTCGCGGCTCTGGGGCTCGGGCCTGGTCTACGCCTTCGGCCAATCCAGCTGGACCGGCTTCCACTTCCCGCCGGCCGCCGGTCCTGCCACGACCTGGGACGGCGCCTGGTACCTGTCGATCGCGCGCAGTGGCTATCACGCGGACGCGCTGCTCCATACCGTGCGCGGCGACTACCACGATTTCGCCTTCTGGCCCGCATGGCCGACCCTGCTGGCGCCCGTGCTCCGGCTCGTCCCTGAAGCGTGGGCCGACGTCAGCGCGTCGTTCGTGGCGAACACCCTGGCCGTCGTGGGCCTGGTCCTGTGGGCGCGCGTGCTGGAGCCCGCCTTCGGACGCCGGAACGCGCGATGGGGGATGGCGTTCGTTGCCTTCGCACCGTCGTCGTTCGTCCTCTCGATGGCGTACTCCGAGCCGCTCTTCCTGCTCGTCTCGGCCGCTTTCTTCCTGAGTCCCGCGCGATCGTTGCGGCGGCCGCTGATGGCGGCGCTCGCGCAGGCGACCCGCGTCACCGGGTTCGCGACGGGTGCCACGGCCATTCCGGACCTGGTGCGGTCGCGAGGGCGCGACGGGAGGGCGTGGCTGATCCTGGTCGCGCCGCTGCTGGTGTTCGCCGCCTGGTGGCTGTTCATCGCGCAGCTGACCGGGGATCCACAGGGCTTCCTCCAGGGCACGCCAAGCTGGCTCCGCGTCACGGGCCAGGAATCCGGCCCGCTCTCGTTCCTGCCCGACCTCCGCCACGACGATCGCTACTTCCGCCCGCTCGTGATCGCCGCCGTGTTCCTGGTGGGCGTGATCGCCGGTGCTGTGCTGCTCTTCCGGCGCGGCCTCAGCCAGTTCGGCTGGTACGCCGTCGCCGGGCTGCTGCCAACGCTCCTGCTCGCATCGTGGCAATCCATGCCGCGCCACGCGCTGATCGTGGTGCCGGCGGTTGCCGCCGCGATCTCGCCCCTGCGCGATCGATGGCGCGTGGTGCTGCTGGTGCTCTCGGCCCTCGCGGAGATCGTGGTCTGCGAGGGCATGGTCGGGATCCGGCTGATTTCCCCCTAGCGACGGCAGAAAGACGCGACCGACGGCACGGAAGACCCGCGCGGCGCGTCCAAGGAGCGGAACCCCACCGGAGGATCGATGCGAATCATGCGACTGGCGGCGGTGCTCGGCGCGTTGGCCCTGGCCGCGGCCTGCTCATCCTTTGCGTCGGATCCCGCGTGTGCGCCGGTCGACCCCGGGGGCGAATGCTTCGGTCCCGCTGACGCGGCGTTTGCGGCACATGCCCTGGCGAGCGCCGCGGCCTGGCCGCAGCTCGAAGGTCTCGCGTTGACGGCCGGCCCGGTCATTGCGGCTTCCGAGGAGGCCGCTGGCCAACCGACCTGGGTCGTTCCACTCATGGCGAACGACCGCGTCGTGGCCGCAAGCCGGTTCCTGCCGGTGGGTGAGCGGGTGCGACTGGCGGAGGTGGCGCTCTACCAGCCGCCGCGCACGGACTTCCCCGTCCCGGTCGCGGGCCAGCGGCTGGTGCTGATCCCGACGGCGAGCTGCGCGGACCCGCTTCCCGTATCGTGCCTCTTCGCGAACCACAGCTGGCGAATCGATGGGTGACGAGGATGCGTTTTGGACGCGCGTACCGTTGTTCTGGCAGGTGCACCGCTCAGACGATCGGTGCCTCGGCGCTCGAACATGGAGGCTGGCATGACAGGATCGTTGATCCGACGCTTCGTGGGTGGGACGTCCCTCGCGACGCTCACCGCAGTGATGATCGCCCTGGGGGGCGGCGAGGTCCTGGCAGCGCACCAGGTCGGGAGCAGCGGCACGACCGGCTCCTACTCCTGGACCGACACCGCGGCGCATCCGGCCGGTGTCTGCGACTACAACGGCGGCGGCACCGCCGGCCACATCTACATCGTGCAGATCAAGGTCCGCGCGCCCGACAGCGTCCTCTGGCCTGCCGGCACCGGCTCGAGCTCCGGCAGGGTTGGCTTCAAGGTGAAGCTCCAGCACCTGCACGGCGGGACGTGGTCGACGGTCAACACCGGGCCCGAGGCGAGCGCAACGGCGTCGCGCCACACGTCGGCGATGTTCGGCACGCGCCGGGTCCACTGGGCCGGCCCGATTTCTGGCAAGGACCGGGCCGTCGCTGTCCTCACGTGGTACAGGCCGAACGACTCCGTCCTGGGCCGTGCTCACGTGGTCATCGACCACTACAAGAACAATCACGACGGCATCGGCCGCAGCTACTGCCCGGTGGGGTACAGCGACGTCTAGCTGAACCCTCGGGCTCTTTCGGAAGGAACGTCAGGCCGCGCCTGGCGTTCCTTTCATGTCGCCGGCCGTCGCCGGCCGTTGCGGACGGGCAGGCTCAGGGACCGAACCTCAGGCTCTGGATGATGCCCTCGAAGGTCGGCTGCTGGGCATCGAAGTCGCCGGCTGCCGCCGTGAAGGTGATCAGGATCGTCTGGCTGCCGCGCACGATCACGAACGTGCGAAGGGCGATGGGGGCGCCGCCCCCGGACGGCTGCACCACGTAATTCAGCCGCATCGCCTCCCCGGAAGGAAGGCTCACCTTCTCGCGCGACGCCGACCCGGCGATCCCGGGGATCTGGTTGACGAGCCCCTCCAGAAGAGGGCCTACGAGATCCAGGGACAGGCCAACAGGCTGGATCAGCACGGTGACGTTGGGCGGCACCGCCGCCGCGCCGCCCCGCAGGTCGCCACCGACCATGCTCGCCCGCGCCTGGGTCAGGTTGAGGATGCTGCGCACCAGGTTCGCCACGTCCGGGCTGGAGGTGCCCAGAAGTCCGAGCAGCAGCTCGATGTCGTTCTGGCCGACAGCGATGGCGGTCCACCCGGCCGGCATCGTCATCGAGTAGCCGTCCGCGCTCGTGAACGTGAAGGGCGTCGGGTCAGGCGTCGGGCTGGGCGATGGGCTCGGGCTCGGGGATGGTGACGGCGACGGGGACGGTGACGGGCTCGGCGAAGCGGTCGGCGTGGGCCGCAGCGACGGACTCGAGCTCACGCCGGGGCGCGGCGAAAAGCCTGCCGGCGTCGTGCTGGGGCGGGCGCTCGGTCGCGGGGTCGGGTTGAGGAGCCCCGGGCCAAAGACCACGGCCAACGCCACGACCACGACCAGACCGACGATCAGAGCCACACGCCGCATAGGGGCGCAAGTCTGCCCGACTCGGGTCCCGGGCGC
>JAXDKU010000046.1:0-6537 GCA_034667005.1 Chloroflexota bacterium
GCCACGACCTGCCAGGGCCGGAAGCCGCGACGCGCCGTCTCCACGAGGGCGTCCCGGTCCGCGGAGCCGGGCTCCCCCACGATCGCGATCTCGTCGATGCCGGCCACGTCCGCCTCGAGCGCGACGAGCCACTGCGCGAAGGCCGTGGGATAGCGGCCGGAGACCTCGGCCATGGGCCGGATCGCGCGCTCCGCGGCGTCGGAATAGGGCCTCTCGCCGGTCAGCGCCGACAGCTTGAGGAGCACCGTCACCGCCATCGCGTTACCGGACGGGATGGCGTTGTCCTGGAGGCCGCGCGGCCGCGCGATGAGCGCCTCCGCGTCGTCGGCCGTGTCGTAGAAGCCCCCTTCCGGGTCCGTGAAATGCGCCAGCACCAGGTCCATCAGCTCCCTCGCCGCCGAGAACCAGCGCTCGTCGTGCGTGGCTTCGTAGACGGCGAGCAACCCCTCGGCGAGATGGGCGTGGTCCTCGAGCGTGCCGGCGTCCCTGGCACGACCCGCGTTCCACGACCGACGCAGCCGGCCGGCCTCGTCCCGTAGCGTCCCGAGCAGGAACGCGGCGGCCTCCCCGGCCGCAGCCGCGAGGTCAGGTCGCGGCCGGTCCAGCCCCCACGAGGCGTCTGCGAGCGCCGCCAGGGCGAGCCCGTTCCACGAACAGATCACCTTGTCGTCGCGTGCCGGCTGGACGCGCCGTCGCCGCGCCTCGAGCAGCAGCGCGCGGGCCGCCGCGAGCCTGTCCCGGACGTCTGCCGCACCGGTGCCGAAGCGGGCGGCGAGCGCGTCATCGTCCACGACACGCGACAGGATCACGTGCCCCTCCCAGTTGCCGGCGCGCGTCACGCCGTACGCCGCAGAGAACAGCGCTGCCTCGTCTCCGAGCAGACGTTCCACCTCGTCCGAGTCCCAGACATAGGTCGCGCCTTCGTGCCCGTCCGTGTCGGCATCCAAGCTCGCCGCGAACGCGCCTTCGGGGACGCGCAGCTCGCGGAGCATGAAGTCGAGCGTCTCCCCGGCGACCTCCGCGTAGCGGCGCTCTCCGGTGAGGCGGTATGCGTGGGTGTAGGCGCGCGCGAGCAGCGCGTTGTCGTAGAGCATCTTCTCGAAGTGGGGCACGAGCCAGACGGCGTCCGTCGCATAGCGGGCGAAGCCGCCACCGAGCTGGTCGTAGATCCCGCCGGCGGCCATCGCGTCGAGCGACCGTCGTGCGACCGCGAGCGCCTGTGCGTCGGCCGTCCGAACGTGCTCCCTCAAGAGCACCTCGATCGCCATGGACTGCGGGAACTTCGGCGCGGTGCCCCAGCCACCGCCGCGCGGGTCGAACGACGCCACGAGCTCGGCCACCGCCGCCGCCAGGACGCGTTCGCCGGCGCGCTTGTCGTCACCGCCGGTCCCTGCGGCACCTGCCACGCTGGCGAGTGGCGCCCGCTGGCCCCGCGCGACGGCAGTGGCGAGCTCATCGGCCGAGCGCTCGACCTCGCTCCTGCGAGCGTGCCACGCCTCGGAGACGCCCTGGAGGACGTCGCGGAAGCTGGGGAGGCCCATGCCGCGGCGGTTCGGGAAGTACGTGCCGCCGTAGAAGGGCCGGCCGTCGGGTGTCAGGAAGACGCTCATCGGCCAGCCGCCCTGGCCAGTCATCGACTGCACGGCGTCCATGTAGATCGCATCCAGGTCCGGGCGCTCCTCGCGGTCGACCTTGATGGGGACGAACGCCGCGTTCAGTTGGGCGGCGGTCGGCTCGTCCTCGAATGATTCGCGCTCCATGACGTGGCACCAGTGGCACGCCGCATAACCGATCGAGAGGAAGATCGGCCGGTCCTCGTCTCGGGCGCGCGCCAGGGCTTCGGGACCCCACGGGTACCAGTCCACCGGGTTGTGGGCGTGCTGGAGGAGGTAGGGACTCGTTTCATCCGCGAGACGATTGGTATGCCGCGGCGACGCTCCCGGCTCGATTTGATCGTGCATCGGGGGCATCGTAGTGCGGGGCCGCGGATACGGCGCTGAGCCTGCGGGCAATGCCGGCGCGTGTGACACCCTTGACGGTGGTGGTATAAGGGTGGCCAAAGCACCATGGGGTGTGGTGGCACCACGAGTCGCCAAGGGAGAGATGATGTCCGCAGCCCGTCACCGCTCGCCGGCCCGCGCCGGTCTCGTCCTGTCGATGGTCACGATGCTGATCGTCGGGGCGACTGCCCAGTCCGCCGCCGCGACGCCCGGACCGACGTCCCCCGCGGCCAAGGCGGCGTCCGCAGAGGCCTCCCCGGGGTTGAAGTCCGGCTCCGCCGCCGGCGTCAGCGCAGCGCACGCGGCGACCGGCTTCCTCTTCGTCAAGACCGCGGACCAGGTCGTGTGCCAGACCGTCCATACGGGCGGCTTCGAGGCGCGCTTCTATACGCGCGGCGATTGCATCCGCGTCGACTTCTCGGTGACCAACACTCCGGCGTCAGCCGCGAGCACGCAGGTCGAAGCCCGTTTCATCGGACCGTCGGGCGGCGCGCCCTTCAAGACGGTGGCGGCAGCGCGGCGAACCGGCGACGATGCCTGGCGCGTGGTGGTCGACACCGACACGACGGGCCAGCTCACGTGGCCGGCAGGCCTCATCACGATGCGAGTGGCCGTCGTCGGCGACGGCCCGGCAGGCGACGGCGATTTCTTCCTCAACGGCCTGGGCGCCACCGTCCAGCCGGCGCCCCCTCCCGGGGCTGCCTACGCCCCCGGCCAGTCGATCCCGCTGACGGGCCAGATCGACGAGCTGAACGACGTCGGCGGCAACACCACGCACACGGGCGTGCCCGCGAGCTTCAAGATCCGCGCGACCGATCCCGACGGCCACACGCTGTGGACCAGCTCCCCGCTGACCGCGGACTCCGGCGGCGCCTTCCCGGCCGTCTCGATCCCGGGGTCCGCGACGAGCGCCCTCTCGGCGGGACCGGCCACCGAGTTTCGGCTGACGATCGGGCTTGCCGTCATCGACGCGCAGTACACGGATCCGGTGAGCGCCGCCTGGGGAGCGAACCCGGCGGGCACCGGCGCGGTCACGCTGCGTTCGGCGCCGGCCACGCTCCTGCTTGACAACAACTTCACCTCGTCCACGGGCTGGGTGAAGCCCGGCGATGCGTACCCGTTCACCGTCACGGTGCTCAACTACACCGACCAGACCAAGAGCAACCTGGTGATCGACATTCCGGCCCCCGACGGCACGACCTTCACGTCGGTCAAGACGCTCGGCGGAGGCGGAAGCGCCGGCATCGTCGGCGGCGCCGTCCACTGGACGCGCCCGACCCTCGGAGCCGCGACTTCGGCGGGCGCGCGGGTCGCGAAGATCGTCGTGACCGCCAAGGCGGACAACCGCACGCAGGATCCGGAGATCGTCTGGAAGGACCTCTCCAGCATCGCGACACTGACCTACACGGGCGGCCCGGGCGCGGGTCTCAAGTCCGAGAGCCACGGCCCCAAGGTCATCCCGCCGAGCGACGCCTACGACACGGCGCGGTACGGCAACAAGCCGTTCCCCATGGTGCCCGTCGACTTCACCGACCGCAGCCATGCCGTGTCCCACAGCGGCGACGATCTGAACCGGGTCGTCAACTCGCACACGTTCCCCGGCTCGACCTGGAACCTGTACCAGGAGATGTCCTACGGGCAGCTCCACCCGATCGGTGACGTGCCCTCGACGGGCATTGCAAGCGCGGGCTTCGATTACGCCCCCGGCTTCAGCTTCAGCCAGCGCGAGGTCGCGAGCGACTGCCGCGGCACGACGTTCGGCGACACGCCCACGCTGATCGGCTCGCCGCTCTACAGCGAGCGGATCCACGACGGGTGGTATCAGCTGCCCGGCGACACCGAGTACTACGGCGGCGACTTCCCCGCCTTCACGGCCGGCCCCGGCAGCAGCCACGACGAGGCCTGCGGCCCGGTGGCGAAGGCGGTCTACGACGCCGCGCAGATCGCCGACCCGGACATCGACTACAACCAGTTCGACTCCGACAAGGACGGCCTCGTCGACTTCTTCATGATGGTCTTCGTCGGCCTTGGCGGAAACGGCGACTCACAGCTCAACGGCACCCCGCCGTACGACAACATCTGGCCGCACTCGTACAGCCTGACCGCGCAGTACACCGATTCTGCCACCGGGCTGACGGGCTACATCACCGACGACCAGCTCACCGATCTCGAGGGCACGCCGCAGTGCTGGGTGGGTACCGGCTACACCGAACACGCAGCCTGCACCGCGAACGGCGGCACTGGCGACGATGCCAGGCCCACCTATGTGCGGGTCGGCCGCTACAACGTCAACCCGGAGTCCGCGATGGACCACACCAGCGTCATCGCGCACGAGTTCGGCCACTACCTGGGCATGCCCGACCTGTACTCGAACGACTACAGCGCCTACAACGACTGGAACCTCATGGCGGGCGACTACTCCCAGCACATGACGGTCTTCGGCAAGCAGGAGCTCGGCTGGGTCGTGCCCAACTTCCTCCAGCCCAACCAGACGCTCAACCACACCGGGTGGAGCGAGATCAAGAACGACACGGGCCAGATCACGTGGCAGCGACCCGACGGCTCCTTCTACACGCTGTCGCAGGCCAACGGAAACCAGAACATCCACAACGGCCAGGTCTATGGCGTAAAGCTGCCCGGCCGCCAGCTCATCGATCCTGCAGTGGTCGCGGCGGGAGCATCGGTTCCGGACCTGCTCTATAGCGGCCGGGGCGACAACTTCGGCTGCCCGCCCTCGGGCGGCCACAACTATGACTTCAAGTTGCCGGAGCTCGCCAGCCTGCCTGCCGGGTCGCCGGTGAAGCTCACCTTCCAGTCCAGCTGGGACATGGAGTGGGCCTTCGACTACGGCTACGTGATGGTCACCACCGACGGGTCCAGCTACACCTCGCTCCCGTCGGCCAAGGGCTACACCGCGACCGACAACCCCAACGGAATCTCCTGCCAGGACTCCTACAGCAACGGGATCACCGGTCAGAGTGGCGCGCATCAGGGCGGCCCCGCGGTCGTCGCCGCCGCCCAGGCCCCGGATTCGCCGACGGCCTACAGCAACGGCGCGCCGTTCATCCAGGACGAGTACGACCTGTCGGCGTACGCCGGCCAGTCCAACGTGGTGCTGCGCTTCAGCTACACGACAGACGAAGGCGTCGATCGCCCCGGCTGGTTCATCGACGATGTGAAGGTCGCTTCGGGCGGAACGACGCTGTTCTCGACCGACTTCAGCGCCGTGGACCAGGTGCGCGAGTACTCCGGCGGCTGCAACAGCTTCGGCCAGCAGAGCGCGGCGAAGTGCACCGTTGGCTGGAACCGCATCAACACCTCGGCGGGGTCCACCAAGGACCACGCCTACTACATCGAGCTGCGTGACCGCTCCGGGTTCGACTTCAACGGCCGAGGCCAGAGCGACCGGGGCAACATCGGCTGGAACCCGGGCGTGCTGATCGAGTACACCGACGAAGTCCGTGGCTACGGCAATACCGCCGGCCAGCCGCCGCGTCAGCACTACATCGACTCCCAGCCACAGCCGGGCTTCGACTGCGGCGACAACCTGTACGAAGAGAACCCACCCGACGCCCTGACGAGCCCGCGCTGCCAGGACGCCGCGTTCACCGACTCCGCCGGCGACAGCCACTTCGACGACGACCCCAACGGGGGCGCCGATCCGGGTGACTGGGTGGACAACTTCAACGACGCCTCCAGCGCGGACGGGCTGTGGCACTTCAACTACAACTGCCTGTCGCTGGACGTCAGCGGGATGACCGGTGCAGGCGGCAACTCGGCCGCACTGCCGTCAGACCTCACCACGAACGCGACGATCTCAACGCTGGCCGGCTGCGCACCGTACGTCTACCCCGGCGGCGGCCCGACCCCGAACAGCCCGCCCGTGGCTGTGGCACAGGCACGTCCCAACCCGACCTCGCCGGGCGTCCAGGTGCGCTTCGACGGAAGCGCCTCCACGGACGACAAGGGCGCCGACGCGCTGACCTACCAGTGGGACTTCACTAACGACGGCACCTTTGACGCAACCGGCCAGACCACGCTCCACGCGTACGCAACGGGTGGCACGTACACGGCCCGGCTCAAGGTCACGGACGCCGACAGCGCCTCAAGCGAGACGACCATCGCGATCGTCATCAAGAAGCTGCCGGACCTCAAGGTGGTGGGCTACCGCTTCAAGAACGTCACTGTCAACGGACAACACCGCGTGCGCGTCTACGTGACGGTCAAGAACGTTGGCCTGATCAAGGCGCCCAAGTCCAAGACGATCATCCGGATCGACGACAAGACGGTCCCGGATGTCGGCTGGGTCTGGACCAAGGCCCTCAGGCCTGGACAGAGCACCGTCGTCTCCAAACTGTGGGATGCCCGGAATGTCCCTGGCAGGCACACCGTGAAGATGTACGCCGACTACAACAACAAGATCGTGGAGATCAGCGACCGCAACCGCCTCTGGCGCAAGGTCACCGTGACCAACGGCTGGATCTAGGTCCAGCCGGCCACCGATCCAGTCGCGAAATCGCCTGGATCCAGGTTCTGA
>JAXDKU010000047.1:0-6157 GCA_034667005.1 Chloroflexota bacterium
GCGGAACGGGCCATCGGATAGCCTTATTGGCACTCTCACCCCGAGAGTGCTAATCATCGGAAGGAAGCGGCTCGACCGCCCGTCGCGGAGCCCAGAGACCCCGGGCTCGGCAGTGGTCGCCGCACCAGCACCCCACGTTTCAGGAGGGATTCGTCTTGGCAACTGCCACTGCGACCAAGCTCCGGCCGCTCGGCGACCGGGTGGTCATTCAGCCCACTCCCCGCGAGGAGATGACCAAGAGCGGAATCGTCCTGCCCGACACGGCCAAGGAGAAGCCCCAGGAGGGCACCATCCTCGCCGCCGGTCCGGGCCGCCTGACCGACGAGGGCAAGCGTGAGCCCATGGACGTCAAGCCGGGCGACAAGGTCCTCTACGCGAAGTACGCCGGGACCGAGTTCAAGGTCGAGGGCGACGAGCTGCTCATCGTCTCCCAGAAGGACATCCTCGCCATCGTGGAGGAAGCCGCCTGATGGCCAAGCAGCTGATCTTTGACGAGACCGCTCGTCGCTCCCTCAAGAGGGGCGTCGACCGGCTCGCCGATGCCGTGAAGGTGACGCTGGGGCCGAAGGGCCGCAACGTCGTGCTGGACAAGAAGTTCGGCGCTCCCACGATCACGAACGACGGCGTCACGATCGCCCGCGAGATCGAGCTCGATGAGCCGTTCGAGAACATGGGCGCGCAGCTTCTGAAGGAAGTCGCGACCAAGACGGACGACGTGGCCGGCGACGGCACGACCACCGCCGTCGTGCTCGGCCAGGCACTCGTGACCGAGGGCCTCAAGAACGTGACCGCCGGGGCCAACCCGATGATCGTCAAGCGCGGCCTGGACAAGGGCGTTGCCGCGATCGTCGAGCAGATCAAGGCGAATGCGCGGCCCGTGGACAACCGCGAGCAGATCGCGGCCGTTGCCGCCATCAGCGCCGCTGATCCCGAGGTCGGCGAGATCATCGCCGAGGTGATGGACAAGGTCGGCAAGGACGGCGTCATCACCGTCGAGGAAGGCCAGTCCATCGGCCTCGAGACCGAGTACACCGAGGGGATGCAGTTCGACCGGGGCTACATCTCCCCCTACTTCGTGACCAACCCCGACCGGATGGAGGCGGTGCTCGAGCACCCGGCCGTCCTCATCACGGACAAGAAGATCTCGAGCATCCAGGAGCTCCTCCCGGCGCTGGAGAAGGCAGTCCAGCTGGGCCGCCCGATCTTCATCGTCGCCGAGGACATCGACGGCGAGGCGCTCGCCACGCTGGTCGTGAACAAGCTCCGCGGCACCGTCTCGGTGCTGGCCGTCAAAGCACCGGGCTTCGGCGACCGCCGCAAGGAGATGCTGCGCGACCTGGCGATCCTCTCCGGCGCCAACGTCATCAGCGAGGAGCTGGGCCGCAAGCTCGACTCCGTGACGCCTGAGGACTTCGGCGGCGCGCGGCGCGTCGTCTCGACCAAGGACGACACGACGGTCGTGGACGGCGAAGGCCGCCCCGAGGAGATCACGGCCCGCATGGCCCAGATCAAGGCGCAGATCGAGGAGACGACCTCGGACTACGACAAGGAGAAGCTCCAGGAGCGGCTGGCGAAGCTCGCCGGCGGCGTCGCGGTGATCAAGGTCGGCGCGGCCACCGAGGTCGAGCTGAAGGAGAAGAAGCACCGCATCGAGGACGCGCTCTCGACCACCCGCGCGGCGGTCGAGGAGGGCCTGGTCGCCGGCGGCGGTACGGCTCTGCTCCAGGCGATCCCCGCGCTCGACGCGATCCAGTTGGAGGGTGACGAGGCCATCGGCGTCAACATCCTCCGGCGCGCGCTCGAGGCCCCCGCTCGGCAGATTGCCGAGAATGCGGGCCAGGAGGGCTCCGTGATCGTTGCCGCGGTGCGCAACCTGCCCATCGGTGAGGGCTACGACGCACTCCGCGGTGAGTACGGGAACATGTTCGACAAGGGCATCGTGGACGCCGCCAAGGTGACGCGCTCCGCCCTCCAGCACGCCGCTTCGATCGCCGGCATGGTCCTCACGACGGAGACGCTGGTGACCGATATGCCGGAGAAGAAGGAAGGCGCCGCTGCCGGCCACTCCCACAACGGGGACATGGACTACTAAGGGTCCCCTTACTCCGTCGCCCTTCGGACGTTCCAGAGCCCGGGTCGAGAAATCGGCCCGGGCTCTTTGATTCCGGCGGCGCCCGCTCGCTCGGCGCCTGCAAAAGCCGGTCGAAAATCCTTGTTGCGTCGCGCGTCCGCGGGTGTAGCGTGCGAGGTCCGAGCGAACAAGTGAAGAAGGGGCGGGGAGATGCACGCACGTCGTACCGCTGGCCGGTGGTCCGCATTCGCGGCTGCCCTGGGTTTGCTGCTGAGCCTCCCGGGCTCGGGGGTGTTCGCGGCAAATCCGTCGTCTGGGACGATCACCCCGGCCGGGGCGCCGGTGGAGTGGGACGGCGAGGGCCTTGTCCCGACCGACACGGACGAGTTCGCCCTCACGGTCGGGGGAACGCTCGCCGCATGGACCGGCAAGCAGGTCCGCATCAGCATCACCTGGATCAGCCCGAGCACGGACTACGACCTCAAGGTCTACAAGGGAACGTCCAGCGATCCCGTCGCGCGCGAGTCGGGCCAGGGAGCCACCACCTTCGAGTCGGTGATCATCGCCCCCGCCGAGAGCGGTCTGGGGCTGTACACGGTCGTCGCCGAATACTTCGCGGCAACGGCCGCCGACCAGTACCACGGCGAGGCGCGTGTCGAGACGGCACCCCCGGTCGTGCCGCCGCCGCCCGGTGGCGGCAACCCCCGCTACCAGAACTACGTCGCGCCTCCGGCGCTCGGCGACAGTGCCGGCGAGCCGACGCTCGGCGTGAACACGGAGACCGGCAACGTCATGTTCATCGCCGGGCTCCAGACGCTGCGCGCCAGCTTCAACGACTGCTCCTCGCCGGCCCGGGACACCTGGGTCGACAGGAGCGCCCCGAACACCTCGCTCGCAAGCCTCGACCCGATTCTGTGGACATCGCCCGCCTTCATGTCCGGCGCGACCGAGACCTGCCGAACGTTCGTCTCGCAGCTCGCGGTCAAGAGCAGCAACATGGCGTACACGGACGACGACGGGGAGGCGTGGACCCCGAGCCAGGGGAGCGGCATCAACTCGGGCGTCGATCACCAGATGATGGGCGGCGGCCCGTTCGCGGCGCCGCTCACGCGCGATCCCAACGGCGCGCTCTTCCCATGGGCGGTCTACTACTGCGCGCAGGACGTGGCCGACGCCAACTGCGCCTTGAGCCTCGACGGCGGGCAGTCCTTCGGACCGGCCGTCCCCATCTACACCGCCGACGAGTGCGGCGGCCTTCACGGCCACCTCAAGGTCGCGCCGAACGATGGCGCGGCATACGTGCCGAACAAGCGATGCCCGGGCTATGGCGACCGCCAGGCCGTCGTCGTGTCGACCGATAACGGCACCACGTGGGACGTCCGCCCCGTGACGGATTCGACGTTCGGCCGCTGGGACCCGTCGATCGACATCGGCGCCGCCGGCCGCCTCTACTTTGGCTACAGCAACGCGACCGGCCACGCCATGGTGTCGGTCTCCAGCAACCACGGGACGTCCTGGTCGCCGAGCGTGGACGTGGGAGCCGCCTTCGGGCTCCAGGACATCGCGTTCCCGGCCATGGTGGCCGGTGACAACAACCGCGCCGCCTTCGCCTTCCTTGGCACGACCTCCGCGGCCGGGAACCAGGCCGACGCGATCTGGCACCTCTTCATCGCCACGACCTTCAACGGCGGAGGGTCGTGGACGACGGTGGACGCCACGCCGGGCGATCCGGTCCAGCGCGGGACCGTCTGCTCGTCGGGCCTGGGTTGCGGCAACGACCGGAACATGCTCGACTTCATGGACGCGACGATCGACGCGGAGGGCCGCGTGCTCGTCGCCTATGCCGACGGGTGCATCGACGCCTGCGTCCTGGCCCCGCCGAACACCTTCAGCGCCAAGGCGACGATCGCGCGGCAGTCGGGCGGCAAGCGCCTCCTGGGTTCATTCGATCCCGTCGAGCCGGCAAAGCCCGAGGCTCCGCGCGTCGACGCCAGTCGTGACGCCGAGGCCGTCCACCTGGTCTGGCCGGAGCCGGACAACGGCGGCTCGCCGATCACCGGCTACAAGGTCTACCGCGCGACCGCGGCCGGCGGCCCATTCACCCTGCTGACGCCGACCGCGATCACCGAGCCCAAGTACGACGACGATTCGGCCGATCCGACGATCGAGTACTACTACCGGGTCACGGCGATCAACGCCCAGGGCGAGGGCGCCTCGTGCCGCATCAAGGTGGACACGGATCTGACCGTCCTCCAGACGCCCTGCGATCCGCCGGGGATCACGGTGCTCCAGGACGGCAACGACGACTGGACCCTGCCGATCTACGCCGCCGACCCGATGCGCGACCAGTACGACATCCGGCACATCTCCGTCGGCGAGCCGTTCTTCGGGGCCGGTGTCAACAAGCTGGTCTTCACCCTGAAGGTCGACGACCTGAGCGGAACCCTTTCGCCGAGCACGCAATGGCCGATCTACTTCACGCTGCCGAACGGCACCGGGCGATACGTCCAGATGCAGACGAACGCCTCGGGCGTCGCCTCGTTCAAGTACGGGACGGTACCGGTGGACAACACGCAGGCCGATGGCTACGGCACGCCGGCGGCGCCGACCGGGGACCTCGATGCCGGAAGCGGCTACGGCCCTGACGGCACCATCACCATGATCATCAGCAACAGCCTGCTCGACGGTCCCGCGCCGGGCGACCAGAGCCCGCATGCCGGCCAGAACCTGACGCGCTTCCTCAGCCGGATCTCCGTCGGGGGTCCGACCCCGGACAACGCGCCGGACGGGCTCGCTCCCCAGGGAACGTACTCGGTCGTCGGGAACGCCTTCTGCCGACCGAACAACGCCCCGACGGCGGTGCTGGCCGTCAACCCGCAGCAGGGCGAGGCGCCGCTGCTGGTGCACCTCAACGGGACCGGCTCGACCGACCCCGACGGCGACACCATCACCAAGTACCGCTTCAACTTCGGCGACGGCTCACCCCTCGTGACCCAGACGAACGACGCGACGGTCGACCACACGTACGCCGAGCCGGGCGAGTACCGGGCGATCCTGTCCGTTCGGGATGGGCGTGGCCTGTGGAGCTCCAACACCTCGTTCAAGAAGATCGAGGTCGAGGACGAGGACGCCGGGCCGCCGCCGTCGCTGACGATCAACGACGTCAAGAAGCTGGAGGGCGACTCGGGGACGACAGCCTTCGTGTTCACGGTCAGCCGGTCGGGCGACACCGATGCGCCTTCCGCCGTGCGGTACCACACCGAGAGCGGCACCGCGAAGCTGCCGGAGGACTACGTCCCGATCCAGAACGCCACGCTCAGCTTCGGCGGCGGGGCGACGACACGGACGATCACGGTGCAGGTCATCGGAGATGGCAAGCGTGCCGGCAACGACACGTTCTTCGTCGTCCTCACGGACCCCACCAACGCAACCATCGCCGACGCCCGCGGCAAGGGCACGATCCTCAACGACGATCCGTACCTCGTCGTCGAGAACGGGTCGATCACGGAGCCGGGCAGCGGGACGGTCGTGGTCAAGGTCAAGGTCGTCCTGTCCCACGTCGAGTCGGGGGCCGTGACGGTCCACTGGCGCACGCGCAACGGATCCGCTCAAGCGGGGCAGGACTACGTCGGTGTCGTGGACCGGACGCTCACGTTCGCCGCGGGAGAGACCGTGATGTACGCGCGCGTGACGGTGAAGGCGGACTCCCTCAACGAGGCGAACGAGACGTTCTTCGTGGACCTCTTCAACGCCTCGAACGCGTTCATCCGGGACGACACGGCCCGGGTCACCATCCGCGACTGAAGGCCCGCCGAGCGCCACATGAAACGAGCCCGGGCCGTCAGGCCCGGGCTCTCTTGTTCGGCCGATTCAGCACGGCCGATTCAGCACGGCCGATTCAGCGCGGCGGGTAGCCCGGCGCGGTGTAGACGGGCGGCGGACGGCGCCGGCCCTTGCGAATCGAGGGGATGAAGATGAGGACGATCCCGATGAGCAGTCCGAGGCCGACGGCGGCCCAGGGCGTCATGGGCCCGAGCGTATTGATGCTGTAGACGATCGTCCCCACGGCCAGGCCGAGGCCGAGGA
>JAXDKU010000048.1:0-12553 GCA_034667005.1 Chloroflexota bacterium
GCGGCGATCACGAATCCCGAGATCACGTTTGCCCAGCGGAGCGCCGGGACCGTGAGCCGCGTTCGGACGAACGACACCGCGACCGTCAGCAGGATCCACCAGCAGATCGAACCGATCGCCATGCCGAGAACCAGCACGCCGGCCTCGACGGGCCCGCCGCGCACGCCGAGCACCACGAACAGTGCCGCGAACGACAGGATCGTCAACGGGTTGGTCAGCGTCAGGCCGAGAATGGAGAAGTAGGCGCCGATCAGGCTCGGCCGGGGCGCGCCCGCGTCGGCTGCTTTCGGATCGATGGGGACGCTTCGCATCGTGCGGATGCCCAGATAGACGAGGAACGCGCCGCCGACCAGCGCGAGCGGCCGCACGATCGATCCGAGCAGGTCGGTCACGGCCGTGATCCCGAAGGCCGCGACGGCCGCGTACATGGTGTCGGCCGTGGCGACGCCAAGGCCCGATGCGAAGCCGACCGCCCAGCCGGAGGCCAGCGTCCTCCGGATCGTGAGCATGGTGATCGGACCGACCGTCGCCGCGATGGTGAAGCCCAGCACCAGGCCGCGGCCGAAGATCCCCGGGTCGATCATGCCGCTCGAGATCGCCGCCTGCGGGTCAGGTGGGTCGCTCGCGCGGCGCCTCGGCCGGTGTGACGCCGAACGCGGTCGGCCCGCGCCGGGCCAGCAGGAAGAGGCGCAGCTCGAAGGCGATCTTGAACAGCACCAGCAGGACCACGAGGGCGATGGGCTGGCCGAGCAGGGCGGCCAGCAGGGCGCCGAAGAGGATCACGAAATGCAGGGTGAACAGCCTCGCGTACGGCTGCCACATGAGCCGCTGGGGTTCCGCGCGCAGGTACTCGCCCTCGCGCACGAAGACGAGGCGGTAGTTGCCGAAATGCGAGACCGCGAGCGCCGCGAGGGCGAGCAGCAGCCCGAGCGGCGAGATGCGCGGGAGGCTGAAGTCGACACGCGCGAACACGGGCAGCACCAGCACGAAGACACCGTGGACGACCCAGAAGAGGCCGTAGTGCACCGTGAAGAACGATGCGATGCCGATCCAGGCCACGTTCCGTGCCCGTCCGGCGCGCCGGATCTTCAACACCGTCACGACGCCGACGATGCCGTTCTCGAGCCAGTAGAGGAAGACGATCACGAAGGCGTCCCAGCCCCACCACAGCACGCCCGCGAGCGGGATCAGGTTGGTGACGACGAGGACGATCGCGCCGAGGCGCGCGGACCGGCTGAGCCCGATCAGCGCCTCGACGATCCGGACCGCTGACATGGCCGCAAGACTAGCCGTGGCCGCGTGCCATGGGTTGGTGTCTCCGCCGGTACGATGGCGGCGGATCGCCGAGTCGCCCGCTTCATGCTCGAGGAGAGCCCCATGGCCCAACCCCGCGTTGCCGCGTCTGTCGCGGAACTGCTCCAGCTCCTGTCCGGCATCGCACGCGTGGATGGCGACTCGCTGGTCCTCGAGGACGAGGCGGCCTTCCGCGACCGCGGCATCCGGGACACGGTCTGGACCGCCACGTTCAGCGAGGACGCCGCGACGGTGGAGGCAGCCCGCTGGATCGTGTGGGAGGCGTCGCAGCTGCTCGGAGCTCGTTCGACGAGCATCCACGACCTCTACATGGCCCGCGGCCGCGGCGAGATCCACGGCCTCACCGTCCCCGCGATCAACCTGCGCACGCAGGTCTTCGACATGGCGGCGGCCATCTGCCGCGCGGCCCAGGCGATCGACTGCGGGCTGGTGATCTTCGAGCTCGCGCGCAGCGAGCAGGAGTACACCTTCCAGCGCCCGGCCGAGTACATCACGAGCGTGCTCGCGGGCTGCATCGCAGCCGGCTGGAGCGCACCCGTCTTCGTCCAGGGCGACCACTACCAGTTCAACGCCAAGAAGTACGCCGTCGATCCCGACGGCACCACCGAGGTGCTCAAGAAGGCCGTTCGCGACGCGCTCGCTGCGGGCTACGGCAACATCGACATCGACTCGTCGACGCTGGTCGATCTCTCCAAGCCCACGGTCGACGCCCAGCAGGCGGAGAACTACGTGCGCGCGGCCGAGCTGTCCGCCCTCATTCGCGAGCTCGAGCCCGCGGACATGACCGTCTCGATCGGCGGCGAGATCGGCGAGGTGGGCAAGGAGAACTCCAACGAAGCCGAGCTCCGCGCCTATCTCGACGGCTATCGCCGTGAGCTCGCCCGGCGCGCCGGCCCCGACAGGCCCGGCATCTCCAAGGTGAGCGTGCAGACCGGCACCTCGCACGGCGGCGTCCCGCTCCCCGGCGGCGGGGTTGCGGACGTGAACCTGGATTTCGAGGTGCTCCGTCGCCTGTCCGAGGTTGCGCGCGAGTACTACCTCGCGGGCGCCGTGCAGCACGGCGCGTCCACCCTGCCGGACGAGCTGTTCCACCGCTTCCCCGAGGTCGACACCGCGGAGATCCACCTCGCCACGGGATTCCAGAACCTGCTCTACGACCACCGCGCATTTCCGGCGGACCTGCGCGCCGAGATCGAGGAATGGTGCCGCCAGAACTGCGCGGACGAGCGGAAGCCGGACGAGACCGAGCAGCAGTTCCTCTACAAGACCCGGAAGAAGGCGCTTGGCCCCTTCAAGCGCCAGCTCTGGGAGCTGCCGGTCAAGGACGAGATCCTCGCTGACCAGGAGAAGAAGGTCCGCTTCCTGATGGAGCAGCTGGCGGTGCAGGATTCGACGCGCCTGGTGGAGCGCTACGTGCGGGCGCCGCGGCATGCGCGCGCGGCACCTGAGGCGCTGAGCGCCGCCACGACGGCGGCCTGACACCGGGCCTTCCGCCGGTGAAGGGAGAAAGAGGGGCCGGGCGACGCCGACGCTGACCAGGGTCCAGCCGCTTCTCGGGGTGCTGCTCGCTGCCCTGGTGATCGGCGGAACTGTGGCGGCCCCAGCCGCCGCGGAGGTGCGTACGGCGGTCCGCACAGCAGGCGGCATGGACCCCGACAGGGCCGCTGCCCTCGACGTGGCGCTGGCCGACGCACGCAGGACCCTCAACGCACCCGGCCTCTCCCTCGCCGTGCGGCTGGCCGACGGGACCGTCTGGACCTCCGTGGTCGGGCGCGCACAGGTGGGCCCGGACGCCTCGGACGTCACTGCCCAGACCGCGTTCTCTGCCGGCAGCATCACCAAGACGTTCGTGGCGACCGTGGTCATGCAGCTCGTGGAGGAAGGTGTCATCCATTTGGACGACCCCCTCTCACGGTGGCTGCCGCGCTATCCGAACGGCTCGAGGATCTCCATCGAAGAGCTCCTGTCGCACACCTCCGGCCTCTACGACTACTTCGACAACCCGAAATTCGAGTCCCTCGTCTTCGGGCGGCCAATGCATCGCTGGTCGATGAGCGAGATCCTCGCGCTGGTCAAGGCACCGACGGCGAAGCCCGGTGCGGAGTTCGGGTACTCGAACACGAACTTCGCGCTGCTCGGCAAGGTCCTCAGGCGCGGCACGGGCCGGTCGGTGGGAGCACTCGTACGCGGCCGGCTGCTGGAGCCGCTGGGACTGGGGGACACGCGCTACCAGGATCGTGCTCCGGAGGGCCTGATCTCGGCGATGGGGTACATCCGCGCCAACCACGCGTGGGCGGGCTGGTCGGACGGAACGGCGTACCGCCCCAACACGTCGGCGGCCACGGTTGCAGCTGCCGCAGGCGCGATTCTCTCGACGCCGAGCGACCTCGTGCGCTGGGCACACGCGCTCTACGCGGAGGCCACCCTCGTGTCAGCCGGCTCCGTGGCGCGCATGACCACCTTCAACGAAGGCGACTACGGCCTCGGAACCGAGCTCTTTGCCACGACCGACGATCCGGCCACCGCCGAGCCGATGTGGGGCCACTCCGGCTCACTGCGCGGCTTCGAGGCGCAGCTCTGGTACGTGCCGTCGCGCGACGTGACGATTGCGCTCATGGGCAACCGCGGGCGCGTCTCGCTGCGCCCGGTGGTGCAGGAGTTGCTGGCGGCGCTGTTCGGAGGTCCGTAGGTCCCGATTAACGGCCGGCCTACCAGCGTCAGCCGTGAACCCGGCCGTCAGCCCGCTGCGGCCGCCAGCGCCTCGGCGAGAATGCCGACGGCCTGATCCACCTCGTCCGCTGTCGTGACGAGCGGTGGAATGACCCGGACGATCTGGCCCCAGGTCCCCGCGGAGAGCAGGATCAGCCTGCGTTCGAGGGCCGCCGCGAGAACGCGCTTGGCAAGCGCCGGATCGGGTGTGCGGCCATCGCCGACGCCCGGCTTCACGAGCTCAAGCGCGACCATGCAGCCGAGACCGCGCACGTTGCCGACCTCCGGGCGGCCGGCCGCGGCCCGCCGCAGTCCATCGAGCAGTTGTTGCCCGCGCTCCGCGGCGTTCGCCACGAGGCCCTCGTCGGAGATGACGTCCAGGGTGGCGTTCGCCGCAGCGCAGGCAACCACGTTGCCGCCGTAGGTGCCGCCATGAGCGCCGGGAGCCCACTTCGCGAGCATCTCGCGCGGCGCCGCGATCCCGGAGAGCGGCAGCCCCGAGGCGATGCCTTTGGCCATCACGGTGATGTCGGGCACGACGTCCCAGTGCTCGGCCGCCCAGAAGCGGCCCGTGCGCGCGAAGCCGGTCTGCACCTCGTCGGCGATCAGCAGCATGCCGTGCTGGTTGGCGATCTCGCGGAGCCGCGGCAGAAAGCCGGGCGGCGGCACGATGTAGCCGCCCTCGCCGATGACCGGCTCGATCAGCACCCCGGCAACCTTCGCCGGGTTGACCATCTGCGCGAAGAGCAGCTCCAGCTGCGCTTCCCAGTCGCACGTGCACGAAGCGGGGTCGTGAGGGCCTGCGGCGGCGCGGTAGCAGTCGGGGTAGGCCGCGTGATAGACCGACCCGGGCAGCGGCTCGAAGTCGCCGCGGATCGAGACCCGCGAGCTGGTGAGCGCCATTGCCTGTGCCGTGCGGCCGTGGAAGCCGCCCCGGAACGCGATGATCGACGGACGGCCCGTCACCACCCGCGCGAGCTTGACCGCGGCCTCGATGGCCTCGGATCCGGAGTTGGCCAGGAAGATCCCCCAGCCGTCGCCGGGGAACGTCTCGGCCAGCCGTCCGTGCAGCCGAAGCCCCGCCTCGTGGTAGACGATGTTCTGCTGGCCGTGGAGGAGCCGGGAGGCCTGCTCCGCGATCGCCGCCGCGACCCGCGGATGGGCGTGGCCGGTGTTCGTCACGCCGATCCCGGAGCTGTAGTCGAGGTAGCGCTCGCCGTCGGTGGTGATGAGCCACGATCCTTCGCCACGGTCCACGATGAGATCCGTGTAGCGAGCCCAGACCGCAGGCACCACCGACCGGTCGATCGCGGGAGAGTCCGCCCGGCTGAGCAGGCCAGTCATTCCTCTTCCTCCGTGGGCGTGGTCGAGTCCAGCCGCCGGCGGCGGCCCAGCAGGGTGCTCAGCGCAACCAGGCCGACGGCGCCGACGAAGATGATCGTGCCGATGACGTTGACCTGGACGGGGATGCCCCGTTGCGCCGATCCGTAGATGTAGAGCGGGAAGGTGGTGGTCTGGCCGGCCGTGAAGCTGGTGACTACATAGTCGTCGATGGAGAGGCTGAAGGCCAGCAGCGCCGCCGCGATGACGCCCGGCAGGATCAACGGAAACGTCACCTTCCAGAAGGTGGTCCACTCGTTCGCGCCGAGGTCCATGGCGGCCTCCTCCAGGTGGCGCGGGAACCCCTGGAGTCGCGCCCGGATGGTCACCACCACGAAGCTGATGTTGAACATGACGTGGGCGATGAGGATCGTGTGGATGCCCAGCGGGTAGAACGTCCCGTTGAAGTACAGGAAGAGCGTCAGCAGCGACGTGCCCATCACGATCTCGGGCGTGGCCATGGGCAAGAAGATCAGCAGGTTCATGGCGGAGCGGCCGCGGAAGACGTGGCGGACCAGGGCAAGGCCGATGAGGACGCCCAGCGCGGTCGAGATGACGGTCGCCAGCACGGCGATGAGGAGGCTGCTGAAGACCGCGTCCTGGAGCCCGGGGCGCGCCAGCGGGTTGAGCCAGGCATCCAGCGAGAACCCCCGCCACGTGAGGTTCGAGCGTCCGCCGTCGTTGAAGCTGAAGGCGATCATCACGAGCACGGGCAGCGCGAGGTAGCTCACGGCGAGCAGGACGTAGAGCGGCAGGAGCCAGCGGTCGACCGCGCGCCCGAGGCGGTCGAGGAACGTGCCCCGCCGCCTGGCCAGGCCGAGGCCGGCCGTGCCTGCCGCGATCGGTCCCGCGGCGCTCGTGCCCGCCATCAGCGGCCGCCGACCAGCTGCTCGGTGCCCACGAGCCGGGCGTAGAGCAGCACGGCCACGAGGATCGTGGCCATGAGAATGAACGAGAGTGCCGCGCCCGTCGGGTAGTCGCTGACGCGCAGGAAGCGTGCCTGGATGACGTTGCCGATCATCTGGGCCTGCGGGTTGCCCAGCAGCTCCGCATTGATGTAGTCGCCCACCGCGGGGATGAACGTCAGGAGCGAGCCAGCGATGACGCCGGTCATGGCCATCGGCAGCGTGACCCGCCGGAAGCGCTGCCAGCGCGCGGCATACAGGTCCTGCGCCGCTTCCAGGACGTTGCGCGGGATCTTCTCGAGCGCCACGTACAGCGGCAGCGTCATGAACGGCAGGAAGTTGTAGGTGATCCCGGCGATCACCGCGACCGGCGTCGCCAGGACGCGGAACTCCTCTGGCAGAAGGCCGAGGTCCTTGATCGGTGCGAGCGCCAGTCCGTCGTCCGCGAAGATGATCTTCCAGCTGATCGTGCGCAGCAGGAAGCTCGTGAAGAACGGCGCGACGACCAGGAAGAGCAGCAGGTTCTTGTAGCGGCCGCCCCGGAATGCGATGAAGTAGGCGAGGGGGAAGCCGATCAGGAACGCCAGGACGGTCGCGGTTCCGCCGTAGATGAGCGAGCGGACGATCTGGTCGCCGTAGCGACGCGTGACATCCTCATAGATGCCGAAGTTGAAGGTGAGCTGATAGCCGTCCTCCAGGTTGCCGGTCCAGAGCGAGACCAGGAACATCTGGATGGTCGGCGCGACGTAGAAGACCGCCAGGTAGAGCAGGCCCGGCGCGAGCAGCAGGTACGCCGCAGCGGAAGGATGGCGGCGGAGATACGTCCCCACGGCGGCGAGCGGGCCTCAGCCGCCGCTCAAATGCCGATGGCCTCGGCGAAGTCGGCTTCCCATTTCGAAGCGGTGTCGACATCCAATGCGGTGAACTCGTGCAGCCGTGCCGTCATCTCCGGGGTGGGGAAGATGAGTGGGTTGGAACCGAGCGCCTCGTCGATCTTGATCAGCTCCGCGTCGGCGCCCCTCACCGGACAGACGTAGTTCACCCAGGCCTCGATCTCGGCCGCGTTCGCCGGCTGGTAGTACCAGTTGATGAAGACCTCCGCCTGGGCCTTGTTGCGAGCGCCCTTGGGGATGCACATGCTGTCGGTCCAGAGCATTCCGCCCTCCTTGGGCAGCGTCCACTGGAAGTCCTGGTTGGCCGACTGCTCCGGCACCAGCAGGGTCGTCACGTCGCCGGACCAGGCCATCGCGACGGTGACGTCCCTGGTCTTCAGGCCCTCCACGTAGTCGTTCCCGGTGAGCTGGCGCACGATCGAGGCGTCGATGGACTGCTTGATCAGCCCGATCGCGGCGTCGAACTGCTCCTGCGTCAGCGTCGTGGGGCTGGAGCCGAGGTAGAGCGCCGCCAGCCCCACGGTGTCGCGCATCTCGCTCTGATACGTGACCTTCCCTGCGTACGCGTCCGTGAAGAACGCAGCGAGGCTCGTGATCTCGCCCGTCCGCTTGCGGTCGTAGCCCAGACCGGTCATGCCGGACTGCCACGGCGCCGCGAAGCGATTGTCCGGATCCCAGTCTCGCGTGGTGTAGGTCTCCGCGAGGTTCGCCGGGAACGACGCGCCCGGCGTGATCTCCTCGAGCCAGCCGAGCTTCACGAGCCGGATGATCATCCAGTCGGACAGCACGACCACGTCCCAGCCGGTCGCAACGTTCGACCGCAAGGGCCCTTGGAGCTGCGCCGCGAAGAACTCCTCGTTCGCGTTCACGGCTTCCTGGTAGTCGATCGCGACGCCGGTCTCCTCGGTGAAGCGCTCCAGCGACGGGTGGTTAGGGCCGTCGTCCGAGACGTCGATGTAGCCGAGCCAGCTGGCCATCTTGAAAACGCCGGTCACCGCCGTCGGGGCGGCGCTGGGTGACGGCGCGGCCGATGCGCCGGCGGATCCCGCCGGCCCGCCGGAGGCCGAGCTGCCTGGGGCCCCCGTCGGACCGCCGGCGACGTTGCTCGCCCCAGGCGTCTTCGTTCCGGCCACGCCGCACGCCGCCAGGAAGGACGCAGCTCCGGCCGCTGCCGAAAGCTGGAGCAGCCGGCGGCGGGACAAGGCGGCGTCCAGCGGGGAGCTCGCCGGCGCCGGGCCGTCGAGCGGCGTGGGCCTCAGGCCTGGAGCGTCGGACATGGTTCCTCCACGTAATTCGGATTCGGCGGGTTCTCGGATCTGCATGTCGGGGTCCTCAGGCGGAGGCTCCCAGCGCGGTGCCGGGGATCGTGGCCTGGTCGACCGCGACGGACGGGTCGGCGGCGGCCAACGCGAACGTGTCGTCGGCGGACCAGCAGATCCGGACGTTCTCACCGGCCTGCCGCTGCACGCCGCCCAGCGCGCGTTCCAGGTTCTGCTCGTACACCACGACCGCGTGGCCGTCGGCCAGCGCCACCTCGTACTGGGTGCTGACACCGGTGTAGGCGCTGCTCCGGATGCGGCCCGGAAGCACGTTGAGGCCGTCGGCTGCGCGCGGCTCGTCCGCCCCGGCGCCGAGCAGCCGGATCTTCTCGGGCCGGACGCCGACGTCCACCCGGGTGCGGCCCTCCAGCTGGCTGCGCGGCACGCTCACGGCCGTCGCGTCCCCGAGACGAACGACGCCGTACGCATCGCTGCCCGGCTCGACCGTCCCCGGCAGGAGGTTGCTGGCGCCGAGGAAGCCCGCCACGAAGCGCGTCCCCGGCCGCTCGTACAGCTCCTCCGGCGTCCCCAGCTGCTCGAGCTTGCCGCGGTTCATGACGCAGATCCGGTCGGACATGGTCATCGCCTCGTCCTGGTCGTGCGTCACGTAGATGAACGTGATGCCCACCTCGCGCTGGATGCGCTTCAGCTCGAGCTGCATCTGCTTCCGCAGCTTCAGGTCGAGGGCTCCGAGCGGCTCGTCCAGCAGCAGCACCGCCGGCCGGTTGATGAGCGCGCGGGCGAGCGCGACCCGTTGGGCCTGGCCGCCCGAGATCTGGCCCGGCTTTCGGCGCTCGAAGCCCTGGAGCTCGACCAGCTCGAGCATCTCGGCCACGCGGCGCTTGATCTCGGCGCCGTCGACGCGCTTGCGGCGCAGACCGAAGGCCACGTTCTCGAACACGCTGAGGTGCGGGAACAGCGCGTAGTTCTGGAACACCGTGTTGACGTTCCGCTTGTAAGGCGGGAGCCACGTGACATCCTCGCCCTGCAGCTCGATGAGACCGCTTGTCGGCTCCTCGAACCCCCCGATCAGGCGCAGCGTCGTGGTCTTGCCGCATCCGGAAGGACCCAGGAGCGAGAAGAACTCTCCGTCCAGAACGTCCAGGCTCACGCCGTCCACGGCGCGCACGCCGGCCCCGAAGACCTTTGTCACGTCGGCGAGCCGGACGTCGATGCCAGTCACGCGCGCTGGCTCCTCCTTCGCGAACGCGCGAGCGACGGAGCCAGGGCCGGAGTCGAGACGAGGCCGGCGCGCCGCCGTTCTACGAGTGGCGGCCAGTATAGGAAGGGGCTGGAATCAGTGTCAATCGCGGGTAGACAGCGCCTCGGAGTGCGAGATTCGCGGGGCGACTTGCGTGCTCACATCGATTCTCGCATCGCGGAGGCGTGGGGCCGCGCGGTGAGCAGGGCGCCGAGCCGGGGAGGGGAGCGCAACGTTTCTCGGATTTTGCCCCCTTCCGCACACCGGCCACGCGCGTACACTGGTGAGCCAATGGACTCGGTGGCGCCTGCCCGATGAGCGAGCCAGGACACCGCGAGCCCGCCCCCGGCGAGCTGCGGATCGTCCAGCGATTCATCAACTCCGCGGATCTGGATGCGGGGCGGGACGAGCTCGCTTCCATCGATGCCACGCGCAGGTGGCTGCTGCGCAACCACCTGATGGAGACGGAGCGGCCCGTTCGCGAGTGGGAGCGCCAGGAGCTGGTGTCACTTCGCGAGGCGCTTCGCGACCTCTGCGCGGCCAGTGCCGGCCATCAGCTCCCCGGAGGGTCCGCCACGGTCCTCGATCGAGCCGCCGGGCGCGTGCGGCTGGCGATGCGTCTCTCCCGCAACGGCCGGTACCGTCTGGTCCCGGAAGGGGAGGGCATGGACCGACCCATCAGCGAGATCCTGGTCCGCGTCCTGAATGCCATGTCCGACGGCAGCTGGCCGCGGCTCAAGGCGTGCGCGCGACAGGGCTGCGGCTGGGTCTTCTACGACGCGTCGCGCAACCGGTCCGGCGTCTGGTGCTCGATGGCCACCTGCGGCAACCGGGAGAAAGGGGCCGCGTACCGCACTCGCCGCGCCTCCGCGTCGGCGCCCGGCGAGCCTGCGCCGGCTCCCTTGGCTGCCGCGTCCGAACCGCTGCCGGCCGCGCTCGGAACGGCGTAGAGCGTTAACTCCGACCTCGGCACTAAGATATCGGCATGCTCTCCGAGTCCGCGATCTATGAGGCGCTGCGCGCCGTCCAGGAGCCCGAGCTGGGCCGCGACATCATCACCCTGGACATGGTCAAGGACGTGATGATCGGCGCGACCGGCGGAGTCTCGCTCACCGTCCAGCTCACAACGCCGGCGTGTCCGCTCAAGGACGAGATCGAGCTGGACATCCGGCAGACGCTCGTCGGCATCGGAGCCAGCGGCGTCGAGGTCACCTGGAAGTCGATGGTGCGGCGGGCGCAGCCCGCGCAGGCTGCCTCGCTGGTGCCGGGAGTCAAGAACATCGTGGCCGTCGCGTCCGGCAAGGGCGGCGTCGGCAAGAGCACGGTGGCGGTCAACCTGGCCGTGTCGCTGGCCATGGACGGGGCGAGCGTCGGTCTCCTGGACGCCGACATCACGGGGCCGAACGTGCCCGTGATGATGGGCATCGCGGGTGCGCCGTCCGCCAGCGCGGACGGGAAGATCACACCGCTCGAGCGCTACGGCGTCAAGGTCATCAGCATTCAGTTCTTCGTGCCCGACGGCCAACCGATCGTGTGGCGGGGGCCGCTCGTCGGGGGAGCGATCCAGCAGTTCCTTCGGGACGTCGCCTGGGGCGAGCTCGACTACCTCGTCATCGACCTGCCCCCGGGCACCTCGGATGCGCAGCTGACCCTGGCGCAGGCTGTTCCGATCAGCGGCGCGGTCCTCGTCACGACACCGCAGGACGTGGCGCTGCTGGATGTTGAGAAGGCGCTGGCCATGTTCCGGCGAATGAGCGTGCCGGTGATGGGCATCGTGGAGAACATGAGCGCGTTCGTCTGCCCGCACTGCGGCGAGGCCACGGAGATCTTCGGCCGCAACGGCGGCGAGAGCTTCGCCCGCCGGCACGAGCTGGAGTACTTCGGTGCCGTGCCGCTCGACGTCAAGGTCCGCCAGGGCGGGGATGCGGGCGTGCCCGCTGTCGCCCAGCGCGAGCCCGGACCCGCCGCGCAGGTTCTGCGCGCGCTGGCTCGTACAGTCGCCGCGCGCATGAGCGTCCGCGCGGCCCAGCAGGTGCCGGTCCTCAGCGTCAGCTAGCGAGCCCTCAACCGCCCGAGCGAGCCTTCCGCCGCCCGAGCGAGCTTCCGCCGCCCGAGCGAGCCTTCCGCCGCCGAGCCAGCCCCCCGCCGCGGCGTTCGCCGGGGCCTGCTTTCCCGGAAGTCATGTCGATGGTGTCGTCATCGCACGTCTTTTCCACGTGTGATCCGCGGCGGGCGGTCCGTGGCTGTGGCCTTGCGGCTCGGGATGTCCATGCCATCGACATTCCGCCTGTCAAGCCCGGGGTCTCGGCCCAGTTTCGGCGTCGCACCGATCAGTGCCGGCCGCGACGTCGATCGCGTGGTCGTTGGTGACGACACCATCGACATCGCAGGAGACACGCTGCCGGCTGAGCGTTCGACGAGATCCGTCAGGCGGCCCGAGCGCTCCCTCCGGCCCGCGCTCGTCGGAGCCCCCGCCGGAGCGGTGTTCACGATCGAGCCCGCCACGCTCCGCGGCCGCGGTCCAGCCCGCCCGCGCCCCGCCCTGCCCCGTGCTCGCGGTCGAGGCCGCCACGCTCCAGCGACCCGCCACGGCCTGATCGTGGCGGACCGCGCGCCGAACAAGCTTTCGCAGATAAAGGAATCTCCACCACTTCATCAGCGCACGGTTGGCGCAGTCGTGGCACATTTCCGCATCACGGAGCCGTGCGCACGGGCGACCGCAAGCCGTTGATGTGTCACCGTTGCGCACCAGGAGCTCTCCGGCCCGCCTGTCACGTTGGGAGATCTTCGAACCTATGCGTAACGCAGCGACCGGCTGGTCTCGGTCACTCG
>JAXDKU010000049.1:0-17010 GCA_034667005.1 Chloroflexota bacterium
GGCACGAACAACTTCGGCCGCAAGCTGGACCTGGCCGGGGCGACGGCCGTCGTGGACGCGGCGCTCGACGAGGGCATCACGTTCTTCGACACGGCGGACATCTACGGCGGCGCGGGCCGCTCCGAGGAGATCCTGGGCCGGGCGCTGGGCAGCCGCCGCTCCTCGGCGGTGATCGCCACGAAGTTCGGCTACCCCTATGGCGATGACGCGCAGCACCAGGGCGCGTCGCGGCGCTGGATCGTGGAATCGGTCGAGGGAAGCCTGCGACGTCTGGGCACGGACGTCATCGACCTGTACCAGGTCCACACGCCGGATCCCGAGACGCCGATCGAGGAGACGCTTCGAGCGCTGGACGATCTCGTGACCCAGGGCAAGGTGCGCCAGGTCGGCACGAGCAACTTCGAGGGCTGGCGCCTGGCGGACACGGTCTGCACCGCGCGGTCGCTGGGCCTCGCCGCACCGGTCTCCGAGCAGGGGCCGCTGAACATGCTCGAGCGCCATTCGGAGCGCGAGGTGCTGCCGGCGTGCCGCCACTACGGCCTCGGCTTCATCCCCTATTCGCCGCTCGCATCCGGCTTCCTCACGGGGAAGTACCGCGATCGCCGGGCCGCGGCCGGCGGACGCATCATCGGCACCGCGCGGGAGACCCAGCTCCTCACGCCGCGCAACTTCGAGCTGCTCGAACGACTCACCCACTTCGCCGAGGGCTTCGGCCGGTCGATCCTGGAGCTCGCCTTCGGGTTCCTCCTCACCAGGCCCGAGGTGTCGTCGGTCATCGCCAGCGCCAGCAGCCCGGAGCAGGTCCACGAGAACGTGGCCGCCGCCACGTGGCGGCTGACGCCCGCCGAGCTGGTCGCGCTCGAGCGCACGTACGAGAGCCCCGCCGCCAACCCGAACTGATCTCCGGTCTGGCGGTCCCGGGCCGGTCGGGCCCGACGGTCAGCGGGCCCGACGAGCCAGGCCGTCCGCGAGGCGCCGGTAATCGTCCAGGTCGTTATAGCGCTGTGCCGAGATGCGCAGGAAGCGGCGCGAGGGCCCGAGCGCGGGCCTTGCCGGCCAGGCGTACACCGGCACCTGGATGCGGTCGCGCTCCACGAGGTCGTGGTTCAGCGGATCGTCGGCCAGGGTCACGTCGGGATCGGCATCGGGGAGCGGATCGGTGGCTCGCGGGTCCAGGTCGTCCGGGATCGCGATCGTCGCCATCGACCCGAGGAGGTCGTCCGGAGCGAGATGGTCCGCCGGTCCCTGCCCGAGGGCGGCCTCGAGGATGGACCGTCCCTCGAGCACCATGGCGTGGTTCGCTGCCATGACCTGCTCCATCCCGCCCGGCTCCAGCTCGGCCAAAAAGTCGATGGCGGTCGCCAGCGCCAGGTAGGGCGTTGGGTCGGCGGTGCCCGGCCAATCGAACTCGAGCTGGAAGCGGGAACGCCCGCCGGCCTGGAGCGGCGCATTCGCGCCGTGCGAGACGACGAGGGGATGGACGTCCGCCTGCCGGTCGCGGCGCACCCAGAGGAACGCCGAGCCCTTCGGTCCGCAGAGCCACTTGTGCCCGTTCGCGGCCACGTACGCGACGCCGGCCTCGGCGAGCGCGGACAGGTCGACCGGGATCTGCCCGGGAGCGTGCGCCCCGTCGATCAGGACGTCGACGCCCCGAGCCGACAGCTCCCGCGCGAGCCGCTCCACGGGGAAGATGACCGCGGTCGCGGATGTGATCCAGCTCAGCATCGCGAGCCGCGTCCGCGGGGTGACGCGCGCCAGGACCGCCTCGACCACATCGTCCGCAGAGCGCAGGGGGAAGGGCACGTTCGCGACGACGACCCGGGCCCCAGCCGCGCGAGCCACGACCTCGAGCGCGTTCAGCGTCGCGTTGTACTCGTGGTCGGTGGTCAGCAGCTCGTCGCCGGGGCGCAGCGTCTCCCGGACGGAGCGGAGCACGACGTTGATGCCGGTCGTCGCATTGGGCAGGAAGACGAGGTCCTCCGCGTCCGCGCCGATCACCGCCGCGAGGACCTCGCGGGCGGCTGCGAGGCGGCCGGGCAGGAACCGGTCGAGGAAGCGGACCGGATCCCATTCGATGAGCTCGCGCAGCCAGCGCTGCGCCTGGAGCACGGCATGCGGCGTCGCTCCGAACGAGCCGTGGTTCAGGAACGCCAGCTCCGGATCGAGCGCCCAGTGCCGGCCGAGCTCGGGGTTCACGCGCGGTAGTGTCGCCGACGGGTGCGCGGCTGGGCAGCGTGCGGCGGCGGCTGTGCGACCATCCCGCCATGTGCGGCCGGATGACGCAGCAGACGCGGCCCTCCGAGGTGGCCCGGATCTTCGACGCGGAGCTGCGCGACGACGCGGGCTTCGAGCCCAGCTGGAACGTGGCGCCGACCGATCCGGTGACGGTCGTCCTCCAGCGCGACGACGGACGCGCCGTCGAGCGCTTGCGCTGGGGGCTGATCCCGGCCTGGGCCGACTCGCCGGGCCAGGGTGCCCGGATGATCAACGCCCGGGCCGAGTCGATCCTGCGGAGCCCGGCGTTCCGCGTCGCCTTCCGGCGGCGCCGCTGCATCGTGCCGGTCGACGGCTTCTACGAGTGGCTGCGGCGTGACGGCGGCCGTGCCCCGTTCCTGCTGCGCAGCCCTGCCGATGGTGAGCGCCGGCTCCTGCCGTTCGCAGGCATCTGGTCGGTCTGGAAGGACCCCGCCACCGGCAACTGGGTGCCGTCCTGCGCGGTCGTGACGACCGCCGCCAGCGACCAGGTGGCGCCGATCCACGACCGGATGCCCGTCATCCTCTCGGGCGACGATTGGCGGACCTGGCTGGACCCGGACGTCACCGACTCCGGCGAGCTGATGTCGCTCCTGCGGCCGGCGCCGGACGACGCGCTCCTGATCCACCCCGTCTCGCCGCTGGTCAACAGCGTGCGCAACAACGGCCCGGAGCTGGTCGTGCCGCTTGCCGCCGGAGCCGGGAGCACCGTCGCGGTGCCAGCCCAGCAGACGCTCTTCGGCTGAGCGAGAGCGACCGAGGCGACCGAGACGACCGCTCAACGCTGAGCGCGCGCCGGCCGGTCGCCAGGGCCTAGACGCGGCGGAAGAACACGCCGATGAGCAGGATCACGGTCGCGACGATGTAGCACCACATCCCGATCGTCACCGAGTCGAAACCGGCGATCGTGGGAATGATCTTGCCGAAGGTGCCGAGCACGCCGACGATCGTGATGATCAGCGCGATGACGATCGTCTCGAAACGGGGCGCGTGCTGCGAACGGGAGCGCATCGGCGGTCTCCTAGATTCCCGGCAGGAGCGAGCCGATGGCCAGGAGCACCGGTCCGGCCAGGGCGCAGAGGTAGAGCACTGTGTCGTTGTGGACGAGCTGGAGCAGCTGCTTCGTGAGGTCGGCCCCCAGCGGAAGCGCGCGGATCAGGTCGTTGACGGTGGCGGGGAGGAAGACACCGGCCACCCCGATCGCGAGCAGCGCGACGGCGATGACGACGGTGATCATGCGCGGCGGATTGGGCCGGAACGTCACGGCGCGGAGTCTACCGAACTGGGCTAGCCTGCGATGCACGATGGCGCAGCCACCCAGCATTCGCGTTGGGTCCACGCAGGTGGATCTGGAGCAGCAGGACATCACGGGGTTCGCTGCCGATGCGATCGTCAACGCCGCGAACCAGGCGCTCGCGGGCGGCGGGGGCGTCGACGGCGCGATCCACGCGGCCGCCGGACCCGCGCTCATGAGGGAGCTGCGCGGCCTCTACACCGGCTGCCCGACCGGCAGCGCCGTGATCACCGGCGCCGGGCGCCTCGCGGCCCGCCATGTGATCCACGCCGTCGGGCCCATCTGGCGCGGCGGCGCCTTCGGCGAGGCCGACCAGCTGGCGTCGTCGTACACGACCTCGCTGGACCTGGCCGCAGGCGCGGACGCTGCCACGGTCGCGTTCCCGGCGATCGGCTGCGGGGTCTACGGCTACCCCGTCGACCAGGCAGCGCCCGTGGCCGTCGCGGCCGTCCGCGCTTGGCTGATCGGGCATCCGGAGACCGAGATCCGCCGAATCACCTTCGTGCTGCGCGGACCCGACACCATGGCCGCCTTCACGCGAGCGCTCGAGTCCGCCGCGCCGCCGGACGCCGGGGCCGCGGCAGGAGATGGACGTGCCTGAGACCTCGCCGGCCGAGCCGTTCGACTTCGTCATCCTCGGAGCGGGCGCCGCCGGCGAATCCGCGCTGGAGACGGCGCGCGACCGCGGCCAGTCGGTGGCCATCGTGGAGGAGGACCTCTTCGGCGGCTCGTGCGCGTACTGGGCGTGCATGCCATCCAAGGCGCTGCTTCACGCCGCGGCCGTGCACCACACCGGCGGCGACTTCCCGTGGCCGAAGGCGTCCGACTTCCGCGACTGGATGATCAACCGGGAGGACCGCGACTACCCGGACGACAGCTCCCACGAGAAGGGCTACCTGGAGAAAGGCGCGGTGCCGATCCGCGGAAAGGCTCGCATCGTCGGGCCTGGCAGGGTCGACGTGCAGACCGCTGACGGCGGGTCGCGGCGGCTCGCCGCGAAGCACATCCTCGTCTGCGTCGGGTCCACGACGCGCATCCCGCCAATGGACGGCCTCGACAAGGTCACGGCATGGACGAACCGCGAAGGCACGTCCACGCGCGAGCTGCCCAAGAGCCTGCTGATCATGGGCGGCGGTCCCACGGGCGTGGAGCTCGCGCAGGTCTATCGCCGGTACGGCGTGCGGGTCACGATCGTCGACAGCAACGACCGGCTGATCTCGCGCGACCACCCGCGCAACTCGGCGGCCCTGACCGACGCGCTCCAGCGAGAAGGCGTCGTCGTGCGCCTTGGCGTCCGCGCGACCCGGGCCGAGCCGCGCACCGACAGCCGCCTCCCCGACCGCGTCGAGCTCTCGGACGGGTCATGGGCGGAGGGCCACGCCATCCTCGTCGCCATCGGTCGTGCGTTTCCTGTGGACGGCCTGGGGCTCGAGAACGTCGGCGTGGAGCTGGTCGACGGCCGCGTGAAGCCGGACGAGCACCTGCGAATCGCGGAGAACGTCTACGTTGCGGGCGATCCTGCCGGGCCCGAGCTGCACACCCACCTGTCGCATTACGAGGGCGACATGGCCGTCAGGATCGCGCTCGGCGACGCGGTGCGGCCGGACTTCCGCGCGATCCCCCGGGCGACGTACACGGAGCCCGAGACCGCCTCGGTCGGGCTGCTGCTCGAGGAAGCGAAGAAACAGGGGCATGACGCGATCGAGCGGACGATCGACCTGGGCACGTCGGCCAAGGGGTACGTCACGCAGTCCACGGGGCACGTGACGCTGGTCGCGGACCGGGCCGACGGCACGTTGCTGGGCTGCTTCATCGCCGGGCCGGGCGCATCGGAGGCAATCCACGAAGCGGTGCTCGCCGTCAAGCTCCGCACGCCCGTCGAGGTGCTCGCGGACACGCTGCACGCGTTCCCCACCACGGCCAGGGTCATGGGCACGCTCTTCGGCCAGGTGGCCAGGGAGCTCGGCCGAACCTAGGAACCGGGGAGCTGCTCCCAGTCGACCCATCGCGTGCCGTCCCAGAAGCGGTGCCACAGGCGCCCATCACGTCCGGTGGCAAAGACGTCCAGCCGCTCGGAACCCCACGACGACGCGGCCGGCCCGAGCGCTCCCGCCGGGTCCAGCTCGCCGCCGAGCGTCTCCCAGTCGTGCCAGCTCGTGCCGTCCCAGTAGCGGTCCCACAGCTGGCCGTCCTCGAAGATCGCGAAGACCTCCATCTGGTCGACGTCCCACGCGGTGACGGCAGGCCGCGACGCGAGCCGCCCACCCAGCGACTCATCCGCCGACCAGCCCGCGCCGTCCCACGCCCGGTGCCACAGCGCGCGATCGTCGCCACGCCAGAACAGGTCGATGCGGCCCTCACCCCATGACACCGCGGCAAGACCTTCCAAGCCGACCTCCATGCTCTGACGCCGTGTGCCGTCGCTGATGCTAGCGTCGTGGCAGGGGCGGTTTGCAGCCGACACCGTCGCCTTGGGGTGGACGCGTCGGTAGACTCCTTCCATGAGGCAGCGCGGGCACGCCAGCCGCCCGGAACGGCTCCACTACGCGTTCGACAACTTCATGGCGAGCGGCGTTCGTGCGCTGATCTTCGGACTGGCGATCGCATCGACGGCGCTGGTCGCCGTTGCCGCCATCGTCCTGGCGCTGATCGAGCCCGACACCGGCGTCATCGACCAGGCCTGGCAGTCGTTCCTCCATACGATCGACGCCGGCTACATCGAGAACACGGGCGAGGAATCGCCCCTCGCCGTGGCCATCAAGCTGGTCGTCACGCTGGGCGGCCTGTTCGTCGTCGCGATCCTCATCGGCATCATCGCCAACGGCATCCAGTCGAAGCTGGAGGATCTGCGAAAAGGGCGCTCCCGCGTCATCGAGCGCGATCACGTGGTCATCCTCGGCTGGAACCAGCAGATCTTCGCGGTGCTCGCCGAGCTGGTGGAGGCGAACTCCAACCGCCGCGGCTCCACCATCGCCGTGCTCGCCAACATGGACAAGGTGGCCATGGAGGACGCCATCCATACGCGCATGGGCAATACGCGCGGCACCCGCATCGTCTGCCGGAGCGGCGACCCCATCGACCTGGCTGAGCTGGACGTGATCAACGTGCAGGCATCGCGGGCCATCATCGTGCTGGCGCCGCCCAGCGACGACCCGGACGCCGATGTCCTCAAGGTGCTGCTCGCGATCATCAACGACCCGGCACGCCGCGAGCGGCCGTACCACGTGGTGGCCGAGATCCGGCACGCGCGGAGCCTGGAAGTCGCGCGCATGGTGGGCCGGGACGAGGTCGAGATGGTCCTGATCGGCGACGTCATCGCCCGGATCACCGCCCAGACCTGCCGGCAGCCCGGGCTCTCGGTCGTCTACACCGAGCTCCTCAACTTCGAGGGCGACGAGATCTACACGATGCCCGTGGCGGAGCTCGCCGGCCGAACCTTCGGCGACGCCCTCCAGGCGTTCGAGAGCTCCACGCTGATCGGGCTGATGCAGCACGGCGGAGCGCCCCGGCTCAATCCGCCGATGGAGACGGTCATCAACCAGGACGACCAGATCGTCGTGATCTCGCACGACGACGACACCGTCAAGGTCTCACCGGGCCTCGATCCGGACGCCTCGGCGTTGACCGAGGCTGTCCCGCGCGAACCGCGCGCCGAACGAACGCTGGTCCTCGGCTGGAACTGGCGCGCGCACCTGATCGTCGCCGAGCTGGACAACTACGTGGCCCCCGGGTCGGAGGTCCTGATCGTGGCGGACTCCGACACGCCCGCGGACAGGGTCACGGAGCTCGACCGCGTGGCCGTGAACCAGCGGGTCACCTTCCAGGCCGGCGACACGACGGACCGGCGTCTCCTCGACGCGCTCGACATTCCGCGGTTCCACCACGTCATCATCCTGAGCTACTCGGACAAGCTGGACGTCCAGCGAGCCGACGGCAGGACGCTCGTGACCCTGCTGCACCTGCGCGACATCGCGGAGAAGACCGGCCACCAGTACTCGATCGTGAGCGAGATGCTTGACCTGCGGAACCGTGCGCTCGCCGAGGTGACTCGGGCCGACGACTTCATCGTGAGCGACCGGCTGGTCAGCCTCTACCTGAGCCAGGTCGCGGAGAACAAGGCGCTCGCGGCGGTCTTCGCGGACCTCTTCGACGCGGAGGGCTCCGAGATCTACGTGCGTCCCGCCGGCGAGTACGTCGAAGCCGGCCGGCCGGTCACGTTCTACACCATCGTGGAGGCCGCGCGGCGGCGGGGTGAGGTGGCCATCGGATACCGGCTGCGCTCCCTGGCCGGCGACGCGAGCCAGGCCTACGGCGTCGTGGTAAACCCGAAGAAGTCGACCGAGGTCACGCTGTCCGCCGCGGACCGGGTGATCGTGCTGGCGGAGGGCTGACGAGCGCTCCGCGTGCCTTCAGGCGCGGTCGAGCGCGAAGCGGCGCGACGCCGCGTTCCCCGAGAGCGCGTCGGGGGAGAAGTCCAGCCGCAGGTACATCAGCGTGCCGATCGCGGTGACGACGCCGCAGACCACGAGGGCGCCCGTGACGTCGAGCAGGTGGAGCTGCACGAGACCGCTGGCGACGAACGGCGCCGCGATGCCGCGGAGGCCGGTCAGCGCGTTCCAGCCGGCCATGACGACGGCTCGCTCGTCGGACTCGGCCGCGCCCAGGATCACCGACTGGAGGCCCAGGTCGATGCCGGCGCTGGCGAGGCCCGCACACACGGCCGCGACCCACAGGAGCGCCACGGACGGCGCGGCGGTGTACGCGAGCAGCGACAGGAGCCCGAGGATGCTGCCGCCGCGGAGCAGCGCCGGATGGCCGCGCCGGTCCGCGAGCGTGCCCCAGGCCAGGTACGAGATGGTCGTCGAGCCGGCGGCGAGGAGGCCCAGCACGCCGACCTCGCCGAGGGACAGCTGGAGGCGATCCACCTGGACGAGCGCGTAGAGCGGGACGGCCGCGATGATCCCGCCGCCGTAGAAGGCCTGGGCGACGACCGCGACCCGGAGGCCCGGCCTGGCGCGGAGCGCGGCCATCGCCTGGCGAGCCGAGAAGCGCGGGGGATCGGCGGCATCCGGCGCCCTGATGCCGGCGGATGCGGCCAGGAGGACGACCGCCACCGTGGCCACGATGGCCACCGCCGGCAGACCGCCGAGGCGGTCGGCGAGAAGTCCGGCCGCGAGAACCGCGACCCCGCCCGCGGCGGCCCGCCCGGTGCCCACCACGCCGAGCAGCCTGCCGCGGAGCCGCGGCGGGTAGATCGCGCCCCACAGCCGGTACTGGAACGGCAGGCCGAGTGAGTAGCTGAGCCAGTAGCCGTAGGCGACGGCCATCATCGCCAGCGGCACGGGCGCGAAGACGAGCAGGACGAGGAGGCCGGCCCCGCCGACACGCAACAGCGCGAGCTGGCGCGGAGATCGGGGACCGACACGGCCCGCGAGCATCCCCAGGAAGTTCGCCACGAACGGGGCAGCGGCCAGGGCCGCGAGGCCGATGGGGTCCATGCCGAAGCGGCGCGCAACGGTGTTGAGCAGCCCGGCGACGAGCCCGAACGAGACGCCGACGCCGATCGCCGATGTCAGGTCCAGAGCGAGGTTGCGGCGCAGCGCGTCAGGCTCGACAGGACCGGGCCTGGCTAGCTCCCCGGCTGGGGACGTGGCTTCGGGGGCGGCGACCACCGGTACCTCACGACGAATGGGCCTGGCCTGCGAGGTCCGGGTCAGTAGCCCTTGTCGAGGGCCGCACGCGCCACCTTCACGGCGATGCTGCCGCCGGGGATGAGCATCCCGGCCGCATCCGCGCCGAGGTCGAACAGCGCGTCGCGCGTGACCATCCCCTTGAGCGCCGGCATCAAGGTCGATGCCTGGCGGACCTGGCCGGTCACGGCGTCGATCTCGACCACGCCGCTCTTGCCGCGCGGCGTCCAGAGGAACTCGAACGCGTAGACGGGGCGGTAGTAGAGGTCCGTGCGCTCCAGCGCGAGGGCCTCCTCGGAGACGGCATCGGCCTGGACCGGCTTCATCATCTCGCCGATCAGCTTCCGGATGACGAACGAAGCGCGGTGCTCCGGCGGGATGAGCATGGTGCCGTCGGCGGAGAGCTGCGACGGGTCGCTGACCTCGCTGGACGACCCCGCTACGACCTGCGGGCCGTCCGCGACGTTGTTGCCGGTGACACCATCCGTGTAGTGCTCGCCCTTGAGCTCCTCGACGCATCCCTCGCGGATGGGCAGCTTGAACGTGCGGCCACCGGGCAGGACGGGATACGTCTGCCCGTTGACCTCCACCTCGCGGACCTCGGGCGCGCTCGCCACCACGGAGTACTCGCGCGTGCGCTCATAGACGTACCGCGCGGACGCCCGAACGTGCCACATCGGCTCCAGGCGGCGTTGCGTCTGGGTGAGCGTCACCTCCTCCGGCTTGGGCCGCTGGAGGAAGCTGCCGAGACCGCCACCGAACGCGGAGGTGCGGCGGTCCATGGCGCGTTGCCGGATGTCGTCGAAGGTGACGCGCTCCTCCAGCACGAGGATCCGCTCTGCCGCCAGCTGGATGTCCATGTCTGAACCCCTCGCCTCCCCGGGTCTCGGCTCTTTCCCACGCTCCCCGTTGCTGCGTCACGACAGCGCAGCACCCGTTGCGCGGAACATCATGGATCACGGAGTCGCAAGGGGGAAGAGCCAGCTTCAACCGTGCGCCCGGTGCGTCAGACGGCCGGGGTCTAGCGGTCGCGGCGCTCGGGCGGAGCGGGCTGCGACGGCGTGCGGTCGGCTCGCTCGGAGCCGCGCTTCATGGCGTCCACCGACACGACGATCCGGTATGTACCGGCCGGCACGTTCTCGAAGGCATACGTGCCGTCGACGCCGGTCCGCGCACGAGCGATCACCTTCCCACCGGGGCTCTGCTCGATGCTGATGTCGACACCCGGGAGCGGGTCGCCCTGGGCCATCGCTGGTCCTCCTCTTGGTTCTGTGTCGGGCACGGCGTCAGCCCCGGTCAGCCTTCGGTCAGGCGGCCCTCGATCGAGCCGCCGTCCTGCGCGACCGTGAACGTCTGGTGGGAGCGCCCCGAGCCCGGGTCAAGCGTCACGGCCTGCGGGGACCAGGTTGCGGCGCCGGCCTCGACCACGCCTGCGGTCAGCGCCGCCGTCAGCGCGGCAGTCCCAGGGCTGGATCCGGGCCGAGCGTCCACGGCCGCCGGGCTGCCGCTGCGGCCGGCACCCGATCGAGCGGCACCCGCCCAGCCAACGACCGACTCGACCGTCACGCCCTGGTCGGAGAGGAACGTCCCCGCCATCATCAGGCCGTCCGGACCTGCGGCAAGGGACTGGCCAGCCCCTGCGTCCAGGGCAGCCGGATCCGCCGTGTTGAACTTCTCGCCCATCCCTGGTCACCCCTCGCTGGCGCCGGCTGACGGTGCTCGGCTCGCCGTCACCCCACGATAGCGCCCGGCCATCCGGCAGACTGGGCCATGGTGCAGGCGGACGGAGGATCCCTGGCAGCGGAGCTCAGCGCGGAGTTGTGCCGGCTGCTCGGCGGCAGGGCACCGAGCGTCGAACCCGGCTGGGATCGATCGATCGGCGTGGAGCACGAGTTCCAGATCGTGCGGGACGGGATCCAGCTCGACTTCCGGGAGCTCGTCCACGATCTTGGGCTCGGCGTCCGCCACCTCGACCCGTCGGACCCGTTCGCCTACCACCTGCCCACCGGCTCGATGCTGACCTGCGACTACCGCGAAGCCGAGATCGCGACGCCGCCCATCCGCGCCGCTCCGGGCTTCACAGGCGAGGTCGCGGGCCGGGCCCGATCCGAACGGCTGGCGCTGGAGAGCCGCCTCGGTCCCGCGGTGCGCGCGGTCGGCTACTCGACGCATGTCAGCGTCTCCATGGACGACGCGATCACGGAGCGAGCCGGCCTCCACTACGCCCGTACGTTCGGGCCGGCGCTCATGCTGCTGCTCAACCGCAGCGGCTCGCCTGGGCTCATGGTGAGGCCGCGACCGGGGCGGCTGGAGCTGTGCGGCGAGTTCACGCATGGGTCGCGGCTGCGCGGGGCGCTGGCGTTCGTGCTGGGCTCGGCCATCGCCGCGGAGCGGTCGGTCACGGGCGAGCCCGGTCCCGATCAGCCGCCGTCCGTCCGGCTGGAGCTCGAGCCCGCCTACGAGCGGTACGGCTGGTACGTGGATCGTCGCGCGGCGGGCGCTGACCTGCATGCGAGCGGCCGGACGACGGTTCTCCGGCTGGAGGCGGGTGGCAGCATCGATGCTCAGTCCCACCTGGAGCTGGCCGCCGAGGCAGCGCGGGCCTGCCTGGTGGACCTGGCCGATGCGGACGACCTCGAGCCGCTCCAGCAGATGGTGGCGGGCGACCTCTCGCTGCCCTCGGAGGGACCGGCGGGACCTGAACGCGGCGATGAAGGCGCGGCTGATGACGGGCCGGGAACGACCTTGCTCGATCCTGACCCGTTCGGCGCGCTGCTGGCGCCGCGTCGGCGCGTTGCGTTCGAGCTGGCACCGGTGATGGTCAGCTGGGCCACCTGCGCCTTCGTCTTCACCGACCCGGCGCGGACCGCGCGCGGGTTCGCGTGCGTGCCGCGGCGCCACCTGTCCCGCTTCCTGGTGCTCCTCGATGCGGGCGGCCTGGACAGTCTCCTCGGCAGGTACCTCGCGGTGGCGGGAGACGGGACGCCCCTGGCGACCGCAGGCCAAGCGCGAGAGCCAGGCCTCTTCGGGTCCCTCGGCCGGAGGCTGGCCCTCCTGCCGCCGGAGCCGGGCGCGGCGGACCCAAGTAGCGTGGCGGATGCGTCGCGACCAGGCCGTCGTGACGATTCGGCTCACGAGGCCGGTGCCGGCCGTCCACAGTGACGCACAGATGACGGACCCCGGAACCGCGCACGAACCGCAATCGATCGAGGCGCTCGTCGGCGAGGTCATCGCGTCCGACGCCGCGGGCCAGGCTGCCGACAGCCGCGCGGGCAAGGGAGAACGTCGACCCGGCAAGCCCTGGCTCGGCGCCCCGTTCCGGGCACCTGCCAAGGCCTCGGCTTCGACGCTACTGGGCGTGGCGCCGCTGGGCGACCGTGGAGGCACGCCGCCGCCCGCGGCCGGTCCGGTATCCATCGCTGCTGCCGCGGTCGTGGCCGCTCCGCCGTCGTCGGCTGCTGCCGCTGTCGTGGGAGGTCCGGCGCCAGCCGAAGCCGCGAAGCTTGGCGTGGCCGCCCGGGGACGGCGCGGAGTCCCGCCCCGAGGCCCGTCCGGGCCGCATCCGACGGGCGAGACCGGCGGATTCCGCTGGCGACGCTGGGCCCCGGTCATCGCCGTGCTGGCGGTGCTGCTCGTCGGCGCCGGCCTCGTCCTCGCCGGGGCGATGGGACGAGGTCCGGCAGCCGGAGGTCCAACGACCGCAGCCACGTCGTCCGCGGTCGCTGCAAGCCCGTCGGCCGCGCCGGGCTCAGGGGAACCCTCGCCCTCGGCCGGTCCGTCACCGTCGGCGTCGGCGTCGCCGTCGGCCGTGGCTTCAGCGAGCCCGTCCGCATTCGCGTCGCCGACGGCCGGCGCCGGCGCATCGTCGCCCCCCTCCCCGTCGCCGGTGCTCTCGCCCTCGGCGACGCCCCTCGTCGCAACCCCGACCGCTCGACCCCCGATCGTCACGCCACGGCCGACGGCCACTCCGAACATCACGCCGCGGCCCACCCGCACCCCGCGGATCACTGCGGCCCCAAGTCCGACGGTGGTCCCGACCGTCATCACGCTCGTCGCCGGCTACACGGACGCCGGCCCGGCCAATCCGGTCACGGTCTGTGGAACGATCTCGGTTGCCCCCGCCGAGCCTGGTGCCGGCGTGGCGTGGAGCATCACGACGCGTAACGGCGAGCTGATCCCTCCGACGGAAGACGAGAACCGCCTCGACCGCGAAGGCCTGTCGAGGATCGGCTTCGCCGTGAACAGCCCCGGGACCTATACGGTCACCGCGGTGGTAAGCCTCGCAGGCGGCCGCGAATCCCGATCGCAGGACGTGACCGTCACAGATCTTCCGGGCACTGGTTGTCCGTAGGCCACGAGGGTCCATTTCAGAGGGCCGGGACGGTCGATGGAAAGTCTCGGAATCGGTACATGCAGTCGCAAAGATGTCGGCACAGCCGCTTGTGGCCCTGTATTGTCGGCGCGAGGGCCGTTGAAAGCGGGGGCCGAGCTTCCCGTGCGCGCTTCTCCGGGAGGACCTGCCTTGCCTGCCTTGCTCCGATCTGCGCGTCGCCGCGCCTTGCCCGTGCTGATCGCGTTGATCGCGGTGCTGTCCATCGCCAGCAGCGCGCTGGCCTACACCTGGGTGGCAACCAGCACGGTTCGCGCTGCGAGCTTCGGGCCGGGGGCGCCTGACGTCGCCGGAAATCACGAAGACAGCTCGGATCTGATCGTCGGCTGGCAAGAAGGCGGCTCCCCAGCCTCCGTGTGGGTCAAGGAAAGCATCAACGCCGGCAACAGCTTCCTCGGCCCGAAGCGTCTCGTCTTTGCCGCGTGCCAGTGCCGCCCGGCGCACCAGATCTCCGTCGCGACCTCCAAGGGTGAGGTCATGGCCGCATGGTCAGAGAAGCTGCCCGGTGGCGCTTGGCGGATCTTCTACGGCAGGAAGCCTGCCGGACCGGGAGCGTGGACCATCGGAGCGGTGTCGACCAACAGCGGCAAGGCCATGAACCCGGTGATCGCCATGTCCGATGACTACGCCTTCGTGGTCTACCAGGTGGACGTGAGCGGCACCTTCACGGTCAAGCGCCAGATCCTCAACCGGTCCGCCGGTGGCTGGTCCGTTCCCGCCAACCTGGGCAATTCCTACTATTCGCAGGCCTCCGGGCCCGACGTCGCGGCCACCTCCGAGTACGTGTCCGTGGTGTGGGCGAATGCAGCCGGCGACGTTCGCATCAAGAGCGCCTGGATGAACCCGACCCCCGCGTGGGGACCCACCAAGACCATTGGCGGGCTCGGGTTCTACGACCAGGACCGTGTGCGAGTCGTGCGGAGCCGCGACAACATCGTGGCGGTCTGGACGAACCGGAACGAGGTCCGCACGCGGCGGTCGGAGGACGTTGGGGCCACGTGGGTGCCCGCTCCAGTGAACCAGAACGTCGTGGTGGACAACGACCTGGAGCTCTTCGATGTGACGATGCACGGCATGGACGTGGTGCTGACCGGGCAACGCTGCGGGTGCAGCAACAGCGGGGTCAACCTGCGGTTTTCCTCCAACGACATCGGTGCCACGTGGTCGGCTGCCGGATCGCTGAGTCCCTGGGGCGACGACCGGCAGGTCACGTTCGTCCTCGAGCCGACCTTCCTGGATCCCTGGCTTGCCGAAGCCTGGATCAAGCCGAGCGGGGCCGCGAAGCTGATGTTCCATCGGGACTCCTGAGAATGAGCCACGTCAGACCGCGAGCGCTGGCGGTCCGCGTGGGTCTCGTTGCCGTCGCGGCGACGCTCCTCGTGAGCACGGCTGCCCTCGCGTACTCCTGGAACCCTGCGCTGGTTCTCCGGGCCGGGAGCTTTACACCGTCGGATCCTGACCTTGCGGCGCTTGGCCCCTTCGTCGCCGCCACGTGGTTCGAGCCTTCGGGACCCGACTCGGTGTGGGTCGCCGACAGCACGGACAGTGGCGGCACGTTTGGGACGGCCCAACCCGTGTTCAATGCGCCCGGGCAGCCGACCCGGGACGGGGCCGTCTTCGCCGGTCCCACGCAGGAGCACCACATCGCCTGGGTGGAGAAGGTCGGCAACGGGACGCGGGTCTACATGGCAGAGCTGCCCTTCGGCGGCACGCTGTCCACGCCGATCCTGGTTTCCACGAACACGGGGAGCTCGAAGACCCGCAATCCCGTGATCGGAGCCGAAGGCAACTTCATCGTCGTCGCCTACCAGGACAGCACCGGCGGCTGGAAGGCCCACGCGCGGGTCTATGACATCAGCGTCCCGGGCTGGGTGAGCCACATCGTCCTTCCGGGTGGCGCGCCGCTCGGCAAGGGCGGCCCAAGCCTGGCCGCGGGTGGCGGGGTGCTCCTGGCATGGACGAAGGCCAATGGCACCATCGGCCGGCGCGTTGGCACGATCGGAGGATTCGGGACGACCTTCGCATGGGGGACGAACGCGACGGTCGCGAACGGAAAGAGCGCGATCGTCGTGCTCGCCGGCGTCTCCCTCCTCCTGTACGAGCGCAACGCGGACGTCTTCCGCCGGCTCTCGAATGACGGGGGCCAGACGTTCGGGACGGAGACGAAGGTCCTTGACGGGTCCTTCGGCACGAGCACGAGCGCCGGCGACGAGTACCGGCTATATGACGCGGTCGCCTATGACCTTGGCTTCGTGTTCACCGCGGCCACGGGACCGGGGTCACCTGCCCTCGGCACCAGCTACCGGGTCACGTCGAACAACGCGGGGACGTCGTGGACCAAGAGCCCGGCGTTGCCCTACGCGGGCGACCGGCGCCAGCTTGCCCGGACCATCAACGCCGGCGGCGGGCCCGAGAAGCTCGCCGAGGCGTGGCTCAAGGTCAACCCAAACTCGGCGACGTGGCCGCTGAAGTACCACTGGGAGAGCTAGCCTCCAGCGGGATCACGCCGGTTGATCAGCTCGGCCGTCCATTCGCGAAGCCTGCCGAGGTGGTCCTCGTAATGGGCGCCGCCCGCCTTCCGGACCCACCACGCAGCCTCGTCGCTCGGGTCGAGAAGGCCGTACCACTCCTGGATCATCCTCGTCCGGCCGCCGTTCGCCTGGACCCAGGCGACCTCGAACGGCTGGCCGTGCATGGCCTCGAGCAGGGCGGCGTTGAGCGCATCCACGTCGACCGCGTGGCCCTCGTAGGTGCCGGCGGTCATCCGCTCGAACTGAAGCTGCGCCTCCGCGAGCCACGTGCCGAGGTGGGCGACGACGTCGCGGACGGTCCAGTCGGGGTCGCGCTGGTAGCCCGGCGCCAGGCATTCCGCGGGGGTCAGCGAGCGCACCAGGTCGGCCAGCTCGTACCAACCCCGGCGCTCCGTGTCGATCTCCGCGGCATGGGGATGGCCGGCCGGAGGCGGCGGCACGGCCGAGCCGGCGGTCACGGCGCCGCGGCCGCGAAGCTGCCTTCCAGTGGCAGCCCGGCGTCCTCCCAGTCGAGCAGTCCGCCGGCGTAGCGACGGACGTCGGGGTAGCCACGCCGCACCAGGTCGCGGTACAGCGCCACGCTCGAGAGGCAGTCCACGTTGGAGCAATAGACGACCACGTCGTCTTCGGGCCGGACCGCGGCGTACAGGTCGGTGGGGCGGTCGAAGTGGAGCGAGCCCGGGATGTGCTTGGCGTCGTAGGCCCAGCGGTTCAGGGCCATGATCAGCTTGAAGTCGTCGCCTCGGTCAAGCTTCGCCTTCAGCTCGTCCCGGCTGATGGTCCGGATCGGTTCCGGCCCGAGGGCGGCACGCGGATGCGGCTGGTCCATGCTGGGTCAGATCATGACGCCAC
>JAXDKU010000050.1:0-22240 GCA_034667005.1 Chloroflexota bacterium
CGAAGATGCCCGTCGCGCGGTTGGCGAGGAACTGGCCCCGCTCGTCGACGAGGAAGCGGTCCGCTTGCGATGCGACGTCCGCCGGGACGCACATGTCGTAGTCGACCGCGACGATCAGCCGAGCCGAGGTGAACGCCTCGGCCGGGATGCCCTGCCGGTCGGGGCCGAACGACACCATCGTGAGCACGACCTGGGCGCCGGAAACCGCCTCGGCGGCATCGGCGACGACGGACACGCCGGAAAAGGCGTCCGTATCGCGAGCCTCCCGTGCGAGCGCTTCCGCCCGACCGGCGTGGACGTCGGTCACCACCAGCGAGGACCCGTGGAGGAGATGGCCGAGCACGGGGAGGTGGCTGCGTGCCTGGACGCCGGCGCCGACCAGGCAGATCCGCAACGGACCCGCCGCGGCAGGCCGCCAGCGCTCGATGGCGACGCCGCTCACCGCGGCCGTGCGGTGTGCCGTGATCGGCCCGCCATCCAGGATCGCGCGGAGTCGCCCGGTCCGGGGATCGCTGACGAGGATCACCGCGTCGAGCGTTGGCAGGCCGGCTGCCCGGTTGCCGGGGAAGCCGGTGACCCACTTGATTCCCAGGAGGTCGTCCTGACCGTCCGGGTCGCGGCCGCGCACGAAGGCCGGCATCGCGTGGGCGAAGGATTCGGACGGCCGCGGGTGGACCGCAATCTTCGGCGGCAGCTCGGTGTCAGACCCGAGCGCCACCAGCGCTCGCCGGGCGAGCGCCAGCCGCTGCTCGACCGGAGGCATGGCCGCGTCCACGTCGGCGGCCGACAGGAAGCGGGCGGGGCCGCGGCGATCGGTGCTCATCCGCGGGAGTGTAGGTCCGGCACCCCGCGCGAGGCGCTCGCGGCGAGGCGCTCGCGGCGAGGCGCTCGCGGCGGGGTCGTCGCGGCCTGCGCGGAATGCCGCGCACCCGCCGTGTCCGGGACCGCGCCCCTGCCCTGGGCTAGCATGCTCGTCCCATGAGCGGTGCCCCTTCCCTCGATCCGGCAGACCTCGACCGCAGCCTGGCCAACCTGAGGCTCGAGCGGGACGCGATCGTCCTCTACGACCGGCTGGCGGGCATCGAGAAGGACGAGCGGCGACAGGCCGCCTTTCGCGCGATCGCCGCCAACGAGCGCCGGCACGCCGACATCTGGGCGAGCCGGCTGCGCGACGCGGGCATGAGCGTCCCCGCGCCGGGCCGCCCCAGGGTGCGCATCCAGGTGATCCTCGGCCTTGCGCGCATCTTCGGGACGCGCGCGGTCTCCGATCTCGTCAAGTCGCTGGAGGGCGACGAGGAGGAGGCCTACGAAGCGCAGGGAGACCCCGAGGTCGCCGGGATCATGGATGACGAGCGCGAGCACGCGGAGATCTGGCAGCGGCTCGACGCGGGCCTGCCGGGCGTGATCAACAGGCCGGAGGGCAGCACGCCGGACGTCTTCGCGCCGGGGACGGCGGCGGTGGCCGGAATCGCGGCGGCCGGTCTCGTGCCGGCCTCTGCCGGAAGCCCGGCCGTGGCCCGCAAGGACGAGACGTGGCACCGCGCCGGCCGCACAGGAACGCTTCGCGCCGCGATCTTCGGCGTCAACGACGGCCTGGTCAGCAACCTGGCGCTGGTCATGGGCGTGGCCGGCGCGGCGGTGGACAACCGCTTCATCGTGCTGGCAGGCATCGCCGGACTCCTCGCCGGCTCGTTCTCCATGGCCGCCGGCGAGTACGTGAGCATGCAGAGCCAGCGCGAGCTCTTCCAGCGCCAGATCGACCTCGAGCGCGAGGAGATGAAGATCATGCCGGAGGCCGAGCAGAACGAGCTCGCCGCGATCTACCGCGCCAAGGGCCTGTCGCGAGGCGAGGCCGCCCTGGTCGCGCAGCGCCTGATGCAGGATCCCGAGACCGCGCTGGACACCAAGGTCCGGGAGGAGCTGGGCCTCGACCCGGACGAGCTGGGCTCTCCCTGGGGCGCCGCCGCCTACTCGTTCGTTGCCTTCGGTGTGGGTGCTGCAGTGCCGCTGCTGCCGTTCCTCCTCTCGAGCGGGGTCCAGGCCGCCGTCGTGTCGGTGGTCCTGGCGCTCGGCTCGCTGTTCCTGGTCGGCGCCGCCGTCAGCCTCCTGACCGGGCGGAGTGCCGCGTTCAGCGGGGCGCGCCAGGTAGCCATCGGCGGGGCCGCCGCGGCGGTCACGTACGTCGTCGGTCTGCTGATCGGCGTGCAGGCCTGAGGCCATGGCCCAGGACGAGAGCAGCCGGCTCCGTTCGCTGCTCCAGCGGGAGGGACTCGTTCCTGCCGCCTGGTCCAACGGCCCGTTGGACCGCTACGCCGCCCATCGCCACGATTACGACAAGGTGCTCGTCGCTGCTGCCGGATCCATCGAGTTCGAGATGCCCGAGATCGGCCAGTCCGCGGACCTCGCCGAGGCCGACCGGCTCGATCTTCCGGCCGGGACGCTCCACGCCGCCGTCGTCGGGCCGGACGGCGTGACGTGCCTCGAATCGCATCTGCCGCGCGGCGCCCTGCCCGCTGGCCTGCGCTTCCTGCCGGGCTGGGGCAAGCCCGCTGAAACCAACCCGCCCGAGGCCGCGTAGCGTCTGATGACGAGGGAACCGGTCGCCCGTTCGGATGCCCTTCTCGTTTCGTCGGTTGCTGCCGGCGACACGGACGCGCTCGCCGAGCTCTACGACCGGCATGCCGACGCCATCTATCGGGCCGCATACCGGCGCCTCGGGGACCGGCAACTGGCGGAAGAGGTCTTGCAGGACACGTATCTCGCTCTCTGGAATCGGGCCGAGCTGTTCGATTCGCGACAGGGCTCGCTGCCCGCCTGGCTGGGCACGATCGCCCGCAATCGAGCGATCGATCGGCTGCGCGCGCTGGGCCGTCGCCCGTCGCCTGTGCCGCTCAGCGCCCTGCTCATGGACGGCGACCAGACGGACCGTGCCGTCGAACGCGCCATGGCCGAGGGTGGGCTGCTCGGCGGCGGGTCGCGGGCGATGGACCCCGAACAGCACCTGGAGGCCGCGCAGCTGCGAACCGAGGTGCAGGCCGCGCTCGGGCGCATCCCCGATCTCGAGCGACAGGTCCTGGAGCTCGCCTATTTCGAGGAGCTCACGCAGTCGGAGATCGCCACCCGCCTGGGCTGGCCGCTCGGAACCGTGAAGACGCGGACGCGGCGCGGACTGCTGCGCCTGCGGCACTTCATGGTCGAGGTGCTCGGACCGCGGGTCGCGCCGCCTGCTGCCCTGGAGCCACCGGAGGACGGCCCGCCGGGCGGCGCGACGGTCGTCATCCAAGAGATGTCTGGAGCCGCTGATGGAGCACGCTGAAGCGCTGGAGCGCCTGGCGGATGCCGCGTCCGAGCCCGCGGTGCTCCTGCGCATCGAGCGCGACGGCTCCCCGGAGCTGGCGCCGCTCCGCGCCCACTTGCGCGGCTGCGCGGAGTGCCGCCTGGAGCTGGAGGCCTGGCAGCTGACGGCCGAGGCGCTCCGGGCTGCGTCAGGCGACACGATGCGTGCGCCGGCCGATGCTCGCGAACGCATCCTCTCGTCGGTCGCTGCCACGGGCGTTCCCCGGGGAAGCCGTCCGGATGCAGCGGATGGAGCGGCGGTGGAGCCGGCCCGCGGGTCGCAGCGTGCAACGGTCGTGCCGTTCCGGCGGCTCGCCCTCGCCGCCGCGGCGGCGGTCGTCATCTTCGTCGGCGGCGCGCTCCTCGGCGGCCCGCTAGGGCTGACCTCCCGTGACGACCGCGAGAAGACTGCCATCACCGCCGTGGTCCGAGCCAGCGACCGGATCCTCCAGCAGGCCGATCATCGCGAGGCGCGACTGCTGACGCCGGATGGCAGCGCCGGCGGCGTCGTGCTCATCGATCCCGCGAGCGGGGAGATCGTGGTGACCTCGGCCGCCCTCGACTCGGCCCAGCATGCCGAATACCATTGCTACCTGGCCCGCGACGGAGCGCCGGAAACCTGGATCGGACCGATGCGGACCGCGGACGGGACTTCCTACTGGGCCGGCAAGATCACCGCGTACCAGGATCCCGGACGACCGGGAGACGTGCTCCTGATCCGAGACGGAGAGGGCGCGCCGGAGCTGACCGCCACGTTCTGAGGAAGCTGGAGCCTGCCAATCCGCTCACGAGGCGCACCGCGCGAGACCCAGCCGCCGCGCCGGGGGGCGACGCTGGACGAGGCCGGCATGGCCCGCATGTTCGACGAGGTGGCGCCCGTCTACGACCGGCTGAACACCGTGATGACGCTTGGCATCGACAGCCGCTGGCGGCGCAGGGCCGTGGCCGAGACGCGCCTGCGTGCGGGTGAATCTGCCGTGGACGTGTGCTGCGGGACCGGCAAGCTGGCGGCACTGCTCGCCGAGCGGGTGGGTCCGTTCGGGCGCGTGGAGGGCATCGACCTGTCACCGGCGATGATCGACCTCGCGTCGGAGCGACTGCACTCCCTGGTCCAGGCACATTTCGCCGTGGGCAACGCGCTCGAGCTGTCGTTTCCGGACGGCGAGTTCGACGCCGCGACGATCGGCTTCGGCCTGCGCAACCTGTCCGACTTCGAGGCCGGCTTCCGCGAGCTCGCCCGCGTCGTGCGACCCGGCGGCCGGATCGTCTGCCTGGAGCTGTCCCTGCCCCCGTCGCGAGCCCTGGCGCGGCTCTACCACGGCACCTTCCACCGCGGCGCGCCGCTCGCCGCCCGGCTGCTCGGCGGCCCCGCCGACGCCTACTCGTACCTGCCGCAGTCCCTCGAGGGCTTCCCGAGCGCGGACCAGGTCGCCGAGCAGATGCAGGCCGCAGGCCTGCTCGATGTCCGCTACGTGCGCATGGCCGGTGGCGCCGTGTGCCTGCACTGGGGCAACGCGCCGGCTCGGCAGGGAGAGACCGAGGCGGGCTAGCGGCCTGGTCCGTCCCCTTCGGCGCCGTCGTCGCCGTCGTCGCTGCCGCGGCCCGGGTCGCTCGTCTCCGGCGTCTCGTCCTCCGGGACCAGCTGTGCGGGTGGGCCGGAGATCAGGTACTGGCGGTGGAGGTCCAGGATCTCTTCGACGAGCTCCTGTGGAGCCACGCCGCCGTAGGCCGTGATCGTGTGGGTGATCCAGGCCGCCTCGGCGATCTGCTCCGAGTCGTCCACATCAGACTCGCGCCGGGGAAGGCGGACGACGAAGAGCCAGACCAGCCCCACGCCGATGGCGATCCCGAGCACGATCAGCCACCAGGCGAAGCCGTCGTTCATCGCGCGGGAGTATAGGCGGGGGCCGCCCGCGGCCCCCGATCCGGCGGCGCCGGATCCCCGATGCGGGGGCGGCGGCTCTCCGGAGCGGCGGGCCGCCGCTCCCCGATCAGCCACCGCGGCTCCCGGGGGCGGCATCCGCTGGCCGCGGATGACGGCCGCTATCCTCCCCGGGTGCTGTCCGGGCTGATCCAGATCCTCCCCAACCCGATCCTGTTCGAGATTCCCGGCACGCTCATCCGGGTCGGCTGGTACGGCGTCGGCTACATCGTCGGGGTGGCCGTGCTGATCCTGGTCGCGCAGCGCGAGATCGCGCGGCGCGGCATCGAGCCGCGGCACGTCACGAACGCCCTGATCTTCGTGGCGGCGTGCGCGCTGATCGGCGCGCGGCTCTACCACGTGATCGACCAGTGGGCCTACTACAGCCAGAACCTCCCGCAGATCGTGCTGCCGCCCTACAGCGGCCTCGCGCTCTATGGGGGCGTCGCCGGAGGCCTCGTCGGCATCGCGATCTATGTGCGCCGGCACCGCCTGCCCTTCTGGTCGACCGTCGACGCCTGCGTTCCCGGCGCGCTCTTCGCGCAGGGCATCGCCCGCTGGGGCAACTTCTTCAACCAGGAGCTCTACGGCCCGCCGACCGACGCGCCGTGGGGCATCACGATCGGCTGCGACCACCGGATCGCCCCGTACACGTGTGCCGCCTACCCCGAGGCGACGACCGGATTCCACCCGCTCTTCTTCTACGAGTCCGCGCTCGACATCGGCGGCGGGCTGGTCGCTCTCTGGCTGTCGCGCCGCCATTTCGCCAGGCTGAGGCCCGGGGACCTCGCCTCCTTCTGGTTCATCTGGTACGGCTCGGTCCGCTTCGTGCTCGAGACGTTCCGCTCCGAGTACGACTGGAAGCTGCTGGGCGTCGCGCCGACGGCCATGGTCATCGGCGTCCTCGCTGTCGTGCTCGGAGTCGCGTCGATCGTGTGGCGTCATCGCACGCCGGCGGATGCCGGCCCGCCTCAGCCTGCGGCGGGCCTCGAAGACACGAACCTCGACCAGCCCGACCAGGCCTGACCTCCCGGTCAGCCGGGGAAGCTTCGACGCCGCGCCTGGAAGCCGAAGAGCAGCAGGGCCGCGAGGCCCAGGATCCCGAGGGTGACCGCACCGCCGAACGTGCCGACCGCCGGCGGGCGGCCCTGTGAGCCGTTCGGCGGGACTGCGGCGATGCCGGTGGCCTCCGGGCTGGGGGTCGCGCCAGCATCCGGAGTCGGCGTGCCGGTGGCGGGCGTCTCGGGCGCCGGTGTCCCAGGGCCGGGGGTCGGAACCGGCGACGGCGTGGGACCGGCGCTCGGCGAAGGGGACGGGGACGGGGAGGGCGGAGGCGTCTCGCCCGGCCACGGCGGCCCGAACGCCAGCAGCTGGACCGGCCCGTCCTGCGCGCTGTTGCCGTGGAGAACGACCAGGTCGTCGACGCCGTTGTGGTCGTAGTCCAGGACGACGCCGCTGCCTCCCACGCCCGGCTGCACCGACGGCAGGTTCACGGACGTGTACCCGGCTCCGGTTCCGTCGTTCAGGAGGAGGAGATCCTGGATCGTCACGTTGCGCGCGCCGCGCACGACGTAGATGTCGCGACGCCCGTCGTTGTTGACGTCCGGAAGGGCAATGCTCTGGGCATAGGTCGCGGGCAGGGTGTACGTCGGCACGAAGGTGCCGTTGCGCTGGAGGTCCACCTCCAGCCCCGTCGCCGAGACGCGGATCAGATCCCGCGCGCCATCGCCGTCCAGGTCCGCCACGCGGACGTCGAGGTCGCCCTGGGACGTCAGGCCCATCGCGGCCGTGGCGTCCGTGAACTTGCCCCGGTCGTTCCGGAAGACCCGGAGGCCCACGTAGTTGGCCATCGGGATGGCCACGCAGACGATCAGGTCCGTCCAGCCGTCGCCGTTCAGGTCTGCGGGCACCAGGCAGTTGGCGCCGATCGAGAGGTCCAGGCCGGCCTTCCGCGACGCCAGGAAGCCCTGGCCGTTCTTGTTCAGGTACAGCCGGTTCGTGCTGGGCAGGCCGTCCGCGCGGCTGGGCTGGTTGGCCACATAGAGGTCCAGCCGGCCGTCGTGGTTGGCGTCGAAGAGGACGGTCCTGCGCCCCCGCCCCAGCGGGTCGTCGACGCCAAGTGCGGCCGCGCGGTTGGTCCCGGCCGGATCCAGCGGATCCAGCCACACCTCGTTGCTCTTGATGCCCAGCCCATGGTTGGCCCCCACCGCGCAGACGATCTCGGGGAGTCCGTCCAGGTCGATGTCACCGACCGAGCATCCGTGGCGGTCCACCTGCTCGTAGCCGCCGGTGAACGGCTGCTGGAAGGCCCCGTCCACGTTGCGCAGCACCAGCAGAGGGCGGGCGTGCCGGCCGATCACCAGGTCCGTCCAGCCGTCGCCGTCCAGGTCCGTCGCGGCGCCGCTGTACGTGACCGTCGTCTTGGTCAACCCCGCTTCCGCGGTGAGGTCGCGGATCTCGAGGCCCGGCACGTCGACGGTGGGCGGCAATGTCGCCGCCGGGGTCACGGCGCCGCCCCTGATCGAACGCGGAGCACGTGAGCCGTCCTCCTCGTCGTTCGCTCCGCTTCCGGATGGATTGCGTGGTCGTGCTCCCAGCCAGCCTGCTTCCGCGGCATCGCCGGGGACCGGGTCGTGCCCGGGCTCACATGGCGTCACCGCCACGGACCGCCCGCCGGTGCGTCCCACAGCCACCAGCTGCGGCCCCGCGGCCACGGCAATCAGGTCGCCTGCCGTGACGCCGCCCGCGCTCAGGGTCACGTTCCAGGTGCCGCCCTGGAGCGTGGCGATCAGCGGCACCGAGTCGCGGCTGGAATTGTCCCAGGCGAGGCCCACGGCGACGACCTGGTCGCCGACCACGGTCACGTCGCGCAGGATCGAGCCACCGCGGACGGAGACCGGCGGGCTCGGCTCGATCCGCCAGGAGCCACCGATCCAGTGGAGCACGAGGGGGCTCAGGCCGGTCGTCTTCTGCTTGTACCCGACGGCCCAGGCCTCGGTCCGCGACTGCATCACGATGCCGGTCAGCACGGCCGGTCCGGTCCCCGAGATCGTCTCCCGTCGCCAGGCCGTTCCGGTCCAACGTTCGAGCAGCGGCCGGAATCCCGTGTCGGTCTCCACCCAGCCGACGGCCCACGCCTTGCCGTCGATCCCGGTGGCGACCGCGGAGAGCGATCCGAAGTTGTTGAGCGGGACGGGCGACGCGGCCCACTTGCCGCTCCTCCACAGCAGGGCCAGCGGGTGCGGCCCGCTGAGGTCCGTGCTGTAGCCGACCGCGACCGCACTGATGCTGCTGAGCGAGCCGATGTCCGTCAGCGCTCCGCCGTTGCGCATCCGCGGAACGGAGTGCTGGATCCAGCGCCGGCCGTCCCAGTACTGGACGAGCGGCTGCGTCATCGCGCCGACGGTCTCTCCCGCGGCCCAGAGCTGGCTCGTGCCGGCCGCGGCGATGGCGGTGAGCACGGACGAGCCTGCCGTCGGGGCCAGGGCAACCGATCGCCACCCGTCGGTCTCGCCGACCGAGGTGAATCCGCCGGGCTTCGCGCCCTCCTGGTTCTCCGATCCGGCGATCCAGGGCGTGCCTGCCACGAACGTGATGTCCACCGCGGTGGCGCCACCCAGGGCCGGCGGGTTGGTCGTCGCCCAGCCGCCGACGCACACGGCACCGGGTGCCTGGCCGACGGACATGACGATACTCGGAGCCACCAGGCTGGTGAGCATCGCGATGGCCAGTGCCGCAGCGGAGGCCCTGCGCGGGCGCGTGCGCGTGTCCGGCATTCGCGGAATGCTACTGGACTCCGTTCATCCGGGGGTCCACCAGAACGTACTGCACGCTGCAGTGACGTACGGCGATGGGGCCCTGTGGCGGGATCGCCGGGGTTCGCGGAGATGCCGCGGCCTATACTCGGCGCCCGATGCAGTACGCGGAATCCATCCTCGACCTGGTCGGAGAGACCCCGCTCGTCCGGCTGCAGCGGGTGACGCGGGAGCTCGGGGCGGTCGATCGACAGCCGCTGATTCTGGCCAAGCTGGAGCTCCTCAATCCCGGCGGATCGGTCAAGGACCGGATCGGCCTGCCGATGATCGAGGCGGCTGAGCGGGCGGGGCTGCTGAAGCCCGGCGGCACGATCATCGAGCCGACCAGCGGCAACACAGGCCATGGGCTGGCGATCGCCGCCGCGCTCAAGGGCTACCGCTGCATCTTCGTGATGGCGGACAAGCAGTCCGTGGAGAAGCAGGCCCTGCTGCGCGCCTACGGCGCCGAGGTCGTGCTGTGCCCTACCAACGTGCCGCCCGAATCACCGGAGAGCTACTACTCCGTGGCACGCCGGCTGACGCGGGACATCCCGGGCGCGTTCCAGCCGGACCAGTACCACAACATGGAGAATCCGCGAGCCCACGAGCTCACCACGGGCCCGGAGATCTGGCGGCAGACGGACGGCCGCGTCACGCACGTCGTGGTTGCCGTGGGCACGGGCGGCACGGTCAGCGGCCTCGCGCACTACCTGAAGGGGCAGAACCCCGACATCCAGATCATCGGCGCAGATCCCGAAGGCAGCGTCCTGTCCGGCGACACGGCCCGTCCATACCTGACCGAGGGCATCGGCGAGGACTTCTTCCCCGGGACGTTCGATCCGGCCACGGTCGACCGCTGGGTGCGCGTCTCGGATGCCGATGCCTTCGCCGCGGCCCGCCGCATCACCCGGGAGGAGGGGATCCTCGCAGGGGAGTCATGCGGCACCGCCCTCGTGGCCGCGCTCACCGTCGGCCGCGAGCTGACGGCCGCGGACGGGGGCCGGGACGCGGTCATGGTCGTCGTGCTTCCCGACGGAGGGCGCTCGTACCTGTCCAAGCTCTACAACGACGAGTGGATGCGGATCAACGGGCTCCTCGGCTCGCCGACCGGCCGGACGCGCGTCTCGGCCGTGCTGCGCAACGGCCACCGCGACGACGAGATCCCGTCCCTCGTGCTGGTGCGGACCACCGACCGTGTCGCGTCCGCGATCGACATGCTCGAGCGCTACGGGATCAGCCAGATGCCCGTCACCGAGCGCGACGACGACGCGATCGACGGCATCGTCGGCTCGCTCAACGAGCGCAGCCTCCTGGAGCGCGCGTACCGCGATCCCACGGTGGTGGAGCGAACGGTCGGAGAGGTGATGGACCGGCCGCTGCCAACGATCGCGGCCGGCGCGTCCGTGGACGAGGCGTTCCGGCTCCTCAGCGAGGGGGCTCCGGCCCTCGTCGCCGTGGAGAACGGCCGGCCGACGGGCGTCGTGACCAAGCTGGACCTCCTGGAGCACCTGGCGCACCAGCCGACGCCCAGAGGCTGAACGACGCGGCCGACGTGTCGACGTCGCGTCACTGACGCGCAACCGCCGCGCTACAATTCGACGGGAATCGAAGAGTCCTGTCCCTAACGGACTGCGGAAGCCGACTGCGGCGTCGCCCCAGCGACACCGTCACGCGCGGCCGGTCTGGCACTGAGGTGTGTTGCCATGACCGCGAGCGAATCGCCGCCGAAGACACCGGCGACCCGGATCGGGCGCCCCGAGCTGGCCAATCTTTCCGTCGCCGCCCTGTACGAGCACGCGGTGCGCCGGGACGAGGGCGTGATCGCCGCGGAGGGGCCGCTCGTCGTGAGCACCGGCGAGCACACCGGCCGCTCCCCGAAGGACAAGTTCATCGTCGACGAGCCCAGCAGCCACGACGCGGTCTGGTGGGGCGGCTTCAACCAGCCGATCAGCGAGGAACGCTACGACCGCTTCCGGGCCCGCGTCATGGCCCATCTCGCCGAGCAGGACGTCTTCACGCGTGACTGCTTCGTTGGAGCGCACCCGGACTACCGCCGCTCCGTGCGCGCCTATACCGAGACGGCCTGGGCGAGCATCTTCTGCAACAACCTGTTCATCCGTGCCGAGCAGGAGCAGCTGGTCGGCTTCGAGCCCAACTTCACGATCATCGACGCACCGTCGTTCCGTGCGGATCCGGCCCGCGACGGGACCCGCACCGAGACGGCCATCCTGGTCCACCTGAAGCGGCAGGAGATCATCATCGCGGGCACGAAGTACGCCGGCGAGATGAAGAAGGGCGCGTTCGGGATCATGAACTTCCGCCTCCCCGACGAGGGCGTGCTCCCCATGCACGCGGCGGCGAACGTCGGCGCGGACGGCCGCTCCGCGATCTTCTTCGGGCTCTCCGGGACGGGCAAGACGACCCTGTCGGCGGACCCCGAGCGGACACTGATCGGTGACGACGAGCACGGTTGGGGGCCCAACGGGGTGTTCAACTTCGAGGGCGGCTGCTACGCCAAGACGATCCGCCTCTCGCACATCTACGAGCCGGACATCTACTCCACCACGCGCCGCTTCGGCACGATCCTGGAGAACGTGGTCATCGATCCGGTCACGCGGGAGCTGGACCTGGACTCGGACAGCCTGACCGAGAACACGCGGGCGGCCTTCCCCTTGGGCTTCATCAGCAACAGCTCGGAGGGCGGCATCACCGGCCACCCATCCAGCGTGATCCTGCTCACCGCCGACGCGTTCGGTGTGCTGCCGCCGATCGCCCGGCTGACCCATGAGCAGGCCATGTACCACTTCATCAGCGGCTACACGGCGAAGCTGGCCGGCACCGAGGTCGGTGTCCAGGAACCCTCCGCCACGTTCTCGACGTGCTTCGGGGCGCCGTTCATGCCCCGCCACCCGAGCGTCTACGCGGACATGCTCGGCGAGCGGCTGGAGCGCCACGGCTCGCAGGCGTGGCTCGTGAACACGGGCTGGACCGGCGGCCCGTACGGCGTCGGGCACCGCATGAACATCAACCACACGCGCCAGATGGTGCGGGCGGCACTCAACGGCGCGCTCGATGGCGTGCCCACGCGCACGGATCCGATCTTCGGCGTCGAGGTGCCGCTCCATGTCCCGGACGTGCCGGACGAGGTCCTCTGGCCGCGCGACACGTGGCCGGATGCTCACGCTTACGACCGGCAGGCGCGGCGACTCGCGGGGATGTTCGTCGACAACTTCCGGCAGTACGAGGACGTCGTGAGCCAGCCCGTGCGAGGGGCGGGCCCGCGCCCGGACCAGGTTCCCGGCTAGGGATCCCTAGGGGAGCCTGCTCAGGATCAGGCGGATCAGCTCCGTCCCCGAAGCGATCTTGGCCGCCGCGGTCACGTCGGGCCACTGACCGCCGAGGTTGGCGTCGATCACCCGCCTGCCGACGACGGTCTGGACGCCGACCTCGTCCTCGCCTGCCGCCGATGCCGTGTCGCCGAGGCCCGCGATCTGCTGGGGCGGCGTGCCCAGGTTGGTCTCGTCCTGCTCGTGGTTCCGGTGGGAGGTGAGCGCGTCCTCGGGCGTCTGGAAGTCGGTGACGACCAGCAGGATCGAGGCGGAGTCCCGGTCGCCCTCGAACTCGTAGACGCAGCCCTGTGGGATCGAGCTCATGGGCGTGGCCTTCTTGAAGGGCACGCTGAACGGCGCCCGGCCCTGGACGTCGACACCCGGCATGAGGTCGCACATCTGGAAGCCCGCGTTCGGCTCGGGTCCGGCGGCGGTTGCGCCGGGCGTGGCCTGGGCCGCGCGCGTGGGCGTCGGCGCTCCCGGCAGCGTGCCGCCCGCGCAGCCGACGAGCACCGCGACCGCCACGAATGCCACGAGTGCCACGAGACAGAGCGGCAGGCGGCTGCGCAGGCGTGTCACTCGTCGGATCGTAGCGGCATCGGGGGGTGGCTCGGAAGACGGATGCGGAACGTCGCGCCGGTCCCCGGCTCGGACGATGCGACGATGGACCCGCCGTGCGCCTCCACGAGGTCCTTCGCGATGGCCAGGCCGAGGCCGCTCCCCGGGGACCCGGCACCCTTCGCGAACCGGTCGAAGACGTGGGGCAGCAGCTCGCGCGCGATGCCCGTGCCGGTGTCCGTGATCTCGATCAGCACGCTGGCGCCTTCTGGCTCCGACACGCTCAGCGTGATCGCGCCGCCGCTCGGCGTATGCCGCAGCGCGTTGTCGACCAGGTTCGAGAGCACCTGTCGCATCCGCGCGGGATCCACCTCGACGGTCGGGAGACCCCTGGCGCCCGAGGCGGTCAGCCGGACCTGGCGACCGTCCGCAGCCGCCTGGTACGCCGACGCGATCTCCTCGACCAGCGCGCCGGGATCGGTCGGCACGAGCGCCAGCTGGAGGCTCCCTGCCTCGGCCAGCGCGACCGTGCGCAGGTCCTCGACGAGCCGCTCCAGCGTGCGGGTCTGCTCCATGAGCGACTCGAGATGGGCCGCGTCCGCGGGGTAGATCCCGTCGGCGATGGCCTCGAGCTGGCCCTGGATGACGGTGAGCGGTGTGCGCAGCTCGTGCGAGACGTCGGCCAGGAACGTGCGGCGGCGCTGATCGCTCGATTCGAGGCGGGTGCTCATCGTGTTGAACGCGCGAGCGAGGCGGCGCACCGGTCGCGGCCCGGTCTCCGTGACACGCGCCGAGTAGTCACCCGCTTCCACGCGCTCCGCCGCCGCGATCAGCTCGTCGACGGGCTGCGTCATCCGGCGGAGCGTGCGGCCGAGGGTGAGGACGATCGCCAGGATCAGGACGAGGGCGATGACGCCGGCGCCGACCACGATCGGCGGGGCCGAGACCAGGCCGACGAGGGCGGCCACTGCCCACGACGCGACCGCAACCATTCCCGCGGCGAAGAACGCGAAGGCCACCACGAGGCAGCCGACGGGACGCCAGAAGCCCATCCGGCGGTGCCCGCCGGCCCAGCCCGCGCGGCCGGCCGGGGGCCATGCCTCGTTCTCCGGCCACCACGGCGGACGGCGACGCGGCGCGTTCCAGCGCCCGGAATCCCTCATGCCGGGGGCTCCGCGATGCGGTAGCCGACGCCGATCACCGTCTGGACGTAGCGCGGCCGCGGCGGGTCGGGCTCGAGCTTCCGGCGGATGTTCTTGATGTGCGCATCAATGGCCCGCTCGTACGACTCGAACGCGACGCCGTGCACGGCATCCAGCAACTGCGACCGGGTGAAGACGCGGCCCGGCTGGCGCGCCATGGCCGCGAGGAGCTGGAACTCGGTGGCCGTCAGCTCGACGCGGCGGCCGGCAACCGAGACGGTCATCCGCGGCAGGTCCAGCTCCAGGTCGCCGACCCGGAGACGGTCGCCGGCCGGCAGCGTGCCCTCGGTCCGCCGCAGCACGGCGCGAATGCGCGCGACGAGCTCCTTTGGGCTGAAGGGCTTGGTGACGTAGTCGTCCGCGCCGAGCTCGAGTCCCACGAGCGTGTCGGTCTCGTCCGCCCGGGCGGTCAGCATGATGATCGGCACGCTCGAATCCCTGCGCAGGGTCCGCGCCACGTCCAGTCCGTCCAGGTCCGGCAGGCCGAGGTCCAGGACGATCAGGTCCGGGCGGTCCTGCCGCGCTCGCTGGAGCGCCGAACGGCCGTCGGTCGCCGTGAGGACGGTAAAGCCCGCGTGCTCCAGCACATCGCGGGTGAGCCGCAGGATCTCAGAGGAGTCGTCCGCGACCAGGATCGTCGCCACGTCCGGCATCGTAGTCGGGCCTCGAGACGGAAACGCGGGCGAGCCGAGACTCGCCCACGTGGGGAAGAGGAAGTCAGGCGGCGGCGCCGCCGCCCCGGCGAACCACCGGCTACCCGCCGGTGGGTGTGGAGGAGGGTTCCGACGGACGCGCAGGGTCCGTCCGGCTCGGATCGGTATGCGCGCGCTGGTGCCAGTCCTGGAGCATGCCGTCCACGAACGGAGGGACCGAGGCCCCACCGCGCTCGGTGTCGCCGCCCTTGCCGCCGCCGCTCCATGGGCCGCGGCCCCAGCCGCCCGGTCCATGTCCGTAGCCCGCGTGCCCTCGTCCACCGCCCCATCCCCATGCCGCGCGCCGGATGGCGCCGAAGATCAGGAAGAGGAAGAAGATGCCGAGGAGAAGCCCGAAGAGGCCGAAGCCGCCGCCCCAGCCGGGGCCGTAGACCACTGCGACCCCATTGGCCGCAGCCGTGTTCGCGAGGCCCGCCGAGTAGCCCCAGTTGTAGCCGATGGTCCCCGCCACGCCCGCGATGAGCAGCGTGACCAGGAGGCCGATGAGTCCGAAGCGTCGCATGCCGCGACTCCTTTCATGTGTGCCGTGGATGTCCATGCACACAGCCTCGGCCCCTGCTGTGAAGCTGATGTGAACCCCACACGGACGCCCTGTGCAGTCGTCCGGCCCCGCCGGCGTCAGCCTCGGATCGGCTCGAACCGGGCGGTGAAGTGGCGCAGCTGGGCGGGCTCCTCGAGGATGTGAAGGCCGCGCACCTCGCGTGCCCCCTCCGCGACGGCGCGGGTGACCTCGATCACGTAGTCGATGTGGCTCTGCGTGTACGTGCGCCGGGGGATCGCCAGCCGCACCAGGTCGAAGTCGGCCGGCGTCTCCGTTCCGTCCGCGCGCCTTCCGAACATGACCGTGCCGATCTCGCAGCTCCGGATGCCGCCCTCGACATACAGCGCACAGGCCAGAGCCTGGCCGGGATATTCCAGCGCGGGAATGTGGGGAAGGAGCGCGCGGGCGTCGATGTACACCGCATGGCCACCGATGGGCTGCACCACCGGCACGCCCGCCTCCGAGAGCGCGTCACCGAGGTACGCCGTCGAGCGGATCCGGTAGCGCAGGTAGTCCTCCTCGACGACTTCCTCGAGTCCTTGCGCGATCGCCTCCAGGTCACGCCCGGCGAGGCCGCCGTAGGTCGGGAAGCCCTCGGTGAGGATCAGGAGATTGCGGCACTGCTCCGCCAGCGTGTCGTCGTTCATGGCGAGCCAGCCGCCGATGTTGGCGAGCCCGTCCTTCTTGGCCGACATGGTCATCCCGTCGGCGAGGTCCGCCATCTCGCGGACGATCTCCGGGATCGGGGTTCGCTCGTAGCCGTGCTCACGCTGGCGGATGAACCACGCGTTCTCGGCGAACCGGCACGCGTCCAGGAACAGCGGCACGCCGTGGCGGTCGCACACCGCCCGCACGGCGCGCATGTTCGTCAGGCTCACGGGCTGGCCGCCCATCGAGTTGTTGGTGATCGTCATGAAGACCACCGGCACGCTGGCCGCGCCGCGCTCCCGGATCAGCCGGTCGAGCGCACCTGCGTCCATGTCGCCCTTGAACGGACGCCGGTCCTGAGGCGGGAGTGGCGGCGTCAGGTCGACCGCCTCCGCCCCGGTGAACTCGACGTTGGCGCGCGTCGTGTCGAAGTGGGCGTTGTTCGGCACCACCTTGCCTGGCCCGCCGACCACCGAGAACAGGATCTTCTCCGCCGCGCGCCCCTGGTGCGTGGGGATGATGTGCTTGAACGGAAAGAGCTTCTGGACGGCGTCGCGGAAGCGGAACCACGACGGCGACCCCGCGTAGCTCTCGTCGCCGTGCTGGATCGCCGCCCACTGGTCGCGGCTCATCGCGCCGGTTCCGGAGTCGGTCAGGAGGTCGACCATCACGTCGTCGGCGTGGAGGTTGAAGAGGTTGTAGCCGGCATCGCGGAGGTGCGCCAGCCGCTCGTCCCTGGACGAGATTCGGATCGGCTCGACTGAGTGGATCCGGAACGGCTCGATGATCGTCCGCCACCGCTCGGAGCTCATGGGCACCATCGTAGGCCCCCGACGATCGCAGAGACGCTGTTCCGGCGGGCCGGCCGCTCGGCGCGAGCGTTGACGGTCGGGCGCATGCTGAACGCATGAATCAGGGCGACATGAGCCGACGAGCGCGCCCCTTGCTGCGCTGGGTTGTCGTCGCCATCGCGATCCTGCTGGTGGTCTATGCGGTGCTGCTGCTGTTCAAGGCAGTGGTCGCGCTGGTCGCGGGCGTCGTGCTGATCGTGGCCGCCATCTGGCTCTATCGACGGTTCCGCTCATACGGCTGACGCGACCACCACGTCAAGGAGCCAATGTGCGTTTGAGCATGCGGCGCGTCGTTCGAAGCGGGATCGGCATTGCGCTGGGCGCCCTGTTGGTCGCCGGTTCACCGGCTTCGACAGTCGCGTGCGTCTCCGAGCCACCGTATCCGGAGAAGCTCTCGTACGCCCGTGGTGTCGCCTTCGAGGCGCGCCTCACGGGTCGTTACGAACACTCGAATGGCATCACCTACGTCCACCTGTTCTTCCGCGTGCTGCGGCCGTTGGCCGGTGACCCCGGCCCCGAGATACGGCTGCGCACCTCGCTCGGGTGCCTGGCGATCGACGAGCTCGACGACGGCCGCGTCTACGTGCTCTCGACAAGCGACGCCCGGAACGCTGACGCTCAGAACACGATCGCGTGGGTGATCGGACGCGGCGGTCGAGCGACGCTCGTCCGCTGGTTCTCACAGAGTGCGACGGGCTACCCGGCGGCCGCCCGAGCGGTACGCAGCGAGCAGGATGCGATCCGGCTGCTCTCCGGCCTGCCCGATACCGCCGCAGTCGCTCCATCGCCGGCGAGGGTCGCCGGGAGCTGGGATCCCGGACTGCTCACCCTCTCGGCAGCCGCCCTGATCGGCGGAGTCGCACTTCGGCCGCGTCGAGTCCGCGCTACGCCGCCTCGAGTCCGCGCTACGCCGCGTCCAGGGCCTGGGTCACGTCCGCGATGAGATCGAGCGGGTCCTCGATGCCGACGCTGAGGCGGACGAGGGACGCAGGCACCTCCAGGGGCGAGCCCTGGACCGAGCCATGGGTCATACCGTGCGGCACCTCCACGAGCGATTCGACGCCGCCCAGGGATTCGGCAAGCGCGAAGATCCGCGTCGCCTCGCAGAAGCGGCGCGCCCGATCCTCGGCACTCCGGCCGTCCTTCGCTTTCGGCATGAACGCGACCATGCCTCCGCCGTAGCGCATCTGCCGGCGGGCGAGCTCGGCCTGGGGGTGGGCGTGCGGCCCCTCGAGCAGGCCGGGATGGCGCAGCGTCTGGACGTCGTCGCGACGCGCCAGCAACTCCGCCACGGCCAGGGCGTTGAGGGTGTGCCGCTCCACACGGAGCTGGAGGGTGCGCAGGCCGCGCAGGACCAGGAAGCAGTCCATCGGCCCCGGCACGGCACCCACCGCGTTCTGGAGGAAGGCGAGCCGCTGGCGGAGATCCTCGCGCGAGGTCGTCAGGACCCCGTTCACCGTGTCGGAGTGGCCGGCGAGGTACTTCGTCGCGCTGTGGAAGCTGATGTCGGCACCCAGCTCGAGCGGCCGCTGGGAGAGCGGCGTGGCGAACGTGTTGTCGACGACGACGATGGGCGCCTCACCCCGCGCGCCGGCGTGGCGGCGGACGCGCTCCGCCACGAGCGGGATGTCGATGAGTTTGAGCCACGGGTTCGAGGGAGTCTCGAACCAGACCAGCCGCGTCTTCGGGCTGAGCGCTTCCTCCAGACGGGCCATCGGGTCCACGTCCAGGTCGAGATAGCGGGTGCGCACGCCCATGTCCGCCAGCACGCGCTCGAAGAGGCGGAATGTCCCGCCGTAGACGTCGTCGCTGACGAGCACCTCTTCGCCGGTGTGGGCAAGGCTGGCGATCGTCGCCGTCGTGGCCGATCCACTGGCGAAGGCGAGGCCATGCCTCGCGCCCTCCAACGCAGCGACGGCCCGCTCCAGCCGGGCACGCGTCGGGTTGCCGGTTCGGGCGTATTCCCAGCCGCCGCGCGGGGATCCGACCGCGTCCTGGCGGTACGTGCTCGTCTGGTAGATCGGCGGCGAGACGGCCCCGGTCAGCTCGTCGGGCTCCTGGCCGGCATGGACGGCGAGCGTCGCCGGCCGCCAGGACGGGTCGGCGGCATGATCGTGCGGCGCGATGTCGCGCTCGGGCGGCGGGCTGTCGGTCATGCGTCCGAGGATAGCGGTCGAGCGCCTCGCCTCGTCCAGCCGGATCCGCGGCGGGCCTTTGGTTCCCCGGCTGCTTGCACGTCCTGCGGTCTCCACCCGCGAGCGGCGCCGCCCCACGCTCCGACGGCGCGAGCGAGGCCGACGACGTTGCACTTCAAGTCAACACACTGCGGACTTCCCGCACCGGCAGCCGCCGGGGACGGCTGCACGGGGCATCCGACACGGCGGTCTGGTACCCGAATCCGGCTGACAGGGCGGCTCGAAACGACGAATCGTGAACGCGATGGCCCACGAACCGTTGCCGGTCGGCTGCGTGAGGCTTCCCCCGTGTTGACGTCATCTCCCGTTGCGTCGCTTTCAGGGTGGGGCAACGGCGCCACCCGACCCGGGTGTTCAGTTGAAGCGTGATTGCGCCGTCGCGGAGAGCCGTGCGCCGGCGTGGATCGCGCCCGCGCTGGATCCCGGCCTAGAATCGAAGACGACCCCCACAAGAAGGAGCCCACCGACCCATGTCGCATCCCCTCGTCACCGTCATCGGCGCCGGCAACGTCGGAGCCACCACCGCGCAGCGCATCGCCGAGGCCGGCCTCGCGGACGTGGTCCTCGTGGACATCGTCGAGGGATTGCCGCAGGGGAAGGCGCTGGACATGGCGGAGGCGGCCCCGGTGGTCGGGCACGACATGAAGGTCCGCGGCACCAACGACTACGCCGACACAGCCGGCTCCGACGTCATCGTCGTGACGAGCGGCCTCGCGCGGCAGCCGGGGATGAGCCGCGACGACCTGATGGCCAAGAACGCGGGCATCGTCCGCTCCGTCGTCAAAGCGGCCGTGGCCCACTCGCCGGACGCGATCCTGGTGATCGTCACGAATCCCCTCGACGCCATGTGCCACGTCGCGCTGGAGACGAGCGGCTTCCCGCCGGAGCGCGTCATCGGCATGGCGGGCGTCCTAGACAGCGCGAGGTTCCGTGCCTTCATCGCGGAGGAGCTCAACGTCAGCGTGGCGGAGACGCATGCGTTCGTGCTCGGCGGGCACGGCGACACCATGGTCCCGCTGCCGCGCTACTCCAGCGTGGCCGGCGTGCCGCTGCCGGAGCTGCTCTCGGCCGACCGGCTGGAGGCGCTGGTCGACCGGACCCGCAACGGCGGCGCCGAGATCGTCGCACTGCTGAAGACGGGAAGCGCGTACTACGCACCCGCCGCCGCGACCTACCAGATGGTCGACGCGATCCTCAACGACCGGAAGCGCGTCCTGCCGTGTGCGGCGTACCTCCAGGGCGAGTACGGCGTCGACCGGCTATTCGTGGGCGTGCCCGTCAAGCTCGGCCGCAAGGGCATCGAGCAGATCGTGGAGATCGAGCTGAGGCCGGACGAGAAGCAGGCCTTCGACGCCTCGGCGGCCGCCGTCCAGGCACTCGTCGACACCATGGCCGCGATGGCCGCGAACCGCTAGGAGCCCCCGGGCCACCGCGCCGCCGTCCGATGCCGATCATCACGATCTCGCGCACCTTCGGGGCCGGCGGCACGCCCATCGGCCGCGATCTGGCGCGCCGCTTCGATGCCGAGTTCCTGGACCGCAGCATCGTGGCAGCCGTGGCCGCACGATCCGGCATCTCCGAGGCCGAGGCGAGCGGCTACGACGAGCAGCTCCCCAGCGTCTGGCAACGGGTCGCGGCGATGCTCGCGACGGGCGGCACCGAGCTCGCCATGCCGCCCGTGCCGTCGGAGCACCTCGTCGCGGGCGTGGCCGTGGAGGAGCAGCTCAACCGGCTGACGCGCGCGGTCATCGAGGAGGCCGCGGACCGCGGCAACGCGGTCATCGTCGGCCGCGGCGGGGCCTTCATCCTGCGGCGCCACCCGACCGCGGTCCACGTCCAGGTGCACGCCCCGATCGGGATCCGCGTGCGGCACCTGATGTCGTCGGCGGAGGAGATCCCTGCCGACGCCCGTCCGGATGAGGCGTCGCTCAAAGCGCTGTGCCGCAGCATCGACGCGCGACGCGCCGAGTACGTGAAGCGCCTCTTCCAGGCGGACTGGCTCGACCCGAGCCACTACCACCTGGCGATCGACACCGGCGCCTTCGACTTCCGGCAGGCGGCCGACGTCATCGAGCTCGCGGCCCGCCGGCGATCGCCCGAGGCGGCCGCCGGCGGCGAGGAGGTCAGGCCCGGCTCGTGATCGTCCAACCCGTCCCGCGGGTCTCCCGGCTGCCCCAGGGTTTGAGCTCGCTCCGGCACCGCAATTTCCGGCTCTTCTGGTTCGGGCAGTTCGTCTCGCTGGCCGGGACCTGGATGCAGACCGTCGCCCAGGGCTGGCTGCTCCTCCAGCTCACCAACGACCCGGTCGCGCTCGGCGCGCTCGCCGCCACGCAGTTCATGCCCGTGCTCGTGCTCGGCCTGTTCGGCGGGGTCGTCGCCGATTCGGTGCCCAAGCGGCGCGCCCTCGTCGCCACGCAGGTGGTCTCGGGCGCCCTCGCGCTGATCCTCGGGCTCCTCGTGCTTGCCAACAGCGTGCAGGTCTGGCACATCTTCGTGCTCGCCGCCCTGCTAGGCGTTGCCAGCGCCTTCGACATGCCCATCCGCCAGTCGTTCGTGGTCGAGATGGTCGGCCGAGAGGACCTGGTCAACGCGGTCGCGCTGAACAGCGCCGTCTTCAACGGGACGCGCATCATCGGCCCCGCCATCGCCGGGATCCTGATCGCCGGATTCGGCCTCGCGCCCTGCTTCCTCATCAACGCGGCCAGCTACATCGCGGTCATCGTCGGCCTGGTGATGATGCGCGAAGAGGACCTCGGGCGACCGCCGCCCTCGGCCCTCGAGCGGACGCCGCGCTCCGTGCTCCACCACCTGGCCGAAGGGCTGCGCTACGTCCGCGACACGCCGACCACCTTCCTGGCGATCGCGATCATGGGCGTCATCGCGACGGCAGCCCTCAACTTCATGGTGCTGCTGCCCCTGCTGGCCAAGGACGTGCTCGGCGGAGGCGCCACCGAGTACGGCTTCCTGAGCTCGGCCGCGGGCCTGGGATCGCTGATGGGTGCGCTTGCCCTCGCGTTCGGGCGGCCCCCGACCTTCCGCCGCCTGCTCGTCGGCGGGGCCGCGGTGGGCGTCTCGATGGTCGGGCTGGCGCTCTCGCGCTGGCTCCTGCTGAGCCTCGGGCTGATGGTGCTCTGCGGCTGGGGCCTGATCGC
>JAXDKU010000051.1:0-6948 GCA_034667005.1 Chloroflexota bacterium
GCGAAGGCGATCCGCACTGGCGTCGTGCTCGTCATCGACGGGCGCGTTCGCTCAAACGCGCGTCAGCCAGTGGGCATAGCGCTGGTCGAGGCCGCGCACGGCGCGGAAGTAGGTCTCCTGGAGGCGCCTGGTGATCGGGTAGGACGTCCCGTCGCCCACGGGCCGGTCGTCGATCGAGATCACCTCCGCGATCTGCACGCCGGTGCCGCACAGGAAGACCTCATCCGCGAGCAGCAGCTCGGTCCGGTCGATCTTCCGCTCGGCGACCTCGTAATGCAGCTCGTGGGCGATCTCCATGACAGCCTGGCGGGTCACTCCGCCCAGCACGTCGTCGGACAGCGGCGGCGTCTCGATGCGGCCGTCGGCGACCACGAACAGGTTCGCGGAGGATGCCTCCGCCACGTGCCCTTCCGAGGTCAGCAGCACCGCCTCGCCGTAGCCGGCGGCGTGGGCATCCTCCACGGCCAGGCAGGCGTTGACGTACGAGCCCGTGATCTTGCCGCGCGCGGGGACCGCGTTGTCGTTCACGCGCTGCCAGGCCGACATCGCCACGCGAAGCCCTTCGGTCGCCACGTAATCGCCCATGGGCAGCGTGAAGATGCAGATGCGGTCGTCCAGGTCCGAGAGCTGGAGGCGGATGGCCTGGGCGCCCTTGTACAGGAGCGGGCGGATGTACTGGTCGCGCATGTCGCCGTTGCGGCGCAGCAGCTCGGCCGTGATCGCCACCAGGTCTTCGGCGCTCTGCGGCACGGCGGCCCGGATGAGCCGGCCGTTCCGGAGCATCCGGCGGTAGTGCTCGAGCGCGAACAGGATGGCCAGGCCGCCGTCGTGCTGGCGATAGGCGCGGATGCCCTCGAAGACCGCAGTGCCGTAGTTGAACGCGTGCGTGGCGATCGAGACGTTCGCCTCGGCGAACGGCACGTAGCCGCCCTGGAACCAGGCGTAGGCGCCGATCGTGGTGTGGAGCGCGTCGTCCGTAGCGGCCTCGCGCTCGGGCACGGCAGCGGCAGCGGGAAGTGCGGGCTCGATCAGCGTGCTCATCAGTCGAACAGGTCCTGCTCGAGCCGCCCGAGGCTCGGGTCGTACTCGTTGCGCGGGTGCTCCTCCCGGCGGGCCGCCCGGTTGTTGCCGGCACCCTCGGCGGCACCCGCCCAGTGCTCCTCGCCCAGCAGCTGGTTCAGCGCGTCCACGTAGGCCTCCACCGAGGCCGCCACGATGTTGGGGCTCTGCGACGTCGCGGAGTACGTGCCGTCGGCCCGGGCACCGACCGCACCCGCGGGCGGCATCAGCTTGACCGTCACGGTGGCGTCGGAGTCGGAGCCCTCGTGCATGGCGTGCACGTCGTAGCCGACCAGCCGCGGATGGCCGCTGAGCACGTCGTGGAGCGCCGAGTCGACGGCCCGGAACAGCGCATCGACGGGGCCGTTGCCCTCCGCGGACGCCTGCCAGCGATGATCCCCGCTCTCCAGGACCACGGCGCCGCGGCTCTGGCTGTTGGAGCCGGACGTGCACGTCCAGCGCCGCAGCCGCACGGTCGGATCGGCGGTCGCGGTGGCAGTGCTGCCGGAGGCGGCCGCGGTGGTGCCGGCAGCGCCGGCGCTGGCGTCGGTCATGACGCGATCCTCCCTGCTTCGAGCGCGGGCTCGGCGTGTTCGCGGGCCGGCGCTGTGCGGTCCATCGTCGTGAAATGGCGCTCGTCGCGGCGGCGCAGCTCCGCGCCGGACTTCCAGATGGCGTGCTCGAGGGAATCGACCAGCGCGATCTCGGACGCGGCGATGATGTTGGTGGCGGAGCCGACCGTGGTCCACGAGCGGCCCGCGGCGTCGCGCGACTCGATCAGCACGCGGGTGCGCGCCGCCGTGGCCGCGTCCCCGTCCACGATGCGCACCTTGTAGTCGACGAGGTGCACCTGGTCGAGCACCGGGTAGAAGGCCCCGAGCGCCTTGCGCAGCGCGCGGTCCAGCGCGTTGACCGGGCCGTTGCCATCCGCGGCCGTGTGGAGGATCTCGGACCCGACCTCCACCTTCACGCTGGCTTCCGCCTCGGTGTCCATGCGGGGCCCGTCGCCGTTGCGCTGTTCCACGAGGACGGTGAACGAGCGCACCTTGAACGGCGCGACGTAGTCGGGCCGCTGCCGCTGGATGAGCAGCTCGAACGACGCGTCGGCGCCCTCGAACGAGGCGCCCTGCGACTCCAGCTCCTTGATCAGCTGGGAGAGCGCGCGAGCGTCGATCACGCCCTCCAGCTCGTGGCCAAGCTGCTCCGCCCGCCAGCGGGTGTTGACCCGGCCGCCGAGCTCGGAAACCACGAGCCGCGTCTCGTTCCCGACGAGTGCCGGATCGATGTGCTGGTAGGCGTGCCGCACGCGCGCCGTGGCCGCGCCGTGGACGCCGCCCTTGTGAGCGAACGCGCTGACGCCAACGTACGGCTGGTGGTCGTTCGGCACGATGTTGGCGACCTCCGCCACGAAGGCGGAGAGCTCGGCCAGCCCGCCGAGGTCGGAGCCGGACGGCACCGTCTCGAGGCCCATCTTCAGCGCCAGGTCGGCCCAGATCGTCACGATGTTCGCGTTGCCGCAGCGCTCGCCGTAGCCGTTGACCGTGCCCTGGACGTGACGCACCCCCGCCTGCACGGCGGCCAGCGAGTTGGCCACGGACAGCCCGGCATCCTCGTGGACGTGGATGCCGAAGCGCGGCATGGCGTGCGGCGTCACGTCCGCGAACGAGGCGATCACGGCCGCGGTGATGTCGTGCACCTCGTCGGTGATGCAGCCGCCGTTCGTGTCGCAGAGCACGAGCGTGCCGGCGCCGCCCGCCAGCGCGGCTCGCAGCGTCGCCAGCGCGTACGCCGGGTCCGCCTTGTACCCGTCGAAGAAGTGCTCGGCGTCGTAGACGATCTCGCGGCCGCCCTGCGTGAGGAACGCGACCGAGTCGCCGACCATCGCCAGGTTCTCCTCGGCGGTCGCGCCGAGGACCTCGGTGACGTGGAGCAGCCAGCTCTTGCCGAAGATGGTGACGACCGGTGTCTCCGCCTCGATCAGCGCACGGAGGTTGGGATCGTCCGCCGGCGCGTTGGCACGGTGCCGGGTCGAACCGAAGGCCGCCAGGCGCGCGTTCCGCCAGGTCATGGTCTTGGCCGCCGCGAAGAAGTCCGCGTCCTTGGGGTTGGATCCCGGCCAGCCGCCCTCGATGTAGGGGAAGCCGGCGTCGTCCAGCCGGCGCGCGATCTTCAGCTTGTCGGCGAGCGAGAGGACCATGCCCTCGCGCTGCGTGCCGTCCCGCAGCGTGGTGTCGTACAGGAGGATGGGCTCGCTCGAGCCGGCCCGAGCGGGGCCGGGCGTCCGGTCGCTCATCGGTTCGTTCCCGCGGCCGTCGAGGCCCCCGCGGAGCCGGGCGCGTGGGCGACCATCTTGATTCGCGCCAAGAGCGCGTCGGTCATCTGGGTCGTGCTCACGGGCGTGCCGGCACCCTCCGGGCTCACGAGGTCGGCCGTCCGGTTGCCCGCCGAGAGGACGGCACGCACCGCCTGCTCGATGGCCCCCGCCGCATCGCCGCGACCGAGCGACCAGCGCAGCAGCAGCGCGCCGGAGAGGATCGCGCCGAGCGGATTGGCCACGTCCTTGCCGGCGATCTCGGGCGCCGAGCCGTGGACCGGCTCGTACATCCCGAAGATGCCCTGGTGGGTGCGCCGCTCGCCGAGAGACGCTGACGGCAGCATGCCAAGCGAGCCCGCGAGGACGGACGCCTCGTCCGAAAGGATGTCGCCGAACAGGTTCTCCGTGACGATCACGTCGAATGCGGCAGGGTGGCTGATCAGCTGCATGGCGCACGAGTCGACCAGGCTGTGCTCGAGCACCACATCCCGGAAGTCGGCCGAGACCTCGATCGCGATCGTCCGCCAGAGGCGGCTCGTCGCGAGCACGTTGGCCTTGTCCACGCTCGTGACGCGGCCACGTCGGCCGCGCGCCAGCTCGAACGCGAGGCGGACGATGCGCCGGATCTCCCGTTCCGAGTAGGGCAGCGAGTCCACCGCCACGCGCCCGTCGGGACCGGGGCGTCCCTCCGTGCGCTCCCCGAAGTAGAGGCCGCCGGTCAGCTCGCGGACGATCAGCAGGTCCACGCCGCGCAGCCGGGCCGGCCGCAGTGGCGAGGTGTCCACGAGGGCGGGCTCGACGTTGATCGGACGCAGGTTGGCGTAGAGGCCGAGGCCCTTGCGGAGCGCGAAGAGCGCCTGCTCGGGCCGCACCGCGGCCTGTGGGTCGTCCCATTTCGGGCCGCCGACCGCGCCGAGGAAGACCGCGTCGCCGTCCGCGCAGACGTCGAGGTCCTCGTCGCGCAGCGCCGTGCCGTATGCGTCGATGGCGGCACCGCCGGCCACGACCGTCGTCCACTCGAACGCGAAGCCGTAGCGCTCCGCGACCGCCTCCAGCACCCGCTGGGCTGCCGCGGTCACCTCCGGGCCGATGCCGTCACCCGGGATGACCGTGACGCGATAGACCGGGCCGCTCATGGGGCAACCTCACCGGTGGCCGCGCTGGGCTCGCGCGTCAGCAGCTTCTCGAACGCCGCGAGGTACGCCTCGACGGAGGCCTCGATGATGTTCGTGGAGAGCCCGTGGCCAGTGGCGGTCTCCGCGTCCGCCTCATCGGTCGAGCGCCTGGCTCGCACGAGCACCTGGCCCTGCGCGTCCTCGCCGCCACTGACGGCGCGGATCTCGTAGTCGGTGAGTGCCGGACGCCAGCCGATCTGCGGCTCCACGGCCGCGTCGACGGCGCCGAACAGCGCGTCCACCGGGCCGTTCCCCGTCCCGTCGGCCGTCCTCCCCTGCCCGTTGAGGGTCAGCGAGACGCTGCCCGACGACCGGCCACCGTGGCTGGACGTCACGCTCCAGCCGACGAGCTGGACGCTGTCCTCGCGGCCTGCCTCGGGGCCGGGTGCGCCCTCTGCGGCCTGCTGCTCCACGAGCGCCACCAGGTCGGCATCGGTGACCTCCTTCTTCGCGTCCGCCAGGGCGATCGCGGCGCGGTAGACCGCGTCGAGCGGCTCCCCGTCGAGGTCGTAGCCGAGCTCCTTGAGCTTGCCCTGGAGACCGCGACGGCCGGAGAGCTTGCCGACGGAGAGCCGCGACCCGGCGAGCCCCACGGACTGCGGCGTCATGATCTCGTAGGTCAGCGGGTTCTTGAGCATGCCGTCCTGGTGGATGCCGGACTCGTGCGCGAAGGCGTTCCGGCCCACGATCGCCTTGTTCGGCTGGACCAGAAAGCCGGTCAGGTAGCTGACCAGGCGCGACGCGGCGCTGATCTGCTCGGTCTGCACCGAGCTGCCGCCGCCATCGAACTGGGTCGGCCGCGTGCGCAGCGCCATGACCACCTCCTCGAGCGAGGCGTTGCCCGCGCGCTCGCCGAGGCCGTTGACCGTAACCTCCACCTGGCGCGCACCGGCCTGGACGGCCGCGAGCGTGTTGGCCGTCGCGAGCCCAAGGTCGTTGTGGCAGTGAACGCTGACGACCGCACCGCTCCCAACGCGCTCCACGACCAGTCGCGTGAGCTCGCCGAACTCCGCGGGGATGGCGTAGCCGACCGTGTCGGGGATGTTGACCGTGGTCGCGCCGGCGTCCACGACCGCCTCGTAGATGCGCAGCAGGAACTCCGGGTCGGTGCGGGAGGCGTCCTCGGCGCTGAACTCGACCTCTGCATCGCGGCCGAGCGCCTTGCGCACGAAGCCGACCCACTGGACGGCAGCGCTCAGCGCCTCGTCGCGGCTGATACGAAGCTTGTGCGTGAGGTGGATGTCGGACGTGGCGATGAACAGGTGCGCGTGAGGTCTCTCGGCGGGGAGCAGCGCCTCCACCAACCGCTGCGGGTCGCCGTCCCGGCAGCGGGCCAGCCCGGCCACGGCGACGCCCTTCGTCTCCCTGGCGATCCGCTGGACGGCCTCGAAGTCGCCCGGCGAGGAGTACGGGAAGCCCGCTTCGATGACGTCGACGTTGAGGCGCACGAGCTGCCGCGCGACCTCGAGCTTCTCCGCGACCGTCAGCCCGGCACCGGGCGCCTGTTCCCCGTCCCGCAGGGTCGTGTCGAAGACGCGGATCGTGCCCTGGCCGCGGCTCGCGGTGGCCGTCGGTACGCCCGATACGGAGGTGGCGCTCACGATTTTGCCGCGACGCCGGCGGCTGCCGGTGTCCTGGAAGTCTCGGCCGAGGCCTGCGCCTGGCCGGCGTGCACCTCAACGGGGTTGAGGAAGGCCATCTGGGATCGGAGGTGGGCGCCGACCTCCTCGATCTGGTGGTTGCGGTCCTGCTCGCGCAGGCGGTTGAACTCCGGCCGGCCGGCCTCGTTCTCGTCGATCCAGCGCTGCGCGAAGGCGCCGCTCTGGATGTCCGCCAGCACGTCCTTCATGGTCGTCTTGACGCCCTCGATGACGCGCGGCCCGCTCACGTAGTCGCCGTACTCGGCGGTGTCACTGACGCTGAAGCGCATGAAGTTGAGGCCGCCGCGGTACATCAGGTCCACGATCAGCTTCAGCTCGTGCATCGTCTCGAAGTAGGCCAGCTCAGGCTGATAGCCGGCCTCCACGAGCGTTTCGAACGCGGCCTTGACCATGGCCGAGACGCCACCGCACAGCAGCGACTGCTCGCCGAACAGGTCGGTCTCCGTCTCTTCAGCGAACGTCGTCTCGAGCACACCCGCGCGCGTGGCGCCGAGTGCCCGTGCGTAAGCCAGGGTGCGGGCGCGGGCGGTGCCGGTCGCGTCGCGGTGCACGGCGAACAGCGCGGGCACGCCGCCGCCGGACTCGTAGACCGAACGAACGAGGTGGCCGGGACCCTTTGGCGCCACCATGCCCACGTCGATGTTCTCGGGGGGGTCGATGCGGGCGAAACGGATGTTGAAGCCGTGCGCGAAGAGGAGCAGCTGGCCGTCCCGCAGGTTGGGCCCGATCTCCGCGTCGT
>JAXDKU010000052.1:0-2653 GCA_034667005.1 Chloroflexota bacterium
CGACGCCGACAGCCCGCCGCTTAGCAGCGTCTGGCGCCTTCCCGGTCGCCGTCCCGTGACGTGACGCGATGGCAGTACACCGACGAGGAATGGCTACGCGGGCGTGGCGGTCGGCACCTGCGCGCGCTCGGCGATGACGTGGTCGAAACTGCTGACGACCGCGGGGTCGAACTGTGTTCCGGCGCAGCGGTGCAGTTCGGCGAGAGCTTCACCCGTGGTCTTCGAGACCGAATTGGGGCGCTTGGAGATCATCGCGTCGAAGGCGTCGCAGATCGCGATGATGCGTGCTCCAAGCGGGATCTCGGCGCCGGCGAGTCCGTCGGGGTACCCGCTGCCGTCGAACGCCTCGTGCGATGAGCGCACGAGACGCGCCACGCGGCCGAGTGCGGGGGCCGCGGCGATGATGCGTTCGCCGATCAGGGTGTGACCGCGCATGAACGCCCACTCCTCGTCGTCCAACGCGCCCGGCTTGTTGACGATGGTGTCGGGGATCGCGACCTTGCCGATGTCGTGAAGGGTGGCGGCTTGGCGCAGCTGGGTCAGTTCGTCGCCGGCGATGCCCAGTCGCTCGCCGACTTCGGCGGCGAGCTCGGCGACGCCCGCGAGGTGGTCGCCGAGGTCGGGATGGCGCTCGGCGAGAGCGCGGGTCAACACGTCGGTGCTCTGGCGCCCGGCGGTGGCGCGTCCGGACTGCTTCTGCCCGTACATGGCGTTATCGGCCTGGCGCATGGCCTCGTCGGCATCGCCGGTGTCCCCGGAGATCGCCACGGTCCCGAAAGCGGTCGAGATCGTGAATCCGTCGCCGCTCTCTGAGAGCGCGCGGCTGGCTGCCTGTTCGAGTTCGTGGGGTCGGGTGGCATCGGCGATCACGCAGAACTCATCGCCCCCCGGCCGATAGGCGCGGCCGCCGAACGGCGCGACCGCGTCCGCCAGCGCAGTGCCCAAGCGCAGCAGCAGCGCGTCGCCCGCCGGATGCCCGAACGTGTCGTTGTAGTTCTTGAAGCCGTTGAGGTCGAACAGCGTGAGCAGCGCGGGCTGCTCGCCGGCGACGCGGTCCAGGTGGCGTTCCAGGTCGGCAAAGAGCTCGCGCCGGTTGCCGAGCCCCGTCAGCTCGTCGGTGATCGCCTGCGTCCGCAGTTGACGCTGCAGCGCGATCAGCTCGCGTTGGGCGAAGAGTTGGCGAGCGCTCACGAGCGCTGCGAGGGCCGCGGCCGCGAGGGCGACGACCAATGAGCCGGACTCCCCGGTGACCTCCGAGATGACGAGCACCGAGAAGCCCGCGGCGACCGCGACGTACGGCACCCAGCTCACGCGTTGGGACCCCACGGCCCCGGTCGGAGCCCGCCCCAGCGCCGTCGCCGGAGCCTGAAAGCGGGCGGCCAGGACGAACAGCGATAGCGCCACCGTGTAAGTGATGTCGAGCGCATCGCCGTTCTCGAAGACGCCGTGCAGCGTGACGTAGGCGTAGAGCACGTCGCCGACGACGAACAGGCACAGGCCGGCGATCAGCAGCCAGAGGGCCGTGCGCATGCTCTCGGCTACACCCCGGAGCAGGAGCGACGCGACGCCAACGATGAGGATCATGTCACCCACCGGGTAGGCGAGCGAGAACGCCATTTGCAGCGTGCTCTGACCACCCGCGCGAGCGGTCGGCTCGATCAAGACGTACCACACGACCGTCGCCGCGCCGAGGGCAGTGATGGTCAGATCCAGCGCCAGCCGTACGTGCTGCGAGTGCGTCTGCTGCGGTCGCGGGAGGACGAGCAGCGCCCCCAGCATCAGCGGGTAGAAACTGAGATAGAGCGGATCCGCCAGCGACGGGTACGGGCTCCGCCCGAGCAACGCGTAGACGTCGACAGCGAGCCCACCCGCGAGCTGGCCCACCAGACCCAGCGAAATCAGTCGCCACGCCAGCGCCGTGCGATGGGACGCACGGACCCTCCGCGACGCCTGCCAGGCCACCAGCGCCGCGGCTACGTCGATCGGCTTCTCGATGACATGACCGACGACGTCGTCGAACGGGAGCCAATGAAAGAGCTGCCAGCTGATGTACACCAGCAGGTATCCCCCGAGGGCCACGAACCACGCAGCGCCGGGCCGGCTGCTGGAGGCCGGCGACGAACTTCTGGCGGCGAGCTGGGCGCTCGCCATCGATTTGGTCATCACTAGCTGTATCGACCGGCGGACGCTGCCCTTGAGGCGATCCGCACAACCGGGCCGCTCTCCGCGCCGCTTCGGCCTGCCAAGCGTTACGCGGCGCTGCCCAGCAGCTCGAGGTCGAGCAGCGGCGGCGTGGCCCCGGCGATCCGCGCGGGATCGAGCCTGACGGTGGCGAACGCCTTGACGCAGACCGGGTCGAACTGGCTCCCCGCGCCGGCCTCGAGGCGCTCGATCGCCTCGGCGTGAGGGAGGGCGGCGCGGTACGAGCGGTCGGAGGTCATGGCGTGGTACGCGTCGGCGACGGCGAGCACGCGGGCGTCAGTCAAGGTTCATCGAACAAGGTGCCCGTTCGTGCCAACACGAAGTAACGTCTCGCGGGCCGATGGGCCGCATCGATCTGCCCGACAGCGCCACGCCGGAGGTCAGCGTCCTCGTCGTGCTCACGGCCGACGCGGCGCGCGCCACGGCAGCCCTGCGGTCGATCGCCGAGGCG
>JAXDKU010000053.1:0-28793 GCA_034667005.1 Chloroflexota bacterium
CCCCGACCTTCCGCCGCCTGCTCGTCGGCGGGGCCGCGGTGGGCGTCTCGATGGTCGGGCTGGCGCTCTCGCGCTGGCTCCTGCTGAGCCTCGGGCTGATGGTGCTCTGCGGCTGGGGCCTGATCGCCATGGCGGCCACGACGAACACGATCATCCAGCTGACCACGCCGGACCACCTCCGCGGCCGCGTCGTCAGCGTCTACACCACGGTGTTCGCGGGCTCGACTCCGGTGGGCGGCCTGTTCTCCGGGGCGGTGGCGGCGGCTGCGGGCACGCCGACGGCGTTCATGGTGGCAGGCGTGATCTCCCTGCTCGCGATCGGCGCGGCGGTCTTCATCCGCTGGCGCCAGATGCGGGTCACGGCCACCGCCATCGCGACGCTGCTGCTGATCGTCGGCTTGCTGGCCACCCTCGCCGCGTGCCAGGCACCGGGGCCGCTCCCGCCGGCGTCGGGGGCTGCCACAGGGGCCGCCTCGGAGGCTCCCTCGGACGGGAGCGCCCTCACGCCGGAGCCGCTCACCATCGCCGCGGTGCAGCAGGGCCCTCACCTCGTGTTCCAGAACGTGAAGCGCGACCGCGACTATGCGAACGTGTCGCTGGCGCCGCTGGCTGCTCCCGACGGGCCGCGGGTGGCGACAGGCCTCGTCTGCGAGCGTGTCCACTACGCGGCGGCCCACGGCCTCTGCCTCGCGGCACACCACACTGGCGAGAGCACCTACACCGCGGACGTCTTCGGCTTCGAGTTCCACCCGACCGCGTCGGTCCAGCTGCCGGGCGCGCCCACGATGGCCACCGTCTCCGCCGACGGCCGGTACGGAGCCGCGAGCGTGTTCCTCTCGACGGACGACGATGAGGATCCCTTCCCGACGCAGACGGTCCTGATCGACATGGCCACGGGCTCGCGCATCGCCGACCTCGAAGAGCTCGCCCTCACCAAGGATGGTGCGGCCTTCGGCGCCGACGGGGTCGACTTCTCCGGCGCCACCTTCGCGGCCGACAGCGACCGCTTCTACGCCAGCGTCCGGACCGGCGGCAACACGTACCTGGTGCGGGGCACGATCTCGGGGCGCGGGATGGAGGCAATTCGTCAGAACGTGTCGGCGCCGTCCCTCTCCCCGGACCAGACGCGCATCGTCTTCGCCAAGATCATCTCCACCATCGGCCCCACGTTCCGCCTCACGGTGCTCGACCTCGCGACGATGACCGAGACGCCGCTCGCCGAGCAGACCAGTGTCGAGGAGCAGGTGGTGTGGCTGGACGACTCGCGCGTGCTCTACGGCCGCGGCACGGACATCTGGAGCGTCCCGGCCGACGGCACCGGCGAGCCCGTGGTCTTCGTGCACGACGCGCTGTCCCCAGCGGTCGTCCGATAGCACCTCCCTGGGGGCAGTCGGGAATTCGCCGCGTGGCGCCGGCATGGGTCCGCCGGGTGGCGCCCTCCCTCCTGGCTGCCGCGGCCCTCCTGATCGCGGCACCACTCCCGGCCGCGGCCCATCCGCTGGGCGACTCCTCCGTGAACGCCTACGACCGGGTCGAGGTCGCGGGCGACGGCATCCACGTCCGGTACGTGCTGGACGTCTCGGAGCGCATCGCGCTGGAGGAGCAGCGCTTCGCCGACACCAACGACGACGGCACGGTGGATTCGCCGGAAGCGACGGTCTACCTCGACGCGCAGTGGCTCCAGTACCTCCAGCCGAAGCTCGTCCTGGTCGTGGCAGGGCAGGCCCTCAGGCTGACACGCGACGCGCAGGAGCTGAGCTTCCCGGCGGGGCAGGGCGGGCTCCCGCTGCTCCGCGCCGTGTACGACCTGACGGCGCCGCTGCCCGCCGTCGCGCCCGGGGGCGTCCTGGACGGAAGCCTCGCGGAGACGACCTTCGACAACCTGCCGGGCTGGCACGAGATCGTCGTCCGGCAGGGCGCCGGCGCGGCCTTGCTGGAGAGCAGCGTCCCCGCCGAGGACCTGACGAACGAGCTGCGCACCTACCCGGCCGACCGCCTGGGCAACCCGCTCAACGTCCGATTTGCCTCGTTCCGGTTCAGCGTCGCGGCCGGCGCCTCCCCGTCGATCCCGGGCGGGAGTCCCGGTCCGAGCGCGAGCCCGGGAGCCTCGGCCTCCCTCCCGCCCTCGCCGCTCCCGTCGCCCGTCGCGTCGGCCTCGGCCTCGCCCGCGGGCGCCAGCCCTGCACCGGGCACGGGCGGCGGCCATGGCACGGACCCGCTGGTGGCGCTGGTCGACGGGGACCTGAGCGGCGTCGCGATCCTCGGCGCGATCCTCGTGGCGCTGGGTCTCGGGGCACTGCACGCCGTCTCGCCGGGCCACGGCAAGACCCTGATTGCCGCGTACGTGATGGGTACGCGCGCGCACGTCGCGCAGGGCGCGTGGCTGGGGTTGACGGTGGCGGCGACGCACACCGCCGGCGTCTTCCTGCTCGGCGTCGCAACGTATTTGGCAACCGAGTGGATCATCCCGGATCGGATCGTGAGCTGGCTGTCCGTCGCGACCGGTCTGTTGATCCTCGGCCTCGGCGCGATCCTCGTGTGGCGAGCGTGGGCGACGCGCAGAGTGATCTCCGGGCACGAGCACGGAGCGCACGGCGGCCACGAGCACGGCCACGACCAGGGAGCGCAGGGCGGCCACGAGCACGGCCGCGACCAAAGGGCCGCCGACGGCCACGAGCATCCCCACGCCGGTCACGCGCACCTGGCCCTTCCGACGTTGCGGCACCGCGACGTGGCCGCGCTCGGAATCGTCGGCGGACTGGTCCCGAGCGGCTCTGCGCTGCTGCTCCTGCTCAGCTCGATCGCGCTCGGACAGGTCGCCCTCGGGGTCGTGCTGATCGTTGCGTTCGGGGCCGGCATGGCGATCGTGCTCGCCGGCATCTCCATGGGCGTGGTGCTGCTGAGGCGCTCCTCGTTCGAGCGGCGTGGTCGCTGGCGCGACCCGCGGCTCGCGCGCCTGGCCTCGGCCGTCCCGGTCGTGTCGGGACTCGTCGTCATCGCGTTCGGCCTGGTCGTGACCGTCCAGGCCCTGGCATCGCTGCGGTAGCCGGCGTGCTGCTGGACTTCGACCCGTGGCTGCGCATCGGCACGTTCGCCGTCCGCTGGGAGGCCGTCGCCCTGGGCCTGACGATCGGCCTGTGCCTCGTCCTCTTCGGCCGGATGGTCCGCTCGGCGGTCGGTCGCGTGCGCACCGACGACGTGGTCTTCGTCGTCCTTGCCGCGCTTCCTGGCGCGGTCGTCGGCGGCCGGCTGGTCCACGGGCTCGACTTCCTGGACGCCTACGCGTCGCAGCCGATGGCCCTGCTGGACCTCGGCCGCGGCTCGCTGTCGCTGGTCGGCGCGGTTGCCGGCGGCGTCCTCACCGCGTCCTACGTCTGCCGGCTGCTCGGCCACCCGCCGGGGCGCTGGCTGGACGCGGCAGCCATCCCACTGCTGCTCGGAATCGGCTTGGGGAAGCTGGCCATGCTGCTCGGCGGAGCCGGCCTCGGCGCGGCCTATTCGGCGCCGTGGGCAATCTCCTTCGGCGGCGCGGGAGGGTGGGCCAGCGCGGCCGCCTCGACCCCGTCGCATCCGTCGCAGGTCTACGAGGGGCTGTGGGCCCTGGCCGGCGCGCTGCTCCTGATCGCGCTCACCAGGCAGGGGACCGAACGGTGGCACGGCAGCGGCCGGCGCTTTCTCGCGGCCATCGCGTGGTGGCTGGCCGGCCGGTTCGTGATCGCGTTCACCTGGCGCGACGAGCGCACGGCAGGGCCGTTCGGCACCGAGCAGCTGGCGACGCTCCTGCTGCTGCTGGCCGCGTTCGCCACGCTCCCCCTCGTATCGAGGGTCCGCGCGCGCCGGTCGGGTTATGCTCGGGGTCGTGCTGCTGCGCGCTGAAGACCGGTCCATGGGCACCCCAGCGACGCGGTTCAGCGTCCGCCGGTGCGTCCTCTCCACCCTGCTCGCGGTGCTCCTCGTGATCCCGTCGGTCGCGACCGCGTCGGCGGCGACCGGACCAGGGAGCGCATCGTCCATGGGCCGCTACATCGTGGTCATGCGGGGCGGCGCACCGGCTCACGGTGCGGTGGCGGCCGCCCACGCCGGCGCCGGCATCGACCCCGTCGCGGCCAGGGGGGCCTCTGCGGTCGCGGCGCAGCGTTCGATCACCCGTCTCGTGGACGGCCTCGGCATCCACCCCAGCCAGCGATACCGGTCAGCGCTCGACGGATTCGCCGCCGAGCTCACCGCCGTCCAGGTCAGCCGGCTGCGTTCGGATCCTGCGGTGGCATCGGTCGTGGCGGACCTGCCCACGCAGCTCGACGAATCCGGCACCGAGTCGCACGCCGCCATCGTGCCGGCGGGCTCGGGCCAGCTCGTGCCGACGGGGATCCGCCGCGTGCACGCGGACGACTCCCCGATCGCACGCATCAACGGCGTCGACCAGCCGATGGACGTGGACGTGGCGGTCATCGACACGGGCATCGCGCCGCACCCGGACCTGCGCATCGGCGGGGGCCACGACTGTACGAGCGGCGATCCGTCCGCGTGGCGCGACCGCTGGGGCCACGGCACGCATGTCGCCGGAACGGTCGCGGCGATCGACAACGGGATCGGCGTCGTGGGCGTGGCACCGGGCGCGCGCGTCTGGGCCGTAAAGGTCTTCAACGACGAGGCCCGGGGCTTCATCTCCTGGTACGTCTGCGGCATCGACTGGGTGACCAGCCTGCGCGAGCCAGGTGATCCCAGCCGGCCGCGGATCGAGGTCGTGAACATGAGCTTCGATTCGTGGCTGCCCAACGCCGACGACCGCGACTGCGGGCAGCTCAGCGGCGACCCGGTCCACATCGCCGTCTGTGCGCTCGTGGACGGCGGCACGACCACGATCGTCGCCGCGGGCAACGACAAGAAGAACGCGCGCCTGCGGCTTCCGAGCGCCTATGACGAGGTCATCACCGTGTCGGCGCTTGCCGACTTCGACGGCCGGCCCGGCGGGAACGGCCACCAGTCGAGCGTCTGTCCCAACAACTCGCCGGACGTGGACGACACCTTCGGGAACTTCAGCAACTTCGGGCCGGACGTGGACCTCATGGCGCCCGGCAAGTGCATCACCTCCACGTTCCCGGGCGGCCGCTACGCGACGATGACCGGGACGTCGATGGCCTCGCCGACGGCCGCCGGTGCCGCGGCCCTCATCTATGCCGCCCATCCCGACGCGAACCCGCAGCTGGTGCGGCAGGCGCTTCTGCACGCCACGAACCGGAAGTGGGCCACCGGGACAGACCCCGACGGCGACCCCGACCCGCTCCTGGACGCATCCCGGATAGGCCCGCTTCCCGACCTGGACGTGACGGCGGACCAGCCCGCCGACGAGCTGGCACGCGGCGGCATCGTCACGGTGCCGATCCACCTCTCGCGATCAGCCGGCTTCACGGCCGTGGTCACGTTCGATACGGGTGACCTTCCGGAGAACGTGCGGGCGGAGTTCGCGCCTCCACGCACCGCCGGATCCAACGGCACCCTCACGCTGCACTCCGTCGGCCCGCTCGCCGACGGGACCGTGCCGATCACGATCCGGGCACGCGGCGGCGGCGTGTCGCGCTCCACGTCCGTGGATCTCCGCATGCGCCAGGGTGGAACGCGCATGCGCTTCGACGCGCCGGACGGCCCCGCGGTGCTGCTCTCCGACCACGACTCGGTGCACGTCGCCGTGTCCCAGATCGACGCGGGCGGGCCACCCTCGTCACGCGTCGTCCAGCGGCAGCGTGCCGATGCTCCCGAACCGGGGTCGTGCGACGGCGCTGAGTGGCAGGACGCCGGCGACAGCGACACGCTCGGCCAGCTCGACCCCGCGGGCTCACCCGAAGCGGGCTGGTCGTTCGACGCGACCGGCCTGCGCGACGGCTGCGTCCGCTGGACCGTGCGGCTCACCTTTGACGAAGGGCCGGCAGCCAGCTGGGACTCGGGTCCGGTCATCGTCGACACCACGGCGCCGCCGGCGCCGCGCGTCCGAGGCGCCGGCAAGTGGGCGTGGCAGCTGGGCCAGGACACGCCCGTCTGGGTGCGCAGCGGAAAGAAGGGCACGCTCACGCTCTCGATCACCGGCACCGATCCCGCGTCCGGCACGGCCTCCACGCAGGTGGGGAACATCACGGGCGGCCACGGCTGGACCGTGGTGGGCTCCCCGGACCCGGGCAGCCCGACCACGCTGACGGTGCGCTGGACCGCAAGCGCCACAGACGCATCGCTGGTGCTGCGGAGCATCGATGCCACGGGCCATACCGGAGCTCCGCGCACGATCCAGCTCAAGGTGGACGCATCGGCGCCGCGCGCGCCGCAGTGGATCTGGCCGAAGCCTGGGCGCGTGACGGTGGTCGATGCCACGCCCGAGCTGCTGTGGCGCGGCGTGTCCGACCAGGGCTCGGGCCCGGCAAGTCTCCAGCTCGTGCGGCGAGACCGTGGGGCGATCCAGCATCTCGGCTCGTGCCAGGGTGTGAGCTGGGTCAGGGACGGCCCGGCGAGGCTGCTGGACAAGCACCACGTGGAGCGCGACGTGGCATCCGGTTACTGCTACCGCTACGTGCTGACGCCGCTGGACGAGGTGGGCAACCGCGGCCCGTCGACCGTCTCCGGCGTGATCCTCAGCGACGTGACGGCGCCGACGGCCAACTTCCAGACCCCTGACGAGGGCACCACGCGCGTCATCCACAGCTCGTCGCTGGTGGTGCGCTGGACGGACCGCGAGACCGGGGGCTCCGGCGGGCTGCACGGCCGATCCCTGGAGCGCGAGCGCGGACGCATCGTCCACGCCGACAACTGCAAGGGCGTGACCTGGCTGCTCGATGGTGCGGTCGACCACGGCGCCAGCCCGTCCCGGCAGTCCGGCCTCCGGGATGGCTACTGCTACCGCTGGCGACTCAACCTGGTTGACGGGGCCAACATGGCCGCCGCCTACCTGTCCGGAAAGGTCCTCGTCAAGCTGTAGGGACGCTCATCGCCGCGGGGCGGTCCGGCGGCCGCAGGCGGACACCGCGCAAGAGCTGTGCGTTCGCCGCGACGACGATCGTCGAGAGGCTCATCGCGACGGCGCCCGCGGCCATCGGCAGGTCGAAGCCCCAGGGGACCAGGATGCCGGCTGCGATCGGGATCGCCAGGACGTTGTAGCCGGTCGCCCAGATGAGGTTCTGGATCATCTTCCGATACGCGGCGCGCGACAACAGGATGGCCCCCACGACGTCGCGCGGGTCCGAGCGGACCAGGACGATTCCGGCCGATTCCACCGCAACGTCGGTCCCAGCGCCGATCGCGATGCCCACGTCAGCCTGGGCCAGAGCCGGGGCATCGTTGACGCCGTCGCCGACGAACGCCACCTTCCGACCGCCGGCCTGAAAGCGTGCCACGGCCGCTGCCTTGTCCGCCGGCAGGACCTGCGCGGCCACCTCGTCGATCGCAAGCCGCCGGGCGACGGCCTGGGCCACGGCCTGGCTGTCGCCGGTGATCATCGCGACGCGAATCCCGAGGCGATGCAGCTCTGCCACGGCCTCGGCCGACTCTGGCCGGATCTCGTCCTCCAGGGCCAGCGCCGCCACGACGCGGCCTCCGAAGGCGGCATAGAGGACGCTGCGCCCGTCGTCAGCCCAGCGCTCGGCCGCCTGGAGAAGACCCGCGGGGACCTCCGCCCCGAGGCGTTCGATCATGCGTGGCCCGCCAACCCGGACATCGGCCTCGCCAACCCGCGCGCTGACGCCGATACCGGGCTCGGCACGGAAGTCCGAGGCCACGGACGGTTCGACGCCCCGCCTGCGGATGCCCTCCACAACCGCTCTCGCGAGCGGATGCTCTGAATCCCGCTCGGCTGCCGCGATGCCCGCAAGCACCTCCTCGTCACGGGCACCGGACGCCATGCGGATATCGACCAGGACGGGCGAGCCCATCGTCAGCGTGCCGGTCTTGTCGAAGATCACCGTGTCGATGTCGCGAGCCCGCTCGAGCGCCAGCCGGTCCTTGACGAGCAGGCCGTGGCGCGCGCCAAGCGACGTGCTGATCGCAATCACCAGCGGGATGGCGAGACCGAGCGCATGGGGGCACGCGATGACGAGGACGGTCGCCGTCCGGACGAGCCCACCCTGCGGATCGCCGAGGATCCACCACGTCGTGACGGTGGCGATGCCCGCCCCGAGCGCGACGTAGAACAGGACGGCAGCGGCTCGATCCGCGAGCGCGTGCGCGCGCGAGCCCGATGCCTGCGCGGCGGCGACCAGCCGCATGATCCCCGACAGGGCGGTGTCCTCACCGAGGGCATCCACCCTGACCCGCAGGCTTCCGCCGGCGGCCACGGAGCCGGCAATGACCGCATCTCCGGGCGCCTTCGTCAAAGCCCGGGACTCACCCGTGATGATCGACTCGTCCACGTCGGCCGTCCCCTCGACCACCGTGCCGTCGACCGGGACGCGTGCCCCTGGACGCACGAGGACGACATCGCCGAGCCTCAGGTCGGAGATCGGGACGGTCTGGAGGCCGTCGCCCGCGACGCGGTCGGCCGTGTCCGGCAGGAGCTCCGCCAGGGCGGCAAGCGCGCCCCGAGCCTGGGCGATCGAGCGCATCTCCAGCCAATGGCCGAGCAGCATGATCGTGATGAGCGTCGCGAGCTCCCACCAGATCTCGACGTCGAAGAGCCGCAGCGTCCCGGCCCAGCTCGTCACGAAGGCGACGACGATGGCCAGCGAGATGAGCGTCATCATCCCGGGCTGCCGGTCGCGGAGCTCCCCGATGCCGCCGCGAAGGAACACGAGCCCGCCATAGAGGAACACGACGGTCCCGAGGACCGCCGGTACCCAGTCGGAGCCCGGGAACGTCGGGAGGTCATAGCCAAGCCACTCGCGGACGTCGTGGCTCCAGATCACCACGGGAATGGTCAGGACCAGGCTCAGCCAGAAGCGGTCCCGGAACATCCCGGCCGAGTGGCCCGCGTGAGCGTCGTGACCCGCCTTGCCGTGCTGGGGGTCATGCGCCGGGGCGGCGGCCGTGTGGTGGTGATCCATGCTGCGACCCGCGAGGTGTTTCCGATACTCCCCTGGAGTATGCCACGGCCGGGGTAAGGTGAATGACCTCCGTGGCCCATCCGGGTCATTCCCGTCCGTCGCCTGCCGGCTGACACTGGCGGCGTGGAGGAGCTTCCGTTCAACGGTGACCTCGCGGGTGGGGATCGCGAGGCGTGGCAGCGGCTCGTCGAGCACGAGACGCCGACCGTCTTCCGCACGTGCTACCGGATCCTCGGCCGCGTCGAGGAGGCCGAGGACGCCACCCAGGAGACGTTCCTCGCCGCGTACCGGTCGATCGGCTCGTTTCGCGGGGACGGCCCCGCACGCGCCTGGCTGACCCGGATCGCGACGCGCGAAAGCTGGCAGCGCGCGGCGCGGTATCGCAAGCTCAGCGCGATCTCCAGCTCGCTCGACAACGACGACACGCCACCGCTCGGCGATCAGGGAGGCGGTGACCCGCTTGGGGACACGCTCTCGGCAGAGGCGCGCGAGCAGATCCGGCAGGCGGTCGCGCGGCTGCCCGAGCCGTACCGCGAGGTGGTCACGCTGCGCTACCTCGGCGAGCTGTCGATCGCGGAGATCGCCGAGGCGACAGGCCGTCGCGACGGCACCGTGAAGGCCCAGCTGCACCGCGGCCTGGAGCGCCTCCGCCGCGAGATGGCCACGTTGGTGCCCGGATGAGCCAGCGCGCCGAACCCATGCACGAGACCTTGCTCGGAGGCCGCCTCCGCACCGGCGGCGATCCCAGACCGATCAGCGAGCTGCTGGAGCGCTATGCCGCGGCCACGGCCGTGACGCCGCGCCCCGATCTGGTCACCCGGGTTGCCGCAAGCCTGCGCGACCAGCCGGAAGCCACTCCGCCGCGCCGCTACCTGTGGGCCGTCCTCGCCTGGGACGTGCGCGGTGCGTCCGTGGCGTTCGGCGCCATGCTCCGGACCTTCGCGGCAGACGCTCGGGCCGGGACCGCCGTCCGCGCCCAGTCCCTCGCCCTCATCGGCGCGACGCTCCTGCTGGGTGCGGCGCTGGCTGCCGGCGGGGTGGCGGGCCTCGCGGAGCTGCTCCGGCGGACCGGACCGGATGCCCTGACTCCGCCGCTGCCGGCGCCGAGCCTCCTGGCCGCCTCGCCGACGCCCACCGGCACGGAGCCGAGCCCTGGAACCTCGGCCGCGGTGGTCGTGCCGGTCCCCAGCGCGATTGCCAGCCAGGGGCCCGGGTTGCCGGATCCGACCGCATCGCCACCAGCAGGGTCGCCGCTGCCGGGAGCTTCGGCGCCGCTCGCAACGGCAGCGCCCGTGCCTGGGCCGACGCCGAGCCCCGCGCCGACCCCCGCGCCGACCCCCGCGCCGACCCCTGAAGCAATCGCCACACCGGGTCCGACGCCGCGAGCCACCGAGCCGCCTGCGACGGCGCGACCGCAGCCGACCGATCCTCCGGCGACCCAGGGTCCGCGGCCCACGGCGACGCCGCGTGAGACTCGGGAGCCCGACGAGACGGACGAGCCGACCGAGACGGAACCGCCGGAGGAGCCCGCGGCGACCGAGAAGCCGAGACCCGACCGGACCAGTGAGCCTGACGAGACCGACCAGCCCGAGGCAACGGACGAGCCGCACGAGACCGACGAGCCCGAACCGACCGAGGAGCCCGACGGCGACGGCGGCCACGGCAGCGACGGCCATGGAGGCGACGGCGCCTGGGCGGTCTGGTGAGGTCGGGTGCGGCGACCGTACGAATGCCAGCACCGACCGGTATGGAAGTCCCCCCGCCAGCCGCAACGTCGCCGGAGAGGTTCCCCTCTATCCCTTGTAGACCGGTCATCCGGTCGCTGCGAGGAACGACCTCGCCGTCCTCATCCACTCCGTAGAGGGAAACCAACAATGCCCAAGTCCAGGTTCCGACTGCTCCACCTGATCCGTGCGTCGATCGTGATCGGCGCCCTCGCCGGCTCGCTCGCGGCTCCCGCCGCGGTCTCGGCATCCGGCGGCTCGCTCGACCGCGACCACGACGGTCTGTCGAACCGGTTCGAGCGGACCATGACGCACACGAGCCCGCGGAACGCGGACACCGACCACGACGGCGTCAAGGACGGCCGGGAGAACCCGGACCACGACGGTCTGACGAACAAGGACGAGACGAAGACCGCCACCGACCCGCTCGACACGGACACGGACGGCGACCACGTCCGCGACGGTCGTGACGACGAGGACGGCGACGGCCTCGGCAACCACGACGAGATCGAGGCCGGCGAGGATCCGCTCGACGTGGACTCGGACGACGACGGCGTGGACGACAACGACGACGATGCCGACTGCGACGGGCTGTCGAACGGCGGAGAGGTCGACGCGGGCACGAACCCGAAGAAGTCCGACTCCGACGGCGACGGCACCGCGGACGCGGATGAGGACTCCGACCACGACGGCGACGCGAACGGAGACGAAGAGCACCAGGGCAGCGATCCCGGTGACGACGACTCCGACAACGACGGTGTCGAGGACGGCGACGACGACGACGCCAATGGCGACGAGGTCGATGACGACTCCGACGAGGACCACGGCCACGAGGATCCCTCGTGCGACGCAGGCGACGACGGCGACGACGAAGGGGACGACTGACCACCCTTCCGACCCCGCCGCCACGAACGGCCGCCCGATCGAATCGGGCGGCCGTTCTGGTTGCCCGGCTTCCGCCGTTCCGATTTCGCGTCGGGCTGGGATACTGGGAGCTCGCACCGGCACGACCCCGGCGCGCGAGATGAGGACACGCCCAATGACGCAGCTGTTGGAGCCGCGAGCCGCGGCCGCCGAGCCCGACACGCTCGGACGAGTCACCCACTGGATCGACGGAGGGGCGGTTGCCGGGACGTCCGGCCGCAGCGGCCCCGTCTACGACCCAGCCACCGGCAGGCTGGCCCGCCACGTCGACCTTGCCTCCGCCGAGGAGGTCGATCGCGCGGTCGCGGCCGCCAAGGCGGCGTTTCCGGCCTGGCGCGCGACCTCGCTCTCGAAGCGCACCGAGATCCTCTTCCGCATCCGCAACCTCGTCGACGTGCACCGCGCGGAGATCGCCGCATTCCTCACGTCCGAGCACGGCAAGGTGCCATCCGACGCGCTGGGCGAGGTTGCCCGCGGCCTGGAGAACCTGGAGTTCGCCACGGGCGTGCCGCACCTGCTGAAGGGCAGCTACAGCGAGCAGGTGTCAGCCGGCGTCGACGTCTTCCAACTGCGCCAGCCGCTCGGAGTCGTGGCGGGCATCACGCCGTTCAACTTCCCCGCGATGGTGCCCATGTGGATGTTCGGGAACGCGATCGCGTGCGGGAACACCTTCATCCTCAAGCCGTCCGAGAAGGATCCGTCAGCCTCCCTCTACATGGCCCAGCTGCTCGCTGAGGCGGGCGTGCCGGCGGGCGTCTTCAATGTCGTGCAGGGGGACAAGGTCGCCGTCGACCGGATCCTCGAGCACCCGGACGTCAGGGCCGTCTCCTTCGTGGGATCGACGCCGATCGCCCGCTACATCTACGAGACCGGCACCCGCAACGGGAAGCGCGTCCAGGCTCTGGGCGGCGCCAAGAACCACATGGTGGTGCTGCCCGACGCGGACATCGAGATGGCTGCGGACGCGGCCGTCTCGGCGGCGTACGGCTCGTCCGGAGAGCGCTGCATGGCCATCTCCGTCGTCGTCGCGGTGGGCGACGTCGCGGATCCGCTGGTCGCGGCGATCAAGAACCGCCTGCCGGCGATCCGCGTCGGACCCGGCTCCGACCCCGAGTCGCAGATGGGTCCGCTCGTGACGCGGGAGCATCGCGACAAGGTCGCCTCGTACCTGGAGAAGGGCAAGGAGCAGGGCGCGGAGATCGTCGCGGACGGGCGGGAGCACGAGCTGTACAGCGCGTCGGACGGCGGCTTCTTCCTGGGCGCCTCGCTCATCGACCGGGTGACCACCGACATGGACTCGTACTGCAACGAGATCTTCGGGCCGGTGCTCGAGGTCGTCCGCGTGCCGACCTACACCGAGGCCGTCCGCGTGGTGAACGACAACCCATACGGCAACGGGACGGCGATCTTCACCCGCGACGGCGGCGCCGCACGCCAGTTCCAGTTCGAGGTGGAAGCGGGCATGGTCGGCGTCAACGTGCCGATCCCGGTGCCCGTCGCGTACTACTCGTTCGGCGGCTGGAAGGCGTCGCTCTTCGGCGACCTGCACATGTACGGCCCGGAGGGCGTGCAGTTCTACACGCGCGCGAAGGTCGTCACCTCACGCTGGCCGGATCCCGGCACCAGCAGGGTGGACCTGGGCTTCCCCAGGACGCGCTAGCGGCCCGGCCCCAGCCCGCAGGCGAGGGTCAGTGGTCGGCGCGACCGCTCACGTCGTGGACGTCGTGAAGGTGGTGGTCGTTGGTTGCCGGCAGTGCAACCTCCGTGACGATCTCCCCGCCGTGGCGCTCGATGATCTTGCTTGCCTCGGGGACGGACCCGCTCGGAATCCGGGCGGCGACGATCAGACGACCCTCTGAGGGGCTGCCAACCGCACCCAGCGGCGCGCGCTCGAGCGAGCCTTCGTCCAGGGCGAATCGCTCGGCCAGCTCCTTTTCCGCGGCCCGAGCCTCTGCTTCCGAGGAGAATGCCGCTCCGACGACCGTCATGCACGCATGCTCGTCCCCGGGCGGTCCTCAGAACGTGGCGCGGCGGGCGCTCCGCGTTGCAGCGTCGTGACGCACGTGATTCGGTGTTGCGCGCGCGTCGGTCAGCCGCCAGCGGTCAGCTCGACCCCGTAGGAGCGTTCGTCGTCGGTCGGTCCGCCCGGCCCACCCTGGGACACGGTGTACGTCATGAGCGTTCCGGGCTGGGCAATCGCGCTCGCATACGGGATCGTCGCCTCGAACGTTCCCCAGCAGCCGGAGCCGCAGGTCGCCATCACCGCCTGCCGCGCCAACGAGTCGTTCGCGTCCCGGAGCTCGACGAAGAAGCGGGCCTCGAACACGTTTGCGACGCCAGAGATGCGGAGCGGGTGCGTCACGGTCTCCCCCCACCGCGGGGTCTCCACGAAGACCGGCGGCAGCAGCTCCAGGTAGTCATCCCGGGCGACCGGGCGTTCCACGGTCTCGCCGTTCCCGGTGGGGACGGCCGTGGGCTGGCCGTCCAGCTCGAAGGCGACCCGCTTCACGGTCGAGAACTGGGTCAGCGAATAGAGCACCTGGGCGACCCGCGCCTGGACGTCCGTCTCGGAGCCGCCGCCGGCGAACTCGCTGGAGAGATCCACCGTCGCGACGCCGTCCTGGATGGAGAGGCCGAGGAGGATCGCGCCGGTCGGGATCATCGACACGATGCCCGCCTTCGACTCCCGCCCCGAGGGTCCCCCGAGAAGCGCACGCAGCGTGGCGCCGCCGATGGCCGGGACGCGCTCCAGCGTCCGCGGCACGGGCACGAGGCGCGGACCGTTCCCGCTGTCGAGGAGGTGGTAGTTCGTGACCACGATCGTGTCCGGCGCGGTCGGGGTCGGCGTCGCGGACGTCGGCGTCGGCGTGGGTGTTGCGGGTGGCGGGGTCGCGGGCCGCGGCGTTCCCGGCGTCGGCGTGGCCGGGCGAGCCGTCCGGCCCTGCGTGGGCGTGGCGCCAGACGCCGTCGGGGTCGGAGCTTCTCCCGTCGGCGTCGCGGCGCCTTCCGTCTGCGTCGGGAGAGGCGGCGTCTCCGTCAGGCCGCTGGGATCGGGCTCGAGCGTGCCGGGAGGCGGCGGGACCGGCCCCACGACGTGGACGCTCGATCCGCACGCCACGAAGGCGAGCAGGGCGACCAGCGCCCAGGCGAGCGCCGCGAAACGAGGCGAACGCGCCGGCCCCAGCCGACGCGTTCCGCCTCGGACAACCGTTCTCCGGGTGTCCATGTGGCCTGGTCCCAGTGCTTCCGGGTGGCCTAGAAGATGAAGCCGGGGCAGTAGCCGCCGGGTCCGAACGAAGGCTCGAAGGAGCCGCCGTGGTACCACTGGACCGTGTGCCGCGCGCGCCCGCTCTGCTGGCCGTCGCGGTACCAGTAGGCCAGCACCTGCACGCGGTAGACCTTGGAGGTGTCGACCGTCGTCGGATCGATGTGAGCCGACATGCGGGTGAATGCCGCGTCACGCCGGTCGGATGCCCGCGCGGTCTGGAGCGGGCTGGTATAGAGCGTGTGCCATGTGGCGCCGGCGTCGCTGGCCTGCGACTGGATGCGGAAGCCCCACGCGACCTGCTGCCGGTCCAGGCCGGACGTCGTGTTGGCGGCGAAGACGAAGGGCGCATCGACCTTCACGCCGGAGAAGTTCTGGAGGTCGGGGTCGTACCGGCAGAGCACGCCCGGGTACTCGCTGCCGTCCGCCAGGTAGTGGCGGCCGTACTCGCCGCTGTGGCCCGAGGGACCTGCCGCGCTGACGCCGGAAGCGCCGGCCAGCAGGGTGAGTGCGAGGGCGAGCGTCACGCCGCCCATTCGTCGTGAGATGTGCATGTCCGTCTCCCTGTTCCCCGTGTGCGGCACCTCAACTGGTGTCGTCGAAAGCCATGCTGCGCGCGGCGTGTCACGCGCCCATCGCCGTCGCGTAACGATCAGGCAACAGTCCCGCCGCCCCCGTGGTCCGAATCCTCGGCAGCGGCAGGCTCGTCGGGGAGGTGCAGATCGAACGCGAGGCCGCCCGTCGGCCTCAACCGCGCCGTGAGCGAGCCGCCAAGAACCACGGCGTGCTCCCGCGCGATGGCGAGCCCGAGGCCGCTGCCACCGGAGTTCCGCGACGGATCGGCCTTCTCGAAGCGGTCGAAGAGCCGGTCGATGGTCGCCGGGGGCACTCCGGGCCCGCGGTCCGACACGCGCACGAGCCACCCGCCGAGCGTGCGCTCGACGGCCACCTCGACGCCCTGCGCTCCGGCGTGCGCGCGGGCGTTGTCGAGGAGGTTCCCGACGATCCGCTCCAGCCGCCTCGGATCGGTCACGAGGCCGGCCCCGTCCGGCGGCACGCTCAGCGCCGCGCCCGGGAGTCGCTGCTCCACGACCCGTGCCAGGAACTGCCCGAGGTCGACTGTGCGCAGGTCGAGCCGCTCCACCCCCGCGTCGAAGCGCGACAGCTCCATGAGGTCGTCGACCAGGCTTCGCAGCCGAGCCACGTCGGCGATGAGCAGATCCCCGACGCGCTGCCCGTCCGGGTCCATGGCGCCCAGCCTGGGCCGCAGCAGCTCGGCCTCGTTGACCAGGGCGGTGAGCGGCGTGCGCAGCTCGTGGGAGACGTCCGACACGAAGCGGCGCTGGCGGGCCTGCGTGTCGCGCAGGTCGGCGACGGTCCGCTCCAGGGACGCCGCCATCTCGTTGAATGCGGCCGCCCACTGCCCGAACTCGTCCCGCGAGGCGACCGGCACCCGGGCCGCAAGGTCGCCCTCGCCCACGCGTTGCGCGGCCTCGCTCGCGGCGCGCACCGGGCGCAGCACGCCGCGCGCCACCACGCCGGCGGCCAGCAGCGCCACGACCACGAGCACGGCCGCGCCCACCGCCAGCGCCTGGGCGAGACCCGCCAGCGCCTCCTCCACGCCGGCGGCCGGAAAGAAGAGGTACAGATCGGGTCCGCCGTTCGGCCGCCGCCCGCCGACGACCAGGTACGGCACTCCGGCGGCACGCACGGGCTCGTAGGCGAGGCTGCCGTTGGCGACCGCGGCGCGCAGTGGAGGCGAGAGCGAATCGAGGGCGCCGGCCAGGGCCAGGGATGACCCGAAGGGATCACCGTCGCCGAAGTCCACGAGCGTCTCGGCGTTGCCGCGCTGGCGGATCGCATCGGCGAGCCCGCTCCGGGCGACGTCGTCGCTCGTCGCCCTGTCCGGCAGGAGCTCGACGGCCAGCACCGAGATGTCGAACGTCGCCTGGGTCACCGATTCCGCGACCAGCCGGTCCTGGAGCGACCGGCTCGTCAGCAGGTAGGCGCCGACGCCAAGGACCGCCGACGTCAGCGCCACGAGCGCCACCACGGCAAGGCTCAACCGCCAGCGGAAGCCGCGGCCGGCCAGCATCACGGAGTGCCGAGCATCAGCGGACGGCCTTGTAGCCCGCGCCTCGCACCGTGAGGATGATCTGCGGTCGCGCGGGATCGGCCTCGACCTTCCCGCGCAGGCGGCCGATGGCCACGTCCACCAGGCGGGAATCGCCGAGGTAGTCATAGCCCCAGATGCGGTCCAGGAGCGCGTCGCGCGAGAGGACCTGACCAGGGTGCCGCGCAAGCTCCAGGAGCAGCTGGAACTCGGTGTGGCTGAGCGGGACCTCGACACCATCGCGCACGACGGCGTGCGCAGCCGGATCGATCTCCAGTGGACCGAGGGCCACGATGTCGCTGGCCGGCGCCGCGTCCGCGTCCAGGCTGGCGCGCCGCAGTGCCGCCCGAAGACGCGCGACGAGCTCCGCGATCGCGAACGGCTTGCGCAGGTAGTCGTCCGCGCCGGCCTCCAGCCCGAGGACCACGTCGGCCGTGTCGGTGCGTGCCGTGAGCATGAGGACCGGCGTTGCGCTGCCACTGCGGATGCGGCGGCAGACCTCCAGCCCGTCGATCCCCGGCAGCATCACGTCCAGCACGACCGCGGCAGGGGCCGCCTCGCGGAAGCGCTCGAGGGCGTCATCGCCCGTCGCCGCGGTGATCACGTCGAAGCCGGCCGCGCGCAGGCCCATCTCGGTCGTCTCGCGAATGGAACGGTCGTCCTCCACGAGAAGGATGCGATCGCGCACCCGACCCTCCGCTCGCCCTCTCTCAGCGAGCAGCGGGCGGGACGCCGAAGCGGTCCGGCGCGAGCTCGGTGGTCATCTCCATCACGACTGGGGGCATCGCGGTGCTCTCATGCGGCCAACCGGGGGATTGCAGCGTAGTCGACCCCGCGACCGCGCGTCCCTTGCACCAAGCGTTGCCTGCGGTCCACAGAGAGTGGTCCGAGTGGGACTTTTGGCCGGGATTCGCCCGTACTATCGGCCACCCGATGACCCGGCGCGCCCTGTGCGCGGGTGTGCATCGGGGTGTGCGGCCCGGCTCTCCCAGTGCCATGGCTGCTCGAAAGGGGGCCCACGGTTCAGGTGAGGCAGTCGGCCTTGGTCGATGCGGGTGCTCGGTCCGCTCGAAACGGCAGGCGTGGCAGCGTGGCTGCCTGCCTGGCGATCCTTCTTGCGCTCCTGGCAGGTTTGTTCCAGTCGGCGGACGCGAGCGCGGCAAGCTCCGCGGAGCTGCGCATCCGCGCCCCGCAGCACGTCCGCGTGGGCCAGCCCATCCGGCTGCGGCTGTCGGTCGTTCGCGCGGCGGACGTCGGCGGCTATGAGGCGGCCGCGCTCTTCAACCCGGTTGCTGCGCACCTGAACGGCGCCTTCTACGGCGGCAACGGCGTCGAGAAGCGCGGCCGGGGGATCGTCCCCCTCGGCCCGGTCACACAGGGACGGACCGTCAGCTTCGGTTTCTACTCGTGCCCTGTCGCGGACTGCGGCACCACCGCCGGCGCCCGGCATCCCCGGGGCCCCAGCGGCAAGGTCGCCCTCGGCATCCTGGAGCTCGTCCCCGACCGGCCCGGCACGCTTCAGATCGGCTTCACCGGGGTCCGCCTGACGACGGCTGCCGGCGCGGCCGCGCCGATCGGCGCGCCAAGCGCGGTCTCCGTCAGGGTCGGCGCACAGACCACGCTGTACAAGATCCCGGCACCGGCATACCCGTTTGGGCCTGCGGCTCGGGGCCGGGCCATCCTGCCCTCGGCGAAGGACATCACCGGCGACGGCCGCGTCAGCAACGCCGACGCCCAGGAGGCGTCCCTCGACTGGACGCTGGCGCGCAACATCGACGGACCGTGCGCGGCCGCGGCCAAGGACACGGACGTCAACGGCGACGGCTGCATCGACGTGGCCGACGTCCAGGCCTTCGCCGCGGGCTACACGCCCGGCAAGCCGCCGAAGGTGCCAACCCCGGGCGACCCGCCCGGCGGCGTGACCCCGGCGCTGGCGCCCGGAGCCGTGACGTTCACCGTCAACTCCACATCGGACGCGGCGGACGTGACCCCCGGCGACGGGATCTGCCAGACCGCGACCGCCGGCGTCTGCACCCTGCGCGCGGCCATGGACGAGTCGAACCGGCATGGCGGTCCCGACGGGATCGCCTTCAACATCGCGGGCAGCGGCGTCCAGACGATCAACCTCCTGACCGCGCTGCCGACCATCACGGACGAGACCGGCTCGCTGGAGATCGACGGCTACACGCAGCCGGGCGCCTCGCCGAACACGGACGCGCTGGCAAGCAACGCCGTCATCCGCATCGCGATCGTCGGCGGCGGCGACGGCGTCGAGTACCAGGCGTTCCGCATCACCTCCGCGAACAACACGATCCGCGGACTGGCGATCTACCAGGCCTGGCGCAAGGTCTGGATTGCCGGGCCTGGCGCCGTCAACAACCTCGTCGCCGGCAGCTTCGTCGGCACGAACGCGGCCGGCACGTTCGCGTCGCCAGCCTTCCAGGCGTCGTCGGACGGCGGCATCCTCATCGACTCGACCGCCCACGGCAACCGCATCGGCGACGAGACGCTCGCCGGGCGCAACGTCGTCAGCGGCAACCAGCGCAGCGGCGTGCACATCCTCGGGGACAACACCACCGCGAACGTCGTCCGCAACAACATCTTCGGCCTCGCCCCGAACGGCCTCAGCCGGGTGGCCAACATCACCCACGGCCTCGACGTCGACCAGGGCGCGCGCCAGAACATCGTCGGCGGGCTGGGCACGCTCCAGCGCAACGTCATCGCGGGCAGCGGCGGCGACGGCATCGAGATCGTCCACCACACGACGACGGTCGGCAACCAGGTCGTCGGCAACTACATCGGCACGGACCTGACGGGCAACACCGGACCCGCGTACGCCCGCAACCACCAGCACGGCGTCCACGTGGACGACGGCGCGGCCGGCACGATCGTCACGGACAACGTCGTCGGCAACAACGGCGACCCCGGCAGCACGGGCGGCGGAATCGTGGTCGAGGGCCAGCTGACATCCGGGACGATCGTCGCGCGCAACCGGGTCGGCGTCTCGCTCAACGGCACCGCGATCCCGAACAACAGCTCCGGCATCGCGGTTCGCTTCCACGCCGTCGCAACGACCATCGGCCCGGCGAACATCGTGTCCAACCAGGTGAACGCGATCGAGATCGGCCCCGAGGCCGACGTCGACCGGAACAAGATCACCCAGAACACGCTGTCGGGCAACACGGGCATGGGCATCGAGGTCTACCCGGCCGGCATCAACCCGAACGGCCACTACATCGCCACGGGACCCAACCAGGCCCTGCCGTTCCCGGAGCTGACGTCGGCCACCCCCACGAGCGTCTCGGGGCGCGCCTGCGCCTCCTGTGTCGTCGAGATCTTCCAGTCCGAGGGCGGCGCCAACCAGTTCGGCGAGGGCCGCACCTTCGTGGGATCCGCAACGGCCGCGGCGGACAGCTCCTTCACCGCGACCGTCAGCGGCCTCGCGCTCGGCGACTACGTGACCGCCACCGCGACCGACGCCAACGGCAACAGCTCCGAGTTCGCGCTCAACCGCCCGGTCCGCGCCGCCGGCGTCAGCCCCGCGGGCACGCTCTTCGCGTCGGACGCGTTCTCGCGCACGCTCACCGACGAGTGGCGCTCCGCCGCGCTCGGCGGCCCCTACACGCTGTCCGCTCCGCTGGCCGACTACGACGTCGCCAACGGCACCGGCACCTTCGTGCTCCCCGCGAATGCCGGACGCAGCGCGCTGCTGTCGAGCCTCTCGGAGCGCGACGTGGACGTGACCGTCCAGGTGGCCACCGACAAGGTCTCCGCGGGCACCGACCAGTACACGTACCTCGTCCTGCGGCGGCACGAGAACGGCAACGAGTACCGCGCCAAGGTCCGCTTCGGCGTCAACGGCGGCATCTTCGTGATGGCCACGCGCGTCGTGGGCAACGTCGAGAGCGGCATCGGGACCGAGGTCCGGCTGGGCAGCCTCGTGCGCACGGCCGGCCAGGCGTTCCTGGTGCGGGCCCAGGCCACGGGCGCGTCCCCGACCACGCTGCGCATGAAGGTCTGGCCCGAGGGCACGCTCGAGCCCGCCACATGGCTCTACACCCAGACCAACGCTGAGGCCACGCTCCAGTCGGCCGGCGCGATCGGGCTGCGCGTGTTTGCGGGCTCCGCGACGACGAACGCTCCGATCACGTACTCGTTCGACCAGCTGAGCGCTCGCGTGCCGCTCCCCGACGACGGCGTCGCGCCCGCGGCGCCGCAGGGCCTGGTGGCGACGCCGGGCAACAACAGCGTCTCGCTGACCTGGAGCGCGAACACTGAGCCGGACCTGGCGGGCTACCACGTCTACCGCAGCACCACGACGCCGGTCTCGACGGCCGGCGTGCCGATCAGCGGCAGCGCCCCGCTCCTCGACCCGACGTATTTCGACCTGACGGCGGTCAACGGCACGACCTACCACTACGTGGTGACCGCGGCGGATACCTCGGCCAACCGGTCCGCCGGCTCCAACGACGCCGCGGCCACGCCCGATCCCGCCGGCGGCACCGCGCTCGACTTCGACGGCACCAACGACTACGTGACCTTCGGTCCCGCGCCGGGGCTGGGCGTCACGACCTTCACGATCGAGACCTGGTTCCGGCGCGACGGCACGGGCTTGACGACGCAGACGAGCAGCGGCACCGGCGGCCTCCAGAGTGTCGTCCCGCTGGTCACCAAGGGCCGCTCCGAGAGCGACGGCTCCAACGTGGACATGAACTGGTTCCTGGGCATCCGCACCACGGACAACCGGCTCGTCGCCGACTTCGAGGACAACGCGACAGGCGCAAACCACCCGATCGTCGGCACGACCGCCGTCACCAGCGGCGTCTGGCACCACGCGGCGGCCACATACGACGGCACCACCTGGCATCTCTACCTGGACGGCCTCTCCAATGGCAGCCTCGCCGTCGGCCTCACGCCGCGGTCGGACAGCATCCAGCACGCCGCACTCGGCACGGCCATGGATTCCGCTGGCCTGCCGGAAGGCGCCTTCGACGGGGTCCTCGACGAGGTCCGCGTCTGGAACGTCGCGCGCACGGGCCCGCAGATTGCCACGGCCCGCGACCAGCAGATCGTCTCGGGCAGCGGCCTCATCGCCCGCTGGGGCATGAACGAGGGCGCCGGCAGCGCCGTGCCGAACTCGATCGCCGGCGGCGCCGCCGGCACGGCGGTGAACGGCCCGGCCTGGGTCCCGGGCGCACCGTTCGCCGTCACCTCGGACCCGCCGCCGGCTCCGCCCACCGGCCTTGCGGCCGCTCCGGGACCGGCGCGCGTCGGCCTCACCTGGAACGCCAACGGGGAGCCGGACCTCGCGGGCTACAACGTCTATCGCGACACGATCGTGGCGGGCGGCAGCGTCACCGCCGTCACCGCCGGCGACATCGCGAGCTGCTCGTCCACGGGCGACGAGGCCACGGCCGCGCTGCTCGACACGATCCCCGGCGACGTCCTCGCGCTCGGCGACAACGTCTACGAGAACGGCACGCTGACCGAGTTCCAGCAGTGCTACCACCCCAACTGGGGCCGTGCCAAGACGCGCACCTTCCCGACGCCGGGCAACCACGAGTACCAGACCGCGAACGCCGCGGGCTACTACGCGTACTACGGCGCGGCGGCCGGCGACCCGAGCAAGGGCTACTACAGCTACGACTACGGCACCTGGCACGTGATCGTGCTGAACAGCAACTGCACGGTCATCTCCTGCGTCGCCGGATCGGCCCAGGAGCAGTGGCTGCGCGCGGACCTCGCCGCGAACCAGGCCCAGTGCACGGTCGCCTACTGGCACCACCCGCGGTTCAGCTCGGGCTCCGAGCACGGCAACGACGCCAACGTCGCGCCCTTCTGGGACGCGCTCTACGCGGGCAACGCGGACCTGATCCTGAACGGCCACGAGCACGTCTACGAGCGCTTCGGGCCGCAGACGCCGTCGGCCGCCTCGGACACGCAGCGCGGCATCCGCCAGTTCACCGTCGGCACCGGCGGCCGCAGCCACACCGGCTTCACGACGATCCGCGCCAACAGCCAGGTCCGCAACGCGGACACCTACGGCGTCCTGAAGCTGACCCTGCGACCGGGTGGCTACGACTGGCAGTTCGTGCCCGAGGCGGGCAAGACGTTCACCGACAGCGGCTCGGATGTCTGCCACGACGCCAACGGCCCGCTCACCTCCGGCGCGCCGGTCAACGGCGGCACGCCGGTCACCTCGCCGGCCTTCACCGACACGAGCGTCGTCCCCGGGGTCCAGTACCACTACAGCGTGACGGCCGTCGACGGGGCCGGCCACGAGTCCGCGGCCTCGGCGAGCGTCAGCGCGACGCCGGAGCAGGCGAGCGGCCGGGCGCTGGACTTCGACGGCGCCGACGACTACGTCACCTTCGGCCAGGCCGACACGCTCGACACCAACACCTTCACCGCGGAGACCTGGTTCCGCCGCGACGGCCCCGGAGTCGCGGCCATCACCAGCGGCAGCGCCGGTGGCGTCACGGCCATCCCGCTCCTCACCAAGGGCCGCTCCGAGACCGGCGGCCAGATCAGCTGGTTCCTGGGCATCGACAGCACCACGAACCGGATCGCCGCCGACTTCGAGAGCGCCAGCGACGACAGCAACCACGGCCTGGTCGGCATCACGACGCTGGCCAACGGCACCTGGTACCACGCCGCGGCCACGTACGACGGCACGACCTTCCGGCTGTACCTCAACGGCGTCCAGGAAGCCTCCGTCGCGGTCGCCGCCGGCCCTGGCACGACCGGGAACCATCACGCAGCCCTCGGCACCGCGCTGTCCACCACGGGCGCCCCGGCCGGGTTCTTCGACGGCGTCATCGACGAGGCCCGCGTCTGGACGGTCGCACGGACCGCGGCGCAGGTCGCCACCGGCAAGGACCAGGAGCTGACGTCCGGGGCGGGGCTCGCCGCCCGCTGGGGTCTCGAGGAGGGCAGTGGCTCGGTCGTCGGCAACAGCATCGCCGGCGGCCCGAACGGGACCGCGGTCGGCGGCCCGGCGTGGGTGCCCGGCGCGCCGTTCGGTGGTGGCGTCGACCCGGCACCGGCCGCGCCGACGGGCCTGACCGCGAGCCCGGGCAACGGCAGCGTCTCGCTCGGCTGGACGGCCAACAGCGAGCCGGACCTGGCGGGCTACAACGTCTTCCGCTCCACGACGAGCCCGGTCGCCACCACCGGCACGCCGCTCAACGGTGCAACGCCGCTCACCACGCCCGGCTTCACGGATCTGACCGTGGCCAACGGCACGACGTATCGCTACGTCGTCGTGGCCGTGGACCAGGCAAGCCATGCGTCACCGCCCTCGAGCGAGGCGTCGGCCACGCCGAATGCCTCCGCCGGGAACGCGCTCGACTTCGACGGCACCAACGACCATGTCACGCTCGGCGGAGCGTCCGCGTTCGACAGCAACACCTTCACGATCGAGACCTGGTTCCGCCGTGACGGCGTCGGCGTCTCCGCCGACACGAGCGGCGGCGCCGGCGGCGTGACCGCCATCCCGCTCGTCACCAAGGGCCGCTCCGAGCCGGGCGCCCTGACCAACTGGTTCCTCGGCATCCGGGCCAGCGACAACCGGCTGGCCGCCGACTTCGAGAGCGCCAGCGACGACAGCAACCACGCGATCGCCGGCACGACCACGATCCAGAACGGCGTCTGGTATCACGCGGCAGCCACGTATGACGGCACGACCTTCCGGCTCTTCCTGAACGGACTGGAGGAGGCATCCGTGGCGGTGGCCGCCGGCCCCGGCACGGCCGCGAACCAGCCCGCGGCACTGGCCACGGCGCTCAACACGACCGGCGCGGCCGCAGGCTTCTTCGACGGCGTCCTGGACGAGGTCCGCATCTGGGGAGTGGCCCGGACGGCCGCCCAGCTGCTCTCGACCCGAGACCAGGAGCTCACGGCAGGCACCGGGCTGATGGCGCGTTACGGGCTCAACGAGGGCATCGGCACGGCGGTCGGCAACAGCGTGGCCGCAGGCGTCAACGGCGTCGCGGTGAACGGCCCTCAGTGGGTCGCGGGCGCGCCGTTCGGCGGCGGCGGCGACCCGCCGCCCGCGGCACCGGCCGGTCTCGTCGCCGCACCGGGCAGCTCCCGCGTGGACCTGTCATGGGCGGCCAACAGCGAGCCGGACCTGGCGGGCTACAACGTCTATCGCTCCACCGCGCTGCCGGTGCCGACCACGGGCACGCCGCTCAACGGCGGGACGCTCCTGACGGCTCCGGCCTACGCGGACCTGACCGCCGTCGACGGGACCACCTACCACTACGTCGTGGTCGCGGTCGACGCCGCGCAGCAGTCGTCGCTGCCCTCGGTGTCCTCCTCGGCCACCCCGGGCGCCCAGGCCGGCAGCGCCCTCGACTTCGACGGCGTTGACGACTACGTCACCTTCGGCGCGGCATCCGGCCTGAACTCGAACACCTTCACGGTCGAGACCTGGTTCCGCCGTGACGGTCCCGGCGTGACGGCCCAGACCTCCGCCAGCGCTGGCGGCGTGACGGCCGTGCCCCTCATCGCCAAGGGCTTCTCCTCGGGTGGCGTCATCAACTGGTTCCTCGGCGTCACCGCGGACGGCCGCATTGCCGCGGACTACGAAAGCGCCTCGGACGACGCCAACCACGGCATCGTGGGCCAGACGGCGATCTCCCTCGGCCAGTGGCACCACGCGGCGGCCACGTACGACGGTGCGAACTTCCGCGTCTACCTCGACGGCCTCCTGGAGGAGTCGAGCTCCTCCACCTCCGGCCCGGGCACGGGCAGCGCACACCATGCGTCCCTCGGCACAGCGCTCTCGATCACCGGGGTGCCGTCCGGCTTCTTCGACGGCGTGCTCGACGAGGCGCGCGTCTGGAACGTGGCGCACACCGCAGCACAGATCGCCACAGGCATGAGCCAGCAGCTCACGTCGGGCACCGGCCTGATCGCCCGTTGGGGCATGAACGAGGGGACCGGAGCCGCGGTCGGCAACAGCATCGCCGGCAGCCCGGCGGGCACGGCCGTGGGCGGCCCCGCGTGGGCCGCCGGCGCCCCGTTCACCCCGCCGCCTCCGCCGAACCTCGCGCCGGCCGCGCCGGTCCTCGTCTCACCGGACGATGGCGCCACCGGCGTCCTGACCAGCGGCCCGAACCTGTCCGTCCACGTCAGCGACCCCGAGGGTGGCGCGCTCTCCACGACCTTCTTCGGCCGCAAGACGGCCGGTGCCGTGGGCGCCGACTTCACGATCGTGGCGCTGCCGGACACCCAGCACTACGTCGACAACCCCGCCAACCTGCCCAACTACAACGCGCAGACCCAGTGGATCGTGGCCAACCGCGCGGCCCGCAACATCGCCTTCGTCACGCACGAGGGCGACGTGGTGGAGCACGCCGACCAGTTCGAGGTCGAGTGGCAGCGTGCTGACGCCGCCATGGACGTCCTGGACAACGCCGGCATCCCCAACAACCTGACGACCGGCAACCACGACGTCAACACGAGCAACGGCAACGGCAGCTTCTTCGACCAGTACTTCCCGCCGAGCCGCTACTCGGGGTTCACCTGGTACGGCGGCTACCTCGGCAGCCTGGTCTCCGACCCGGTCAACCGCATGAACAAGAACAACTACGAGCTGTTCTCGGCCGGCGGCCACGACTTCATCATCCTGCACCTCGAGCTGGACGTTCCCGACTACGCCGTCGACTGGGCGGGCCGGATCCTGGACCAGTACCCGAACCGGATGGCGATCATCACGACCCACCTGTTCGTCAACACGAGCAACCAGCGCCCGACCTCGCCTGCCTTCCTGACGAACGGCAACTCCGCCGAGGAGGTCTGGCAGACGCTGATCCGGCCGCACTGCAACGTCTTCCTGGTGCTCAACGGTCACTTCCCGGGAGAAGGCCGCCGCACCGACCTCAACGCCTGCGGCAACCCCGTCCACCAGCTCCTCGCCGACTACCAGGAGCGCTCGAACGGCGGCGACGGCTGGCTGCGGATCCTGACCTTCAAGCCCGCGGAGAACCGCATCGCGGTGACGACCTATTCGCCGACGCTCAACGGCGGCGCGGGCCTCTTCGAGACGGACGCCGACAGCCAGTTCTCCGTCGACGTGGACCTCCAGGGCGCCGGCGGCTTCCAGCCGATCGCGACCGTGCCGAGCACGCCGAGCGGCGGCACGGCGACGGTGGCCTGGCCGAACCTGGCGGGTGGCACCGGGTACGAGTGGTACGCCGTCGCCAGCGACGGGACCAGCAGCACGACCGGCCCGGTCTGGAGCTTCACGACCCAGGCCGACAGCGTTGCCCCGGCGCAGCCCGCGGGCCTCGTGGCCACCCCCGGCACCGGCACCGTCAGCCTGGCCTGGACGGCCAACACCGAGACCGACCTGGCCGGCTACAACGTGTACCGCGGCACCGTCACGCCGGTGCCCACGACGGGGACCCCGCTCAACGGCGCCACCCTGCTGACCAGCCCGTCCTACGTCGACGCCACGGCCGTGCCCGGCACGCTCTACCGCTACGTGGTCACCGCCGTGGACGCGTCGGGCAACAAGTCCGCCGCCTCGGCGGAGGCCTCTGCGACGGCCACCGCTCCGGCCGGCGCCGGAGTGCACTTCGACGGGTCCAACGACTACGTGACGTTCGGCACCGCGGCGGGCCTCGGCGCGACGAGCTTCACGCTGGAGACCTGGTTCCGGCGCACCGGCGCGGGCGTCGGCGTCACCACCGGAACGGGCGGCATTCCCAGCGCCATCCCGCTGGTCACCAAGGGCGGCGCCGAGGCCGAGACGCCCGCCAACGTCAACATGAACTACTTCCTGGGCATCGACGCGGCCAGCGGCAAGCTCGTTGCGGACTTCGAGGACGCGGTCAACGGGGGCAACCACCCCGTCACCGGCACGGCCGTCGTGTCGAGCAACGCCTGGCACCACGCCGCGGCGACCTATGACGCGACGAGCGGGACCTGGAAGCTCTACCTGGACGGCGTCCTGGACGCCACGCTCCCGCTCGGCACGGCCTTCCAGCCACAGAACCCCAGCATCCAGCACGCGGCCCTCGGCACGAGCCTGAACTCGACGGGCGCCGTCGCACAGTCGCCCGGCGGGTTCTTCGCCGGCGACCTGGACGAGGTGCGAATCTGGAGCGTGGCGCGCTCTGCAGCGGAGATCGCGGCTGCGCGTGACCTGGAGCTCGCCAGCGGCACCGGCCTGCTGGCCCGCTTCGGCCTCAACGAAGGCACCGGCAACACGGTGGCCTCCAGCGTCAGCTCGTTCCCGGGCACCCTCACCAACGGACCGACGTGGGTCGGTGGCGCGCCGTTCTCGGGTGGCGCCGATCCTGCGCCGGCCGCGCCGACGGGCCTCGTGGCCACGCCCGACGACGAGCAGGTCAGCCTCGCCTGGAGCGCCAACAGCGAGCCCGACCTCGCGGGCTACAACGTCTTCCGCTCGACCTCGCTGCCGGTGAGCACCTCCGGCACGCCGCTCAACGGCGCGACGCTGCTGACCGTCCGGAGCTACCTGGACACGAGCCTCACCAACGGCACCGAGTACTTCTATGCCGTCACCGCGGTCGACGCCGGCGCGCACAGCTCGGCGGCCGGCTCGCCGGTGAGCGCCACGCCGGGCGAGTCGATCGGCCATGCCGTCGACCTCAACGGCTCCAGCCAGTTCGTGACCTTCGGCGCCGCACCGGCGCTCAACGTCGCCAACCTGACCCTCGAGCTGTGGTTCAAGCGCACCGGAGCGGGCGTCGGCACGAGCACCGGCAACGGCGGCA
>JAXDKU010000054.1:0-26341 GCA_034667005.1 Chloroflexota bacterium
CGGTGCCGTTGCCGCTGACGTCGGCGGCGACCACGCCTCCGCCGACGGTCTCGTCGACGGTGAGCGTGCCATGGTCGACGGCGAGCACGAGCTCGATGTCCAGGCTGCCGGCGTCGGCGTCGCTGACGGACACGCCATTGACGCTCGAGTCGGTCATCGGGATGGCGCCGACCGAGGACGGCAGCGTGATCACCGGAGCGTCGTTGACGTTGGTCAGGTTCACCGTGACCGTGGCCTCGCCGAACTTCACGGGTGAGCCGTCGTCCGTGACCCGCACCGTCAGGCTGAAGCTGGGCGTCGTCTCGTAGTCCAGCTGCGCGGAGTCGTTGACGCTCAGCTGGCCGGTCGTGCCGTCGATGGCGAACGCGCCACCGCCGGTGCCGTTGCCGCCGGTGATCGAGAAGGTGTGGCCCCGCGCCGGTGAATCCTGGTCGGTGTAGGTGACCGGCGTGCCCACGTTGGTGCCGTTCGCGCTGTTCTCGGCGATCGACTTGGTCGCGGCGCCCACCACGGGCGCGTCGTTGGCGTCGGTCAGGTTGACCGTGATCGTGTTGGTGCCGAACTTCGCGGGCGAGCCGTTGTCGAGCACCTTGACGGTCAGGCCGAAGCTGGGCGTCGTCTCGTAGTCCAGCTGGCTGGCGTCGTTGACGGTGATCGCCCCAGTGGAGCTGTTGATCGCGAACGCGCCACCGCCGGTGCCGTTGCCCGCGGTGATGCTGAAGGTGTGCGTCTGACCGCTGTCCGGGTCGGTGTAGGTCGCCGTCCCCACAGCCGTCCCGTTGGCGCTGTTCTCGGCCAAGGAGAACGTGTGCGCGTCGACGACCGGCGCCTCGTTGACGTCCGTGACGTTGACCGTGATGGTGCCCGAGCCCGCGAGGCCGGGCGAGCCGTTGTCGGTGACCTGGATCGTGAGGGAGTAGCTGGGCGTGGCCTCGTGATCGAGCTCGCCCGCGTCGGCGACCGTGATCTGCCCGGTCGATGCGTTGATGGCGAACGCGGAGTTCGTGTTGCCCGCCGTGATCGCGAACGTGTGCGTCTGGCCGGCATCCTGGTCCGTGTACGCGACGGGCGAGCCGACGTTCGTGCCGTTCGTCGCGTCCTCCGCGACCGACTTGCTCGCGTCGGGGACGACCGGCGCGTCGTTGACGTTGGTCAGGTTGACCGTGACGGTGGCCTCGCCGAACTTGCCCGGCGAGCCGTCGTCGGTGACCCGCACGGTGAGCAGGAAGTGGTGGCCCGAGACCGTCTCGTAGTCGAGCTGCGCCGAGTCGTTGACGCTCAGCTGCCCGGTCGTGCCGTCGATGGCGAACGCGCCGCCGCCGGTGCCGTTGCCGCCGGTGATCGAGAAGGTGTGGCCCTGCGCGGGCGAATCCTGGTCGGTGTTGGTGACCGGCGTGCCCACGTTGGTGCCGTTTGCAGTGTTTTCAGCGATCGACTTCGTCGCGGCGCCCACCACGGGCGCGTCGTTCGCGTCGGTCAGGTTGACCGTGATCGTGTTGGTGCCGAACTTGGCGGGCGAGCCGTTGTCGAGCACCTTGACGGTCAGGCTGAAGCTGGGCGTCGTCTCGTAGTCGAGCTGCGCGCTGTCGTTGACGGTGATCGCGCCCGTCGAGCTGTCGATCGCGAATGCGCCGCCACCGGTGCCGTTGCCCGCGGTGATGCTGAAGATGTGCGTCTGACCGGAGTCGGGGTCGCTGTAGGTGGCCGTGCCGACACTCGTGCCGTTGGCGCTGTTCTCGGCCAAGGAGAACGTGTGCGCGTCGACGACCGGCGCCTCGTTGACGTCCGTGACGTTCACCGTGATGGTGGCCGAGTCCGACAGGCTGGGTGAGCCGTCGTCAGTGACCTCAACGGTCAGGGAGTAGCTGGGTGTGGCTTCGTGGTCGAGCTGCGAGGCGTCGGCGACCGTGATCTGGCCGGTCGAGCTGTTGATGGCGAACGCGCCGGAGCCGTTGCCGGCGGTGATGGCGAAGGTGTGCCCGTCGGTGGTGTCCACGTCGGAGAAGGCGACCGGGACGCCGACGTTGCTGCCGTTGGCGCTGTTCTCGGCAATGGACCGGGTCTGGTTGGCGACGACCGGCGCGTCGTTCAGGCCGTCGACGTTGATCGTGACGGTGGCCGTGTCGCTGGCGCCATGCGCGTCCGTGATCGTGTAGCTGAAGGTGTCGCTGGCGTGCTCTCCGGAGGCGAGGTATTCGAACTGGCCGTTCGGGCTGTACCCGAACGTGCCGTCCCCGTTGTTCGTCACGCTGCCATGGGTGCCGGCCGCGCTCATGCCGGTGACGCTAAAGCTGTCGCCGTCCGGGTCGGAGTCGTTGGCGAGGACGCTGGCGGTGGTGAAGGGACTGGCCTCGTCGGTGCCGAAGCCGCTGCCGGAGTCGTTGACCGCGTGCGGCGGCCGGTTGAACTGGAAGCGGAGCACCTCCAGCGAGCCGTCGCGCATCTTCATCTCGAAGCGCCGGCACGTGCCGGTCCAGCCGGCATCCGTCTGCCAGGCATAGTGGTAGTCGTGCGTCGACGGGTTCCTGGTCAGCCCCGCGCTGCCATGGGGCAGCGTCCGCTCCCAGGGGCCCATGAGCGCGCCTGAGCCGCAGTTCACTCGGGCCGAGCGCGGCGTGTTCGAACGGATCACGTGGGCTCCGGCAGACGCGCCCATGTGGAAGCCCACGTCCACCACGGAGCCCGCAACGGCGGGATTCGTCGCGGGCAGGTGCAGGATCGGCGGGATGAAGTTGAAGGTGTCGATCCGGAACTTGACGCGGTGGACCGTGCCGTCGGACAGCGCCAGCTCGAAGCGGCGGCAGCTGTTGCTCCACTCCTCACGCGTCTGCCAGGTGTAGGTGTAGACCTTGGCCGAGGCGTTGTAGCTGAGACCGGCAGAGCCGAACGGCCGCGTCTTGTAACGGCTATGCGGGATCAGCGCCCCGCTGGCGCAGTCGAAGCGCTGTGAGGTTGGCGAGGGGGACGCGAGGATGCCCATCCCACGGTTCCCGCCCAGCGAGAAGCGGATGGTGACGAAGCCGCCCGCGGTGGCAGGGTTGAACGACGGCGGCTTCCTGGTGGGGAACTTCCAGCTGAACGGGAACGCGGCGCCTGCGGGCTCGACGGCGGGTTCGGCGGGATTCGTGCCAGGCGAGGGCGTCGCAGCGGGTTCCGGGCTTGCGGTGGGCTCGTCCGGGGCTGTCGCGGGCTGAGCGTCGACGGTGCCACCGGCGGCCGGAGCGGGGTCGGCTGCGGATGCCGGGGCCTCCGCGGGCGTGCCGGCTGGTGCCCGCGACGCCGTGCGGTGGTGATCCCTGACGATCCGGTTGCCCGACTGGTGGATCTCGATCGACGCACCCGACGACGCCGCCGTGATGCCCGGCAGCAGCGTCGCCAGCAGGGCGACGGCCAGCGCCAGCGCCGTGATGCGGCTCTGGCGGGGCCGTGCCGCGGCGTGGAGCGTCTCCTGCGACGGTGACGTGACAGCGATCGCGTGTTGCATGACCGGTGACCCCCTCGTGGCGCCACCGACCCGGCGGACCCTCATGGCGCTCCAGATCGCGCCGCCGTTCCTCTCGACGCGCAATCCCGAGGCCCGATCCTACTCCCGCAATACCCGCACTGTATATATTGGATTCAAATGAATCGTTATTCTGTTGACGGTTGCGGAGCCCAGTCGACGCTGTCTGCCGTCTCTCCCACGGGCGGCGCTCCGAAGCAGCGTTTGCCGGGCTCCGCCGCCCTTCCGGGCTACTGCTGGTAGCGCTCCACGACGTCGGCCGGGCGCGGCTCTGCGGAGGACGGATCCTGACCGGCGTGGCGCTTGGCTTCACGCTGGTGCAGCAGGTCGTAGGCGCGGTCGAGCTCGACCTTGATCTGATCGAGTCGCGCGCGCTCGGATTCGCTCAGGCCGGAGCCGTCACCGGCCTTGGACCAGAGCTGCTCCTCCTCGGTCGACAGCGCGTTGATGCGGCCGAAGACATCCGTATCGTCCATCGGTGGCACTCCCTTCATGGCTCGAACCGGCGGAAGATCGCGACCGCGTTCTGGCCGCCGAAGCCGAACCCGTTGATCATCGCGGTGTCGACACGTTTCTGGCGGGCGACGAGCGGGACGTAGTCCAGGTCGCAGTCCGGCAGGTCCGGGTTCTCCAGGTTGATCGTGGGCGGGATGACGCCCTCCTTGATCGCGCCGATCGCGGTGAGCGCGCTGATCACCCCGGCGGCGCCGAGGAGGTGCCCAACCATCGACTTCGGAGAGCTGATGGCGAGCTTCCGCGCGTGGTCCCCGAAGGCCTGCTTGATCGCGCGCGTCTCCGTGACGTCGTTGAGCGGCGTCGACGTGCCGTGGGCCACGACGTAGTCGATCTCGTCTGGGGCGATCCCTGCGTCGCGCATGGCGCCGGTCATGGCGCGGGTGGCGCCGCGTCCGGTCGGCTCGGGGGCCGAGATGTGGAAGGCGTCCGCGGTCAGCGAGGTGCCGATGACCTCGCACAGGATGTTGGCGCCGCGGTCCAGCGCGTGCTGCGCGCTCTCGACGACCACAACGCCGGCCCCCTCGCCGAAGAGGAAGCCGTCGCGGTCGCGATCGAAGGGGCGCGAGGCGTGGGTCGGATCGTCGTTGCGCTTCGACAGCGCGTGCATGTTCGCGAGCGCGGCAAAGGCCACGGGCAGCAGCGGCGCTTCCGAGCCTCCGGCGACAACCACGTCCGCCTCATCGCGTTGGATCAGGCGCAGCGCGTCCTGGAAGCAGATGACCGAGCTGGCGCAGGCCGCGATCTGCGTGATGACCGGTCCGGTGAGCCCGTACTCCATGGAGATCTGGCAGGCCGCCATCGATCCGGACAGCGCCGGGACGGCGAACGGGCTGACGGAGCCCGGCCCGCGGGTCTCGAGCACCTTCGTGCCGTCGGTCACGGCCTCCTGGCCGCCACCGCTCGTATTGACGGCGACGGCGACGCGGTCGCGCCGCTCGGGGCTCCAGTCGCTGAAGTCCAGGCCGGAGTCGGTCACCGCCTCCTTCCCGGCCGCCACACCGAAATGGATGAACCGGCTCATCCGACGGGCCATCTTGCGGTCCATGAAGAGTGCGGGATCGAAGTCCTTGACCTCGGCCGCGATGCGCACGTCGAAGGCGCTCGCGTCGAACGAGGTGATCGGGCCGGCTCCGCTGACGCCGGCGACGAGGTTGCGCCAGAACGTCGCATGGTCGTTGCCGATCGGTGTCACGGCGCCGACGCCGGTCACCACGGCGCGGCGGCGGAGGTCGGAATCAGGCACGCGCAGGCTCCTGGAGGATGGGCTTGGCCGATTCTATCGATGCACTGTGCGCTCGGCGTGCCGCCGCCCTCGCCTGGGGCATCGCGCGCCAGCCGGGCGGCATGGCTCGGACCCATCCCCGGACCGCCAGGCCGAGCCCGCGTGCCATGCGCTCGTGCCTCGGCGTCCAGTCGATGCCGAAGCCCTCGCGGATGCGGTCGGGAACCAGTGACAGTCCCGGCAGGTTGATGAGGCCGACGATCGCGGGCGGCGTCATCGGCAGCGGCGGTCGCAGGATCGAGGGCGAGAGGCGCCTGGCCGTGGGGCTGACCTGGATCGGCCCATCGGGCGCCAGCATCTCGTCCCAGTAGGCCATCAGCTGCCGCCAATCCTGGGGAGATCGGTCGGCCGGGATGCCCATGCGCGGCCCGACGGCGCGGGCCTCCTGCCAGAAGCGCTCGCGATCCGCATCGGTCACCGGGCCGACCCAGCGCTCGTACGCCCGGACGCTGGTCACGATCAACGTGGCCTGGACCCACAGGAGCAGGCTGGGATCCATGGCGCGATAGGCGGTGGCGCCCGTCGCAGCCCGGGCGACGTCGTCCGCGACCTCTCCCCGGATCGTGGCGTGTACCCCGTTGAGCCGCCGGAGCGCGGCCTCCGCCGTCGGGCCGTCGCCGAAGACCAGGTCCATCGTGGTCCGCAGCGTCGCGCGCAGCCGCGCGAACGGATCCTCCTCGAAGCGGCTGTGCTGCGCGACCCCTTCGGCCACGAGCGGGTGCGCGATCTGGAGGAGCAGCGCTGCGGGGCCCGCGCCGAGCAGCACCGCCTCGCGGTTGATGCGCCACATCTGGGTGCCCGGGCCGTAGAAGCCGAGCACGGGATGCGGAGCAGGGAGCCGCGTCATGCCTCGGGCAGCCCGTGCTCCTCCAGGGGCACGTCCCAGTGCGCTTCGAGAAGCTCGAAACGGCGCCGCTCCTCCTCGCGGTAGCGCTCCTGGTCCGGGAACAGCCTGCGAGCGATGTCGGCGTCCGAGTGCTCCTGGACGGCTGCCCAGTCGCGATAGGTGATGGACACCAGGATGTCCCAGTCCGCGCGGCCGTCACCGTGGAATCGCGGCGAGTAGCGCTCAACTGCCGTGTACCGCCCGGACGCGAGCTGTTCGCGGAGCAGCGGCCAATGGTTGCGCTCGAACAGCTCGACGAACTCGTCGTGCGCGCCCCAGCGGGTCCGGTAGAAGTAGAGGATGCGGACGGGATCGGCCACGGAGTTGGCGGTCAGTCGCCGTCGTAGCGCTTGAAGATCACCGCGCCGTTGTGGCCGCCGAGGCCGATGTTGTTGGAGACCGCGTAGCGGATGTCCATCGAGCGCGAGCCGCCGTGGACCACGTCGAGCTTGATCTCCGGGTCTTCGTCGCGGTAGTTGGCCGTCCCCGGTGCGCACTGGTTGTGGACGCTCAGCACCGTGGCCACGCCCTCGACGGCACCCGCCGCGCCCATGAGGTGGCCGGTGAGCGACTTCGTGGCCGAGATCGCGATGTCGGGCGTGTGATCGCCGAAGGTCGCCCAGATCGCCTGGGCCTCGCGGAGGTCGCCGAGCGGGGTGGACGTGCCGTGCGGGTTGATCAGGTCGACCTCGTCCGCCGGCACGTTGTGCCGCTCGAGCGCCTGGAGGTAGGCGCGGCGCATGCCGTCGCCCTTCTCGATCGGCTGGATCAGGTCCCACGCGTCCGCGGCCGAGCCGTAGCCCACGACCTCGGCATAGACCTTGGCGCCGCGCGCCTTGGCGAACTCGAGGTCCTCCAGCATCATCGCGCCGGCCCCCTCGCCAAGGACGAAACCGTTGCGCGTGAGGTCGAACGGCCGCGAGACGGTTTCCAGGCCTTCGCCCTCGCGCGGGGTGCCCATGCCCCGCATGTTCATGAAGCCGATGTAGGCGAGCTCGTGTAGCGGATTCTCGGTGGCCCCCGTGAGCGCGGCAACGAAGTCGCCGCGGCGGATGCCCTCGGCCGCCTCTCCGATGTTGTGGGTGCCGGTGGAGCAGGCCGTGACGATGCACATGTTCGAGCCGCGAATGCCGGTCTCGATGGCGAGCTGGCCGGACGCGGTGTCCGGAAGCATGTTGGCGATGAAGAACGGGCTCACCGAGCGCGCGCCCTTGGTGTCCCAGGTGATCTTGTTGTCCATCAGGAGGTAGGGTCCGCCGGCGCCGGAGCCGAAGATGATCCCGATGTCGTCGCGGTTCGACTCGTCGATCGTGAGGCCGGAGTCCGCGAGGGCCTGCTTGCCGGCGGCGACACCCATGTGCACGTTGCGGTCGGTCCGCCGCGCGGCCTTGAAGTCCATGTGCTGCGCGGGGTCGAAGCCCTCGATCTCGCCCGCGATCTGGGCCTCGTACGGTGTCGGGTCCCAGCGCGTGATACGGCGCAGGCCCGTCCGGCCGTCGACGAGGTTCTTCCACATGGTGTCGGGATCGAGCCCGATCGGGCTCATGACGCCGAGGCCGGTGACGGCAACTCGGCGAGAAAAGTCGGGACGGCGCATGGCGGGTCGGTGGGCTCCTACTGTGTGGCGACTGGCTGGTTGATGAGCGTTCGATTGAGCGCCGCGGGGTCGGATGGATCGTCCAGGGAGACGGCCGTGACCTCGGGCGCGATGCGTCCGATGAGGTTGGTCAGGACCTTGCCCGGGCCCACCTCCAGGAACGTGTCGACCCCGGCGTCGCACATGGTCTCGACGGCACGCACCCAGTCGACGCCGCGCGTGAGGTGGTCGACGAGCTCCGTGCGAGCCTCGTCCGCGGTGGTGAGCGGCCGGGCGTCGGCGTTCGCCAGCAGCGGTGCGGACGGATCGCGGAACGTGACGCTCCGGAGGGCCGTGCGCATGCCCTCGGCCGCGTTCTCCATCAGCGGCGAGTGGGCGGCGACGCTCACCGCCAGCATGATCGCGCGCTTCGCGCCAAGGCCCTTGGCCGCGTCCGCGGCCGCCTGTACGGCGGCTCGCTCGCCGCTGATCACGACCTGCCCGGGGGAGTTGCGGTTCGCGATCGTGATGATTCCGTGGGCCCGTCCCGCGGCCTCCAGGTCCGGCAGCCGGTCCTCGTCCAAACCGATGACGGCGGCCATCGCGCCGTCGCCCGCCGATGCCTGCATCAGCTCGCCGCGCTGCCGCACCAGCCGCAGCCCGTCGGCCAGCTCCAGGACGCCTGCCGCGACCATCGCGCTGTACTGGCCCATCGAGTGGCCCGCGTAGAAGGCGGGTGTCGGAAGGTCCGCGCCCGCTTCGGCGGCGGCTTCCTCCAGGGCGCGCAGGAGCGCGATCGAGGAGGCAAGCAGGGCCGGCTGCGCATTGACGGTGAGGTCGAGCCCCTGGCCCGGGCCCTCCCACGCGAGCCGGCTGAGCGGCTGGCCGAGCACGTCGTCCGCTTCCGCGAACACACGCGCGGCGGCGGGGGAGTGGGAAGCGAGGAGCCGGCCCATGCCGACGGTCTGTGACCCCTGTCCGGGGAAGACCAATGCGAGCGTCACGGCGTCAAGGTACCAGCGGACGCGGCGCCAGCCAGCGATTTAGGTGCAAGCCTGCACACATCGGCGTAGGATTCGGCCGTGGACGACTCGGAGATCCAGCACGAGCTGCTCAGCCCGGTCGTCCAGGCCGCGCGCGACGAGCTCCAGAATCCGCGGCTGCTCTCGGACCGCATCGCGATCGGGCGCGCGCTCTGGCGGGACCTGGTCATCGGCTTTGCCGCACAGCTCGGCGAGCTCAAGCTCGGGTTCACGCAGCTCGCGGCGCTCTACGCGATCGGCGGCGCGCAGACGCTGACCATCGCCGACCTCGCCGAGCAGATCGGCCGCTCCCCGTCGGCGACCAGCCGGATCGTCGCGTCGCTGGAGCGCCGCGGATTCATCGCGCGGGATCGCGAGGTCGCGGACCGACGCCAGCGGACGCTGTCACTCACCCAGCGCGGCACGAGCCTCCTCTCGACGATCGACCGGGCGCGCGCCGACCAGTTCCTGTCCATCGTGCGGCCGCTGCCGATGGCCGAGCGCGCGCTGGTGGCGATGGGCGTGGCCGCGCTTGCGTCACGTGCGATGACCCGGCGGGGGCGGCTGATCAAGGCACGGGACACGCCGACCTAGACGTCGCCCTCCTCCGCGTCGGCGCCCGCGAACGGAGCGGGTGCGGCCCAGGCAACCGGGCTGGCCGGATCGGGCGGGCTGAACACATCGAGCGGGGCGGCCTCCCCCTCGAGCCGCGCACGGTCGATGAGCACGAGGCCCTCGGCTCCCGAGCGTCGAACCACGCCGGCGGCCTCCAGGTCGCGGAGGATCCGGCTGATCATCCGGGGCGTCACTCCCGCGAGCGCGGAGTACTGATTCCGTGGGAGCAGCGGCCTGCGAGCTGAGAAGACGAGCGGCTCATAGCGCAGGAGCGTGCTGGCGAGCCTGGCGCGCGCCCCGCTGAAGGCCCGGATCTTGATCAGGTGATTGAGGGCACGGATCGCGTAGACGGTCCGGGCCAGCAGGTCCTGGAGGAACGCCGGGTCGGCAGCCGCGATCTCGCGGAACGTGGTGCTCTCCCACTCGATCATCCGCCCCGGCGTCAGCGCGTCGATCCCCACCGTCGTCGGTCCGCCTGCGAGGGTCGCCGCGCCCATGAGCTGGCCCGGACCGTAGATCCCGGCGAACATCGTCCGGCCGTCGGGCACGGCCCAGGTCGCCGCGACCGTGCCGGCCATGACGATGGCGAGCTTCGGCGGTCCCTCGCCTTCGACATAGACGGGTCCCGGCGAGACGACGATCGACGTGGCCGCCGCAACGAGCGCGCGAACTGACTCTGGCGCGATCGAAGGCCAGTACGCGCGGACGGCGTCCGCCTCCTCCGCGGAGAGCGGGCTGGTGGTCCGCCTCGCGGCCTGGCCCGCGCGGTCGGATCCCCGTGTGGCAGCCCCGTCACCAGCTCGCACGTCGGAGAGCCTGACGAGACACCTGCAGGCCGGTCCGCATCAGAGGTCACAGCCGAGCGATCCGCGGCCGCTCAGCCCTCGATCGCGCCCCAGCTGACGACGTGGTCGACGGCGACGCGGATCAGGGGCCGCGACTCCAGGGCATGCTCGCGGTATTGCGGGTACTTCTCGCGCAACGCCTCGACCACGCGGGCGTGCTCTTCCGCTTCGTGCGGCTGCGGCTCCACCATCTCCCCGACGCCGTAGGCGCGCAGCCAGGCGAGCTCCGACCAGGTCTCGGACCACCGGTCGACGAGCAGGGTCACCTCCGGGAGCACCAGGATGTCCCGGACCCGCGCCAGCTGCCGCGGCTCCGTGGTCGTCTTGGCCTTCTCGTCGATGGGCGTGTAGAGGATGGCGCGGCCGCGTGCATCCACGTCGGGCGACAGCCAGAAGCAGACCGGCACGAGACGGGCGCGGCCATCCGGCGACGTGGTGGCGAGCACGGCACGCCGCTGCTCCGAGAAGAAGGCATGTTGGGCTTCGGTGAGGACCGGTTCGGGCATGTTCAGACTCCGTCGAATGCGGGCGGGTACACGATGCGGCCGCGAATGCCGGGCTCCCAGCTCGCCAGGCGGCGGACCATGAACACCTCATCGCGCGCCGGGACCGGCGACTCCAGCCCGTGCTGGCGCGCGGGCTCGAACCCGAAGCGCGGGTAGTACCAGGGATGGCCGATCAGGACGATGAGCGGCTCGCCGCGGGCCTCCGCGGCCGCGATGCCGGCCTCGGTGAGCGCCGAGCCGATGCCCTGGTTCTGGCGCTCCGGCAGCACCGCGAGCGGGGCAAGCGACAGCACCCGTCGTGCGACTTCGCCCTCGTCGTCGGCGAGGTCGACCCACGTGATCAGGACGTGGCCGACGATCCGATCCGCGTCATCGACGGCCACGAGCGAGAGGTCGGGGATGAAGGCCTCCGAGTCGCGCAGCCGCTCGACCAGGCCCGCCTCGATGGACCCGCCGAAGGCGGCCTCGTGCAGCGTCCGGATTTCCTGCGCGTCGGCCGGCCACTCGGGCCGGATCATCAGGCCTGGCGTGGCCGTGTCACCGCGCCTTCGCTCGCCGAGCTGACGAGCGCCGCGTACTTGGCAAAGACTCCGGTCCGGTAGCGCGGCGCCGGTGGCGACCAGGCCGCGCGGCGCCGCTCCAGCTCGGCCGCGTCCACCTCCACCTCCAGTGTCCGGGCCTCGACGTCGATGACCAGCGTGTCCCCTTCCTGCACGAACGCGATCGGGCCGCCCAGCGCCGCCTCGGGAGCGACGTGGCCGATCATCAGGCCCCGGGTGCCACCCGAGAAGCGGCCGTCCGTCACCAGCGCGACCGAAGCACCGAGGCCCTCACCCACGAGCGCGGCCGTGACCCCGAGCATCTCGCGCATGCCGGGCCCGCCGGCCGGGCCCTCGTACCGCACGACGACGACGTCACCCGGTTCGATGCGCCGGTTCTTGACGGCCTCGAAGCAGGCTTCCTCCGAGTCGAAGACGCGGGCCGGTCCGCGGTGGAACAGGCGCTCGTAGCCGGCGAGCTTGACGACCGATCCCTCCGGGGCCAGCGAGCCCCGCAGGATCGCGAGGCCACCGGTGGGCTTGATCGGGTTCTCGATCGGCCTCACGACCTCCTGGCCCGGCGTCTCGGTGGCCGCGGCCGCGATCTCCGCGATCGTCCGCCCGTCGACCGTCGGCGCATCCCCGTGGAGCAGGTCGCGCTTGAGCAGCTCGCGCATGACGAGCTCCACGCCTCCGGCGTCGGTGAGGTCCGCGGCGCGGAAGCGCCCGCCGGGGCGGAGGTCGGCGATGAGCGGCGTGCGCCTGGCGATCGTGTCGAACTCGTCGATCTGGAGCGGCACCTCGAACTCGCTGGCGATCGCCAGCATGTGCAGCACGCCATTGGTGGAGCCGCCGGTCGCGGCGATGGACGCGATCGCGTTCTCCACCGAGCGGCGGTCGACGATGTGACTCGGCCGGGTGTCGGCCCGCACCAGGTCCATGACCAGCTCGCCGCAGCGCCGTGCCGCCTCGTCCTTGCGCGGATCCTCGGCTGGGATGCCGTTGAGGCCGGCGGGGGAGAGGCCCAGGAACTCCAGCACCATCGACATGGTGTTGGCGGTGTACTGCCCGCCGCAGGCCCCGGCGCCGGGGCACGCGCGGCTCTCGATCTCGTACAGCTCGGCCAGGTCGATCTTGCCCGCGCGGTAGGCGCCGACGGCCTCGAACACGCTCACGACGTCGAGGTCCTCGCCCTTGTACGTGCCCGGGTAGATCGTCCCGTTGTAGAGGATCACCGAGGGGATGTCGAGGCGCGCCACCGCCATGGCCGCAGCCGGGTTCGTCTTGTCGCAGCCCACCAGGCACACGATGCCGTCGAAGAGGTGGCCGCGGGCCACGAGCTCGATCGAGTCCGCCACGACCTCGCGGCTCACCAGCGAGGCCTTCATGCCCTCGGTGCCCATCGTCACGCCGTCCGACACGGCGATCGTGTTGAACTCCATGGGCGTGCCGCCCGCGGCGCGGATTCCTTCCTTCACGAACTCGGCCAGCCGGCGCTGGTTGAAGTTGCAGGGCATCGTCTCGATCCAGCTTGTCGCCACGCCCACGATCGGTCTCGCCAGATCCTCATCCGTGAAGCCGATCGCCTTGAGCATCGCGCGGGCCGGCGCCCGGTCGGGCCCGTCCGTCAGGACCGCCGAGTGGCGCTTGGCCGGATCGGTGGGCTTGCCGTAGGGCAGGTCCGCGGGATCGGAGTCGGGCATCGAGGACCTCAGTGCTGCGTTGGCGCGACGCGGGATGTCGAGAGTACCAACGCCGCGGGGTTTGGAGACGGCCGCGGAGTGTGGCAGAGCGGCACGTTCCGGACGGACGGCTCCTCGAGCGGGGCCCAGGCGCCCCGCCGGCTCGCGCCGCCTTGGTGGCCGCGGGTGTCGATGGCGTCGTCAAGCGAGTGGCTAACGCGGCGCCCGCGCCGTCTCGAGCGCCGACACCGGTTCGTCGCCGGCGCGACGGCGCCGCCTTGCGGTCGCTTTTGTCGGGTGGTGTCGACATTCCAGCCGCCAACCGACGTCACTGGCGACGCCCACCCGGGGACAGCGCGCCGTCAAGGGTCTCGGGCGACGACGCCATCGACATCACCGGAGTCGCCCTGCGCCCAGCGTCGGGCCAGGGCCTTGCACCGCACTATTCACTGTGTGTATAGTGGCCGCCATGTCCGTCACGTATTCGCTCCTGGGCCTCCTCGAGGAGAGCCCCACCCACGGTTACGAGCTGAAGCACCAGTTCGACCGGTACTTCGCGCCCGACCACGGCCTGCCGTTCGGGCAGGTCTACGCCACGCTGGACCGGCTGGAGAAGCACGGCCGGGTTGCCGTCGCGGCCATCGAGCAGGACGAGGGGCCGGAGCGCCGCAAGTACGCGATCACGCAAGCCGGCGAGGATGCCCTCGAGCAATGGCTCAACGAGCCGCTCGAGCCCGAGCCGCACCTCCGGTCCGCACTGTTCGCGAAGGTCGTGCTGACCGTCCTGCGCGGCCGCCCGCTGGATCGGCTCCTCGACGGGCAGCGCCACGCGCACCTCGCACGGATGCGGGACCTGACGTCCATGCGGCGGAGTGCGGCGCTTCCGCAGGCCCTCCTCGCGGACTACGCGATCTTCCACCTCGAGGCGGACCTCCGCTGGATCGAGATGACCGGCGCACGCGTCGACGAGCTCAGGGCACGCATCGGAGGTGAGGCATGATCCAGGCACAGGGACTGATCAAGCGATTCGGTGCGACCGAGGCGCTTCGCGGAGTGGATCTGACCATCGAGCGCGGCGAGGTCCTCGCGATCATGGGCCCGAGCGGCTCCGGCAAGTCCACCCTGCTGCATTGCCTCGCCGGCGTGCTGGTGCCCGACTCGGGCTCCGTGGTCTTCGACGGCGGCCGCATCGACGACCTCTCCGACGCCAAGCGCTCCGAGCTGCGGCGCACGAAGTTCGGCTTCGTCTTCCAGTTCGGCCAGCTGATCCCGGAGCTGTCGGCGATCGAGAACGCGGCGCTGCCGCCGCTCCTCAACGGCGTGTCGAGGGCCGAGGCGGAGTCACAGGCCGGCGCCTGGTTCGGACGGCTGGGGCTGTCGGGGCTGGAGGGCCGGCGGGCCGGGGAGCTGTCGGGCGGGCAGGCGCAGCGCGTGGCAATCGCGCGCGCCATGGTCATCCGGCCGCGAGTGATCTTCGCGGACGAGCCGACCGGCTCGCTCGACTCGCTCTCCGGCGAGCAGGTCATGGATCTCCTCACGGCGTCGGCCCGGGAAGAGGGCGTCGCCGTGGTGCTGGTGACGCACGAGCCGCGAGTTGCGGCCTATGCGGACCGGGAGATCGTGGTGCGGGACGGCCGCATCAGCTCGGACGGCGGGCGGTACACGCCCTCCATTGCGGCCGCGATCGGACCGCCCGCGGTCCTCGTGGTTCCCGCGTGACACGCATGCTCCGCCTTGGCGTCCGCCTGGCACTTGCCGGCGGACGTCCCTCGCTCGTCGGGATCGCCGTGACCGCGACGGCCGTGGCGATCGGCACGGCCGTGATGCTCTTCGCGCTCTCGTTCGAGCCCGCGCTCCAGGCGCGGTACGCGCGCTCGGCCTGGCGGCAGGGGTCGGGATACACGCTCGTTGGCGACACGCAACCGTCGACTCCGCGCGATCTGATGATGATCGACACCGAGGACCACGTCGGGGGACGGCCGGTGACACGCATCGACGTCGCGGCACTCGGTCCCGAAGCACCGTTGCCGCAGGGCCTCGCCGCATGGCCCCGTACCGGTGAGGCCTACGTCTCTCCGGCGCTTGCGGAGCTGCTCGCGGTGACGCCATCCAACCAGCTCGGCGACCGCTTCGGCCGGGTGGTCGGAACGCTCGGCGAGGAAGCGCTGCGGGCGCCGAACGAGCTCGCGGCGGTCGTCGGGACCGACCCCCAGGTTCTCCGGCTCCGGTACGCGCCCGTGGTGACGGAGCTCGGCTCGGAGACCAAGCTGCCGAGCCTCTCGTTCGTGATCTCGCTTGTTGCGGTGATCGCTGCGGTGGGCGCCCTGGCGCCCGTCATCGTCTTCATGATCACGTCCACGCGTCTGACCGCCGCGGGACGCGAGCGCAGGCTCGCGCTGCTGCGGTTGCTCGGTGCGACCCCCGGACAGATGCAGGTGCTCGCCGCCGGCGAGGCTGCCGCCGCGATGGTGCCCGGTGTGCTCGGCGGCGTCCTCCTGTTCTTCCTCGCCAGGCCGCTCGTCGCGTCGTTCGAGGTCGACCAGCTGACCTGGTTCATGGACGCCGTCTGGCCTCCGCTGCTCCAGGCAGCCGTCGCGCTGGCGGTCGTCCCCGTGGTCGGAATCGGCGCCGCCCTGTTCGCGCTACGCCGGGTCCGCATGTCACCGCTCGGGACCGTCCGAGGCCAGCGACCGCGCGCCCCGAGTCGCTGGCGCCTCATTCCGCTCCTGGGCGCGAGCGTCCTGTTCGGGCTTTCGGTGGTCCTCATCGGGGACCGACAGGGCCGCACGCAGTTCGCGGTGATGCTGATCGGCGCCGCGTTCATCGGGCTCATCGTCGGCATCGTCGTCGCCGGGCCGTGGCTGACCGGACTCGTCGGCCGGCTCCTCGGCCGCTTCGTGCGAGGCCCCGCGGGGCTCCTCGCCGCGCGACGCCTCACCGACGCCCCGGCCTGGGCGTTCGGCGCCATCAGCGGGGTGATCATGGCCGTGTTCGTCGCGAGCGCGTTCTCCGTGATCCTCGGCTACATGTCGCTGTATGCGGCGCAATCCACGGGCCTGCCATTGCAGCCGAACTCGGTATCGGCGTCGCTCTGGGTGCCGGTCGCTCCGGCAGCCGACGTGGCGAAGCTCCTCGACGGCATTCGCGCCATCGACGGAGTCGAGTCCGCCGCAGCCGTCCGCAACACGTACGTCACGAACCGCGACGACGAGGTATTCCAGACGGCCTGGGTCGCGGACTGCGAGGACCTGAACCGAACCCTCAACTTCACGAACAGCTGCGACGGGGCACAGGTCTGGATCGGTCCGCATGCGAATCTCGAGGTCCAGGGCGATGGCTGGAGCGTCGCCGAGGCTGACAACGTCCGCGACTCCGTGCCGGGCGACCTGTATTACCCGGCGACCGAGCCGCTGGCTCCCGGGTATCGCACCGCGAGCTACCGGTTCGAGAAGACCGACTACTACGGCATGCCCGATATCGTCGTGGACCCGAGTGCGCTGCCGGACGGCGGCAGGCGCTTTCCGGCGGACCGCTTCGTCGTCGCGACGACTGGATCGCCGGCGACGCTCGAGCAGATCCGGACGCTCATCGGGACGCGATCGCCGTTCGCCGACGTGCGCTCGATCGAGGAGCTGACGAATGGCAGCGTGGGAGTGCTGGGAGAGCTCAGCCGGGTCGTGGCCCTCGGCACGCTGGCAACGCTCCTCATGGCCGGGTGCAGCCTGGCCGTGTCCGTGGCGGCCGGGCTGCTGGACCGACGCAGGCCGCTCGGCCTGCTGCGACTCACCGGGATGCCGCTGGGCCGCCTGCGGGCGACGATCCTCATGGAGGCCGCGGCTCCGCTGTTCGTGACGGCCGCGATCAGCGCCGTCCTCGGTGTCGCCGCGGGCGAGATCGTGCTCCAGACGGTCGCGAGCGTCGCGATCCCGATGCCGGACCCGTCGCTGCTGGTGCTGCTCGCTTCGGGCCTGGCCGCCGCGATGCTCGTTGTCGCCGCGACGCTGCCGCTCCTCGGGCGAATCACGGCCACGGAGAGCACGCGCTTCGAGTAGCGGACGGGCGCGGAACGACCGGCCCGAGCCGTCGGCGACCTACCCGCGCATGAACTCCGAGACCGCGTCGGGGTCCTCGGCGGTGTAGAACCACACCTCCTGGATCAGGCCACGGTCGACCTTGAAGACACCGATCTCGCGTCCCGACATGCGGCTCCCGTGGCGCTCGGCCGAGAAGTCCACCAGCGCCACGACGTGGTCGTCGCTGGCGAGCAGGTCGGTCACGTCCAAGTGGAACGTGCCGTGCGTCTCCTCCATGCTCTGGCGGATCGCGTCCATGACCGCGTCACGGCCGTTGAGCGTGCCGAGGTAGTCGTAGGGCTCGTGCCACACCACGTCCGGGGCGAGCAGCTCGGACGCGGCTGGGAGATCGTTGCGCGCGCGCGCCTCGTAGAGGCTGCGGACGACCGCGGCGTCGGCGCTCATGCGGCCACCTCGGGGCGCGAGTCGACCCGTGCGGGATGGGCGGCTTCCCATGCGTCGATGGCCTCGGTGCGCGACATGACCCAGCCGATCTCGTCGGTCCCCGCCAGGAGCATCTGGCGAGCGAACGGATCGACCGTGAAGGGGACGTCCTCGTCCGTCGGCAGGTGGACCAGCTGCTCCTCGAGGTCGACGGTGAGCTCCGCGTCTGGATAGTCGGCGATCAACTCCACCAGCCCGGCGTAGGTCTCGGGCTCCACCTGGATCGGCAGGAGGCCGTTCTTGAGCGCGTTGCTGCGGAAGATGTCCGCGAAGCCGGTCGAGAGGATCGCGCCGATGCCCCACGACGTCAGCGCCCAGGGCGCGTGCTCCCGCGACGAGCCGCAGCCGAAGTTGTCGCCGGCGAGCAGGATGCGGCGGCCCTGCATCTCCGGCCGGTTGATCACGAACTCCGGCCTGGGCGAGCCATCCTCGGCGTACCGCCAGTCGTTGAAGAGCGCCGCGGCGAGACCGTTCTTCTCGACCGTCTTGAGGAAGCGTGCCGGGATGATCTGGTCCGTGTCGACGTTCTCGGCCGGCATCGGGATGACGCGGCTGGTGAAGCTCTGGAACGCGTCGGACATGTCCGCTACCCCGCCGTCGCGATCGTGCGCGGATCGGTGACGCGGCCGCGCAACGCGGTTGCCGCGGCGGTCAGCGGCGAGGCCAGGAACGTCCGGGCGCCCTTCCCCTGGCGCCCCTCGAAGTTGCGGTTGCTGGTGCTGACGATGTACTGCCCGGGAGCGCCCTGGTCGCCGTTCATGGCGATGCACATGGAGCAGCCGGCCTCCCGCCATTCGGCGCCCGCCGCTCGGAAGATGTCGTCCAGCCCCTCGGCCTCGGCCTGGGCCTTCACCTGCTGGGAGCCGGGCACCACCATGACGCGGGTGCCGGGGAACACCGTCTGCCCGGCGAACACCCTGGCTGCCTGGCGGAGGTCGCTGATCCGGCTGTTGGTGCACGAGCCGATGAAGACGATGTCCACCGGCTGGCCGAGCAATTGCTGGCCGGGCCGGAGGCCCATGTAGTCGAGCGAGTGCTCAAGCGCGCGCCGGGAGCCGGCGTCCGGCTGGGACTCGGGCGTCGGGACCGCGCTCGTGATCCCCATCCCCATGCCCGGGTTCGTGCCGTACGTGATCATCGGCTCCAGCGACGACGCGTCGATCGAGACCGTCTTCGCGTGGGTCGCCCCGTCGTCGGAGGGAAGCGCGCGCCACCGCTCGACGGCCGCGTCCCACTCGGCGCCCTTGGGAGCGTGCGGGCGGCCGCTGACGTACTCGAACGTGGTGTCGTCCGGGGCGATCAGGCCGGCACGCGCGCCGCCCTCGATCGACATGTTGCAGATCGTCATGCGCTCTTCCATTGAGAGGCCGCGGATGGCCGATCCGTTGTACTCGAAGACGTGTCCCGTGCCGCCGCCGACGCCGATCTTCGCCAGCAGGTTGAGGATGACGTCCTTGGCCGTGACGTTGGGCTGGAGCGTCCCGTCGATGCGGACCTCGTAGCTCAGCGGCCGCCGCTGGAGCAGCGTCTGCGTGGCCAGCACCATCTCCACCTCGCTGGTGCCGATGCCGAAGGCAAGCGCGCCGAACGCCCCGTGGGTCGCGGTGTGCGAATCGCCGCACACGATGGTCATGCCCGGCTGCGTGAGCCCGAGCTCCGGGCCGATGACGTGGACGATCCCCTGCCGATCGGATCCGAGCGAATAGATCGGGATCCCGAACTGCTCGCAGTTGCGGCTGAGCTGGGCGACCTGGAACGCCGCCTGCTGGTCCAGGATCGGAAGGCCGCGGTCGTGCGTCGGGGTGCTGTGGTCGGCCGTGGCGATGGTCCGCTCGGGGTGCCGGACGGTCAGGCCCCGCCGCCGCAGGCCCTCGAACGCCTGGGGGCTGGTGACCTCATGGACCAGGTGGAGGTCCACCGCAAGGACGGTGGGAGCGCCCGGCTCGTCGAGCACGACGTGCTCGTCCCAGATCTTGTCGACGAGCGTGCGGGGCTGCTCAGGATGCGGCTGTGCCATGCGGGAAGCGTAGCAAAGGGCCGCGTCGCGGCCGGGTGACGCATCGGTTGCGCTTCTGGCGCCGCGTCCCGACCGGCCACACCATGGCGAGAGCTCCCCTTCGATCCGATGACGGCCGCGGCCTACTCGCGGATGTGCTCCATCACATTGATGACGTGGCCGTCCGGATCGGCGACGAGGAAGCGGCGGACGCCCCAGGCCTCGTTCGTCAGCGGATGGACGATCCGGGCGCCGCGCCGAATCGCTCGCGCATAGGCCACCTCGACGTCCGCCACCTCGATGGTCACGTCCGGCGGCTCCGGCGAAGTGGCGTCACCGGACATCAGGCTGATCTGGGCCGTGTGATCGGCTGGAGACGCGAGCGTCACGATCCAGCCCATGTCCATGACCGCGTGCATCCCGAGCACCTCGTCGTAGAAGTCGCGGCTCTCCTCGATGCGCGCCGTGTGCAGGTCCGGCACGATCCGTCGCACGTTCACGTGGGTTGTTCCAGGCGGCGGTCCTCGTGGACGGGCTCGCCCTCGACCAGCGTCAGGAGCACGCCGACGTCGCCGAGCGGCGTGCCATCGAGACGGTCCAGGTCGCGGTCGACGACGACCAGGTCCGCGAGCTTCCCGACCTCGACCGTGCCCGTATCGGCATCCAGGTGGTTCACGTAGGCCGAGCCCCAGGTGAAGGCGGCGAGCGCATCGTCCAGCTCCAGCGCCTCGTCCGGCAGCAGCGGGGCGGCGGCCCGATCGTCGGTGCAGACGCGCCTCACCGCCACCTCGACCTCGGCCATGACGTTGGGGGTGCTGACGGTCCAGTCGCTGCCGCCGGCGAGTCGTGCGCCGGCACGCAGGAGGCTGCGGAACGGGTACTGGAGCGCGGCGCGGGCCGGGCTCAGGAAGGGAAGCGTCAGCTCCGTCATCTGCTCGTCGAGGCACGCCCAGAAGGGCTGGATCGTGGCGGTCGCATCCAACTGGTTGAAGCGCGGCCAGTCGGCGGGATCGACGATCTGGAGGTGCGCCAGGTGGTGGCGCCCGTCAGAGCGACCGTTGCGCCGGCGGGCGGCCTCGATGGCGTCCAGGGACTCACGCACGGCGCGGTCCCCGAGGGCGTGGAAGTGCACCTGGAAGCCGAGCGCGTCGAGCTCCGTCACGTGGCTCTTGAGCGCCTCCGCCTCGACGAAGCCGATGCCGCGGTTCGCGGTCGGGCGGCCGTCCGCGCCAAGGTACGGCTCGAGCACGGCCGCGGTGAAGTTCTCCACCACCCCGTCCTGCATGATCTTCACGGTGTCGGCGCGGAGGCGGCCGATGCGAGCGCGCGCTCGGCGGGCCACGATCGATTCGATCTGCTCCGGGCCCAGCTCGCGGTCCCACCAGTGGCACGCGATCGCCCGGGCGCTCAGACCGCCGCGCTCGGCGAGCGTGACGTAGGCATCGAGCCCGGGCTCCGCGACCCAGGCGTCCTGCCAGGCCGTGATGCCGAACCCGTGCAGGTAGGCCTGGGCGAGTCTCAGTCCTTCGACGCGCTCCTCCGCGTTGGGCGCCGGGATGAGCCGTTCGACGAGGTTCGCTGCGCCTTCGTGCAGCGTGCCGGTCGGGTTGCCGCGGGCGTCTCGCTCGATCCGGCCGTCCGGCGGGTCCGGTGTCGTTGCCGAGATGCCCGCAATCTCGAGGGCGCGGCTGTTGACCCAGACGCCGTGGCCGTCGCGGTTGGCGAAGCAGGCCGGCCGATCGGGAACGGCGCGATCCAGATCCGCGGCGAGCGGAGTGCCTCCGGGGAACGCCGACATGTACCAGCCGTCGCCCTCCACCCAGGGCCGCTCGCGGTGCGCGGCCGCGTAGGCGGCGATGCCCGCGAGGTACGCGTCGAGGGTCGGGGGGAGGTCGTGGAGCGGGCAGCGCAGCAGGCCGATGCCGGCCGACGACGGATGCACGTGCGCGTCCTGGAACCCGGGGAGCAGCGTCCGGCCGTGAAGGTCGATGCGCCGCGTCCGCGGGCCCAGCCACGGTGCGATGTCGACGTCGCTGCCGACCGCGACGATCCGCCCGGCCAGCACGGCGACGGCGGTGGGGCGGGGGCGCGGGGTGGCCGCGCCACGGCGAGCGGCCGCGCCACGGGGAGCGGCCGCGTCCATCGTCCAGACGCTGCCGTTGACGAAGATCAGGTCGGCTGTGCTCATGGGCTCCGGCGCAGTTTGCGCGATCAGGCACGCAACGGCGCCCGTGATGCTGATCGTCGACGAGCCCGAGACCGCCGCGCTGTGAGCCTCGTGACGCGCGACGCGCGACGCGCGACGCAGCCCGGCACCGCGGTCTGGCGGTCGCGGAGCCGGCCTGACGCATGCACCGGCGCGTCGCTCGAAGCCGCTTTTGACGCCAAACGACAACGACCGTAGCGTTCGCGTCTCAGGGGGAGCTCGCGAGGGCCTCGGAGACCCCAAAAAAGGCCATTTCCACGCCGAATGCCAACGGGCGTGGCGTTAAGCCCAGTCTCGGCCAGGGTCCAGACGCTAGTGCTACGGGAGTGGCGTAAGGCACCCGCTGCCCCGGTCGAACGGCCAACTCTCCCGGGGGTAGCCTTCGGCACGCACCCCGGACTCCGGCCCGGCACTCCCGGTGTCTCCGGCCCGCCGCTCCCGGCGCGCATCCTCGACTCCGGCCTGGCCCCGGCTCGGCGCTCCCGGCGCTCCCGGCCCTCGCGGCGATCGGGCCAGTAGACACGGAACCGAACGTCCTGCTAGGCTGCGCCGCCTGACCCCGGCTGTGCCGAACGGCGGGGAACAGAGGAGATTGCCGTCACCGTGACCGAACGCTGGACCAACCGCAGCCTCGCCGCCATCGCGATTCGCGCCGACGGCCGCCGCGTGCCCGTCCGCATCGGCAACACCGGGCTCCTCGCCAAGTTCGACCTCCTCGTATTCGGGCTTCTGGCCCTTATTACCGGCTCCCGGCGGGAGCCTGGAGGCAGACGAAGGTAGAGCGCCGCTCACAACGGCCAACTTCGAAACCACCAGGACCCTCGCCGGGACGGCGGGGGTCTTCTGTTTGTGCTCGGGTTGTGGGCACACACCGCAGGCCACCGAGGGAACGCAGATGACGATCACGAGAGAGACCGGGGGCACGCCCCGCGCGGAGGCGGACACCGCGCCCGCCAAGGCGGGCCAGCGCGGCCGGCGCAGCCACGTGCCGGGGGCGGGAACCCAGGCCGCGGCCGAGGTCGAGCGCGCCCGCACCGACATGCTGTCGGACGCGAAGCCGCGCAACCGGACCCGCATCGGCGCGGACGTCCTCTGCGAGGCACTGCTGCGCCAGGGCGCGGACGTGCTGTTCGGCTACCCCGGCGGCGTGATCCTGCCGCTCTACGACATCCTCGACGACTACCCGGAGCTGCGCCACGTCCTGGTGCGCCACGAGCAGGGAGCCGCCCACGCGGCCGACGGCTATGCCCGCGCCAGCGGCAAGGTCGGCGTCTGCCTTGGCACCTCCGGCCCCGGCGCCACCAACCTCGTCACGGGCATCGGGACCGCACAGCTGGACAGCATCCCCATCGTGGCGATCACCGGGAACGTGCCCGGCGCGCTCATCGGGAAGGACGCCTTCCAGGAGATCGACATCAGCGGCATCACCCTGCCGATGACCAAGCACAACTACCTGGTCCGCGACGCGGACGACCTGCCGCGCGTCATCGCCGAGGCGTTCCACATCGCACGCAGCGGCAGGCCCGGGCCCGTCCACGTGGACATCACCAAGGACGCGCTCATGGCGGAGACCCGCGCGCCGCATCCCGACACGGTCAACCTGCCGGGCTTCAAGCCGACGATCGAAGGGCACCCGCGCCAGCTCCGGCTCGCTGCCGAGGCCATCGAGGCGGCCCAGCGCCCGGTCATCCTCGCCGGCCATGGGATCCTCCTCGGCCAGGCGGTCGACGAGCTGCGGGCCTTCGCGGAGAAGGCGCAGATCCCCGTGGCGCACACCCTGCTCGGGATCGGCGCGATCGACGAGACGCATCCGCTCAGCTACGGCTTCATGGGCATGCACGGCTGGAAGCACGTCAACCGGGCCATCCAGTCGGCGGACCTGCTGATCGCGCTGGGCATGCGCTTCGACGACCGCGTCACCGGCAAGGTGAGCACGTACGCGACCAACGCCCGCATCATCCACGTGGACATCGACCCGTCGGAGATCGGCAAGAACGTGGCCGTCGACGTGCCCATCGTCGGGGACGTCCGGCGGGTCCTGCGGGCCCTGACGCCGCTGGTGCGCGAGCGCGACCGGGAGGACCGCAAGGAGTACTTCGACCAGCTGGCGGAGTGGCGCGGCGATGCCGAGTCGAGCAGCTGGCACGGCTCCGGCGCGTGGCGCGACGGCCTCCTGTCCGCCGACTTCGTCATCAATCGCCTGGGCGATCTCACCAACCACGACGCCACGCTCGTCGCGGACGTCGGCCAGCACCAGATGTGGCTGGCGCGCTACGCGGGCTTCCGCCGGCCGGACTCGCACCTGTCGTCGGGCGGTCTCGGCACCATGGGCTACGGCGTTCCGGCGGCCATGGGCGCGGCCCTTGGCCGGCCCGACAAGGAGACCTGGGCGGTCGTCGGCGACGGTGGCTTCCAGATGACCAGCCAGGAGCTGATGACGCTGGCGGCCGACCGGATCCCCGTGAAGATCGCCCTCATGGACAACAAGAAGCTGGGGATGATCCGCCAGTGGCAGGAGATCATCTACGGCGGCAACTACCACTCGGCGCACCTTCCAGGGCCCGACTGGCTGAAGCTGGTCGACGCCTACGGCATCCCGGGCTTCCGGGCGCGGACGCCGGAGGAGGTCGACGGAGCCATCCGCGCGGCGCAGGCCGTCGACGGGCCGGCCCTGGTCTGGTTCGAGATCGCCGAGACCCAGAACGTCTTTCCCATGATGCCGGCGGGCAAGGGCCTCTCCGACCTCATCGAGACGTGGGGAGAGAGCGCAGACGGATGACAGCGCAAGCAACGGCTGAAGCCTGGCTGCCAAGCCAGGATGCTGGCGATTTGCGCGCAGCAGCGCCGAAGGCGCGTGCGGAGGAACGACGATGACGGCCGAGACCGCGACCCAGCCAGCCCAGCGCTACGTCCCGGGGACGGGCGAGGCGCACCGGCACGTGCTGGCCGTGATCGTCAACAACCGGCCGGGCGTCCTCAACCGCGTGGCGAGCCTCGTCCGCGCCCGCAACTTCAACATCGAGTCGCTGGCCGTGGGGCACACCGAGCGGCCGGACGTCAGCCGCATGACCATCACGCTGCGGGGCGACGACTTCGCGGTGGAGCAGATGGAGAAGCAGCTCTACCGGCTGATCGACGTCCTCAAGGTCCAGGACCTGCCCCAGGCGGGCGTGATCGAGCACGAGCTGGCGCTTATCAAGGTCCGCGCCACCAACCACAACCGCGGCGAGATCCTCAAGATCGTCGAGCTCTACAAGGGGCGCGTCCTGGACGTCTCCCCGGACTCGCTCGTGGTGGAGCACAGTGGCACCGAGCAGGAGGTCGACGCCATGGTGGCGCTGCTCTCCGGCTTCGGCATCAAGGAGCTGGTGCGCACCGGCGTGGTGGCCATCGGCCGCGGCTCGACCGGTGTCGACGTCGAACAGATCCTCAAGGCCGGCGAAGTCCCGGCACTCCCGTCCGAGGAGGGACCCCGCTGATGCCCGCACGCATGTACTACGACCACGACGCCGACCCGGCCGCGCTCGAGGGCCAGACCGTGGCCGTCATCGGGTACGGCAGCCAGGGCCACGCCCACGCGCTCAACCTGCACGAATCGGGCGTCGACGTGGTCGTCGGGCTGGCGCCGGGCTCCAAGAGCCGCGCCCTGGCAGAGGCCGCGGGCCTGCGGGTGGCCGATGTGGCCGACGCCGTCCGCGAGTCGGACGTGGTCGTGCTGCTGGTCCCCGACACCTCCCAGAAGAAGCTCTACGACACCGAGGTCGCCCCGTACCTGAAGCCCGGCCAGCTGGTGCTCTTCGCGCACGGCTTCAACATCCGCTTCGGCCTCATCGACCCGCCCGAGGACATCGACGTCGGGATGGTCGCGCCGAAGGGTCCCGGGCACCTGCTCCGCTCGGTCTACCAGCAGGGCGGCGGCGTGCCGGCGCTCTTCGCCGTCCACCGGGACGCGTCGGGCACCGCCCGCGCCCGGGTGCTCGCCTATGCCCGTGGCCTCGGCGCGACGCGTGCCGGCGTGCTCGAGACCACGTTCGCGGAGGAGACCGAGACCGATCTCTTCGGAGAGCAGTCGCTGCTCTGCGGCGGCGTCTCCGCCATGGTGAAGGCCGCGTTCGAGACGCTCGTCGAGGCCGGCTACCAGCCCGAGCTCGCCTACTTCGAGACGATGCACGAGCTGAAGCTGATCGTGGACCTGCTGTACCGCGGCGGCCTCAACTTCATGCGCTTCAGCGTCAGCGATACCGCCGAGTACGGCGATTACGTCAGCGGGCCGCGGATCATCGACGACCATGTCCGCGAGACGATGCGGCAGGTCCTCAAGGAGATCCAGGACGGCACCTTCGCGAGGGCCTGGATCGCCGAGAGCGACGGCGGCCGCCAAGAGTTCGAGCGCCTCCGGGCGCAGGATCGCGACCACCAGATCGAGCGGGTCGGGGCCGAGCTTCGGGCCCAGATGGCGTTCCTCAACCCGGTCGTCGTCAGGGCCGGCGAGGCCCAGGCCGCAGCCGGGGTTGCCGGCGCCGCGGCCGGGAGTCCGAAGCCGTGAGCGGCTCGGCGGTCGCCCCGGGCAGCGTCCGGATCTTCGACACGACGCTTCGCGACGGCGAGCAGGCACCGGGAGCCGCTCTGACGGCCGCCGAGAAGCTCGAGG
>JAXDKU010000055.1:0-31942 GCA_034667005.1 Chloroflexota bacterium
CACGACGTGCTGGCACTGCCGTTCCCGGCCGAATACGGCGGTCTGGGCGCCGACCTCCTCACCCTCTGCGTGGCCGTCGAGCAGCTCAGCCGGGCCTGTGCCACCACCGGGCTGATCCTCGCGGTGCACGAGCTCGGCTCGACCCCGCTGCTCCTGGCGGGCACCGACGAGCAGAAGCAGCGCTGGATCCCGGACCTGGCGGCCGGGAAGGCGCTCGTGGCGTACGCGCTGACCGAGGCCGAGGCCGGCTCCGATGCCGCCGCGCTTCGCACGAGAGCCGTCCGAGACGGCGACGCCTGGCGAATCGACGGCTCCAAGCGCTTCATCAGCCAGGGTTCGGTCGCCAAGCTCGTGGCCGTCTTCGCGCTGACCGACCCCGATCCGGAGGCGGTCAAGGCGTACCGGCACCTGACCTGCTTCTACGTTGAGCAGGGGATGCCGGGCTTCGGGGCGGGGAAGCTCGAGCACAAGATGGGCATCCGAGGGTCACCGACGGCCGAGCTGGTCTTCGACGGCGTGGTCGTGCCCGATTCCAACCGGGTCGGCGAGGTCGGGGAAGGATGGCAGCTGGCGATGCGCACGTTCGAGCGATCGCGGCCGGGGATCGCGGCCCAGGCGCTCGGAATCGCGCAGGGCGCGCTGGAGGTGGCGTCCCGGTACGCGGCGGAGCGGAAGCAGTTCGGCCGGCCAATCGCCGAGTTCCAGATGGTCGCTGCGATGCTCGCGGACATGGCGACGCAGACGGAGGCCGCGCGGCAACTGCTGTACACGGCCTGCGAGGAGATCGAGGCCGCGGGGCAGGGGGGCGGCTCGAGCACCGGCGGCGAGATGAGCCCTGCGCGCTGGGCCGCGATGGCCAAGCTCTTCTGCGGGGACGTGGCGATGGCCGTCACGACGGACGCGGTGCAGGTGCTCGGCGGCTACGGCTACATCTCGGAGTACCCGACCGAGCGGATGATGCGCGACGCCAAGATCACGCAGCTCTATGAGGGCACGCAGCAGATCCAGCGGCTGATCATCGCCCGCGATCTGATCGCCTCCCTGCGGTAGACCTGCCGGCGCGGCGCTGCGCCGTGCGTGCCGTCGTTGATGACGGCGCGCCCTCGGGCTCGCCGCATCCCGCGTCGCCGCGCCGCCATCCACAACCCGGTCCTACCGGCACACGCTGTTCCCAGCTCGGCACGCCGTGCGTGGGTCTGCGCAAGTGGCCGCATTTTGTAGGAGCGATCTTACAGCTGAGGCCACCGCGCGGAGCAGTGGACAAGTCGCTTGACAGTGGCATTAGGGTGCGTATGTAAGAGCGCTCTCGCAACGGCTTGGTCTCGATCCTGGTTTCGAGGCTGAGCGGGACGGTGCTGACGGCGTCGGGGATCGCGACCCGAGCGTGCTCGACGACTGTGTGGCCGCGCGTGGCGCGCGCTTCGGGGCCCGATGGAGGATCGGGAGGGAGGTCCTGAACCAGCGACGTCTGCGTCGAGGCTGCGCGGCGTGGGTTCGAGCCATCCATGGGCTGAACCGCCGCGAGGTTCTCGGGCAGTACCGCGCCACCGCGCCAGCGTGGGACTGGTCGGGGCGGCAGTCTGATCCAAGGAGGCTCCGTGAAGGTCATGCGTGCACGCCGACTGTCGGTACTCGCCCTCGTCGCAGCGCTGTTGGTCCCGTTGCTCGGGGGGGTCCCTGCGGTCGCGATTGGCGCTGGCGATCCACCGATCAGCCTGGCCTCCATCCCGAACCAGACGCTCGACCTGTACCCCGGGCTGCTACCAACTGAGTCGAAGACGGTCCACCTGACGGTCGATCCGGCGGATGCCGTCATCACGGTGCGAACGACGAGCACGGACAAGGCCACCGTCGCGGCCGGCACGGGCGAGCTCGTCATCACGCCCGTCAGTGCCGGAACCCTGTACGTCAACGTCAGGGCCAGCAAGGAGGGCTTCAGCAGCGCCACGCGGACCTTCGCGGTTCACGTCCGCTCCAGGACCGACAGCGGCACCTACGACTGGACCGGATCCGCCAAGATCGGCGGCAGCGGGTACGTGACCGGTGCCGTGTTCTCGCAGATCGAGCCGAATGTGCTCTACGCGATGACCGACATCGGTGGCGCGTACCGGTACGACTTCGCGCGGGACTACTGGATCGGGCTCAACGACGACGCGACCGACCATAGCGCGGCGTTCAACCCCACGGACAACCGGGGACCTGGTCGCGGCGCAACCTTCGTGGTCAGCATCGTGCCGGATCCCGTCACGCCGGGCCGCGTCTACATGGCGGCCGGCGGCAGCGCAACAAACGCCGCGATCTACCGTTCCGAGGACTACGGCGACCACTGGCAGCGTTTCCCGCAGAACATCACGATGAACGGAAACGACCAGACGAACCGCAGCACCGGCGCGCGCATCGCGATCGATCCGAAGAACAACAACATCGTCTACTACGCGAGCCAGAGCCAGGGTCTCTGGAAGAGCACGAACGCCGGCCAGACCTTCATTCGCATCACCGCGGCAGACGACCTCGCCGTCGACTTCCGACCGACGCTGGTGGCGATCGATCCCAACAGCCCGGTCGACGGCAGCGGCAACTCGCTGCGAATCATCGTGGGCACCATCGGCGCCACGAGCACGACACCCCCGACGGTGGCCGTGGATCCGCGCCAGCAGCGCCCGTACAAGTCGCTGTGGGTCTCGCAGGACGGCGGAACGACGTTCAGCCAGTTGCCCGGCCAGCCGGCGGCACGGCCGGATCGGCAATTCGGCGGCTTCGTGGCGGAGCACGTCGCCTTCGACTGGACCGGCAAGCTCGTGGTCGCCTACGCGGAGTTCAGCCTGAACAACTTCGGGCAGGTCGGATCGAACTCCAACTTCGCTCTGGACGGCCGCGTCTACCGCTTCAACCTGAGCGCCGCCACGTCCGAGAACATCACGCCCCAGAACGTCTACACCAAGGAGCAGCCGGACCTCACGGCGACGGACATCGCCAATGGACAGGTGATGCAGCGGGGCGGCATCGGCGGCATCTCCGTCGATGCGCAGCGTCCCGGGGTCATGGTCGCGTCCAGCTTCCACCGCCATGCCAACTACTCGGAAGAAGTGGTCTGGTACACGGCCGACTACGGCGCGACCTGGAAGGTCATCCACAGCGAGGTCGTCGGCATCAAGGACGACCGCGGCGTCGGCTACATCGACAAGGACAAAGGCTGGGGAGCGGCCGTCCATTGGGCGTTCGACATCCAGGTCAACCCGTACGACAGCAACATGGCCCTCTTCAGCACCGGCAACGGCTTCTGGATGACCAAGAACCTCAAGGCCGCCGACGACCCGATCACGGCCGCGAACCAGGTCGTGTGGGGGTTCTGGGACGACGGCCTCGAGGAGACGGTCATCTGGAACCTCTATAGCCCGACGCAGACGAACGACTATCTCTACAGCACCTACGCGGACTGGGGAGCGATGTCCTGGGGCAAGGACTTCACGGTCTCGCCCGAGAACTCGCTGGTGAACACCGAGTCGCCGGCCAACCGCGTGAAGTACCTGGACCCGCCCTTCGACGCGGCCGGCAATCCCCGCTACGACCTCGACGGGAGCGGCAACGTCCAGAAGTTCCTGAAGCCGGGCTTCTTCGAACGTTGGATCAACACCGAGAACATGGACTACGCCGGTCTGCACCAGGACGTCATGGTCTTCACCCCGGCCGGCAACTTTCAGAACACCAACATCAGCGCCGGCGTCATCTCGTTCGACGAGGGCAAGACGGCAACACCGCTGTCCGTCCCCTCAGCGATCACCGCGAACTCGGGCCAGGGACCAACCGCGCAGCAGGTCGCCGGATGGATCGCCATCAGCGCCGACGCGCACAACGTCGTCTGGTCCGTCGGTGGCCAGGCGATCGCGAACACGTACTGGACCGACGTGTCGCTGGGCGCCGCCAGCGCGGCCGTCGGCTCGCACGTCGGCCGTCCGATCGGCGCCAGCGAGGTCCGCGTCGTCGCCAAGAACGGCGACCGCGGGGCGTGGACCAAGACCAACTTCTTCAGCACGACCGGCGTTGCCGTCACGACCGGCAACGTCAAGATCTTCTCCGACAAGGTCGACCCGAGCGTGATGTACGCGTTCACGGGCACCACGTTCTACCTCAGCGTGGACGGGGGCCATCGGTTCGACGCCAAGACGGTCTCTGGGACCGGTGTTCCCAACGCCACCTGGACGACCGCCTCGCACGGCCAGGGCGCCAACAAGATCCAGGTGGACCCGTACCACACGCGGAGCATCTGGCTGGCGAACAACAACGCGACCGCAGGCCTCGTCCATCTGACGTTCGACTCGGGCGCCGGGACGTGGAGCGGCACGAAGGTGAATGCTGGAACGACGAGCAGCTTCCAGCAGGTCGGCATCGGGCTCGGCATCGGCAACAATTCCGTGCCTGCCCTGTACGCGATGGGCGTCATCGTGGACAACTCCAGTGCATCCCCACTGCCGCAGCTCTACGGTGCGTACCGGTCGCTGGACGGCGGCGCCACCTGGAAGCGGATCAACGACGCCGCGCACCAGTTCGGTGACCTCCGTGCCCTCTCCGGCGACTCACGAGTGTTCGGCCGGGTGTACGTCGGAACGGGCAGTCGCGGAATCCGCGTCGGTGAGGTCATCTGGACGACGAACGCTGGCGCCGCGGACAGCCTGGATACGACCACCGCGCTCCAGAGCGACCACAACCCCTCGGTGCACGGCCAGTCCGTCACCTTCACAGCGACGGTGACGCCCTCCTCATTGGGTGCCAGCGCGCCGACCGGCACGATCCAGTTCAAGCTGGACGGCGACGATCTCGGCGCACCGGTCGCGCTCGATGGCTCCGGCCAGGCGACGACCTCCACGGCCGCGCTGACGACGGCCGGCCATTCGGTCACTGCCGTCTACTCTGGCGACGACCTCTTCGATGCCAGCACCAGCGACGAGCTGAGCCACAGCGTCGGCAAGGCCGGCACGAGCATCTCCATCACCAACGCAACTGACCTCGGAGACCACACCGTCGTGGGCCAGCCCTACACCGTGGAGTGGTCGGTGACCGTCGACGCGCCCGGCTCCGGCACGCCCACCGGCACGGTCACGATCACCGGTGGAAGCGGCTGCGAGGCGCCCGTCGCCGACGGAGAGTGCGACCTGACCTCCACGGAGGCCGGCAGCAAGACCCTCGTCGCCACCTACGCGGGCGATGGTGACTTCGAGTCCAGCTCGACCGATGAGGGCTCGCCTCACGAGGTCGACAAGGCGAACACGACGACCGCGCTCGCGAGCATTCACAACCCCTCGGTTCACGGCCAGTCGGTGACCTTCACCGCGACGGTGACCGCATCGGCGCCCGGTGCGGGCGGGCCGTCCGGGACCGTCCAGTTCACGCTCGACGGCGACGATCTGGGCGCGCCCGTCGCGCTCGACGGTTCCGGCCAGGCGACCACTTCGACGTCAGCCTTGACCACGGCGTCCCATTCGATCACGGCGGTCTACTCCGCTGACGGCGACTTCAACGCCAGCACCAGCGACGCGCTCAGCCAGACGGTCGGCAAGGCGGACACCAGCACGACTGTCGATAGCAACCACAACCCATCGGTGCACGGCCAGTCGGTCACGTTCACGGCCACCGTGAGCCCGTCATCGCCCGGCGCGGGCACGCCGACCGGCAGTATCCAGTTCACGCTCGATGGCAACAGTCTCGGCTCATCGGTTGCGCTCGATGGCTCCGGCCAGGCGACGCTCTCGACGGCGGAGCTGACGACGGGGTCACACTCGGTGACCGCCGTCTACTCGGCGGACGACGACTTCACCGCCAGCACGAGCGACACGTTCAGCCAGGGCGTGGACAAGGCGGACACGACGACCGCCCTCGCGAGCAATCACAACCCCTCGGTTCACGGCCAGTCGGTCACGTTCACCGCCACCGTGGCGCCGTCGTCACCCGGCGCTGGCACCCCGACCGGCAGTGTGCAGTTCAAGCTCGATGGCAACGATCTCGGCTCATCGGTCGCGCTCGATGGCTCCGGACAGGCGACGCTCTGGACGGCGGAGCTCACGACTTCTTCGCACTCGATCACCGCGGTCTACTCCGGTGACGGCGACTTCAGAGCGAGCACCAGCGACGGGCTGAGCCAGCCCGTCGGGAAGGCCAGCACCAGCACAACGCTGGCGAGCAGCGTCAAGCCGTCGGTTCACGGGCAGGCGGTGACGTTCACGGCCACCGTGGTGTCCACTGCGCCCGGCTCCGGCATTCCGGTCGGCACGGTCCAGTTCAAGGTCGATGGCGTGAACCTCGGTTCGCCGGTGGCCCTCAACGGCTCCGGTTCAGCCACGTCAGCGGCTGTCTCGAACCTGTCCACGGCAACGCACCATGTAACGGCCGTCTACCAGGGCGGCACCGATTTCAAGACGAGCACCAGCTCCGCGCTGACGCAACAGGTCAAGAAGGCGGAGACGTCGGTTTCGGTCAAGACCAAGCCGAATCCATCGACGTTCGGCAACAGCTTCAAGATCGTCGCGACCGTCAAGACGGATCTCCCGGGACACGGAGTACCCGTCGGCAAGGTCCAGTTCTACGTGGACGGCACCAGACGCGGCTCCGCCGTGACGCTGGCAAACGGCAAAGCCACCCTGGTGATCAACGTCGCGTTCACCCGAGGGGGCCACACCATCGTGGCCAAGTTCCTCGGGAGCGGGGACTACAACGTGAGCCAGAGCTCAGCCTATCGCCACACGATCCGGTAGCGCCGATCCCGATGCCACGTCGGCATAAGGGCAACCGACCGCCTCGCTCGATCGCTCCCCGCTGGAATCGGGTGCAATCCGCTACGCTCGGAATGCCCAGTTCCAGTTCACGGAGGATCGCCGCGCGATGCACATCGTCGTCCTGCTGAAGGCCGTGCCCGTCGTCGGGACGGAGCGCCTCGACGCGCAACAGCGCACTGAGAGAGCCCAGCTCGAGTCCAACGGCAACGACGAGTACGTGCTCGAGAAAGCGCTCAAGCTGGCCGACGCCAACCCGGGGACGGAGGTCTCGCTGCTGAGCATGGGCCCGGCAGCGGCGATGGACGCGCTGCGCAAGGCGCTGGCGATGGGCGCGACGCGCGCCTATCACGTCCAGGACGCGGGTCTGGCCGGGTCCAGCGTGCGCGCAACCGTCGACGTGCTCGCCGCAGCGCTGGGCAAGCTCGAGTTCGACCTGGTGTTCGCCGGCGCGGACAGCTCGGACGGGCTCGGCGGCGTGGTCGGTGCCGCGCTTGCCGCCCGGCTCGGGCTGCCGTACCTGTCGTACGCCTCGGAGGTCGAGCCCGCGGCGGACGGGTCGTCCGTACGCATCCACCGGCTGAGCCCCAGCGGGTACGACGTGCTCGAAGCCCCGACGCCGGCGCTGGTCATGGGCACGCAGCTCCTCGGGGAGCCGCGCTACCCGAGCCTCCGCGGGATCATGCAGGCGCGCTCCAAGGAGACGGTGACCTGGTCGCTGGCCGATCTGGGTATGGACCCGGGCGCCGCGGGCACGAACGCCGCCGAGACGCGCGTCGTGGGCGCCGATCCGCCCTCGCAACGCGGCGGGGCCACGGTGATCAAGGAGCCGCCCGACGTGGCGGCGCAGCAGGTCGTGGACTTCCTGGCAGCCCGGAGGCTCATCTGATGGCGGAGATCTGGGCGATCGGCGAGGTCGTCGACGGACAGCCGTCCCGACTGACACTGGAGCTGGCGACGCTCGCGTGGCAGCTGGCCGAGGGATCGGGCGGACAGGCGCGCGCTGTGCTGGTCGCTTCGGCGGCCGGGGAGGCCGCAGCCACCGTCGCGGCGTACGGCCCGGACGTGCTCGTGGTGACGTCTGCCGCCACTGGGTCGGGTCAGTCTCCTGCGCCCGCCGCTGCGGTCACCGCTTCGGCCGTGCTCGGGCTGCTCGCGGATCGGAAGCCGGACATCATCCTGGTCGGCGCGACGCCGGACGGGAAGGACGTGGCCGGGGCGCTCGTCGGGCTCACCGACCTGCCGATCCTGGTCAATGGTTCCGGCGCTTCCTGGGCCGACGGCGGCTCGGAGGTGGAGATGAGCACCTACGGCGGCCGACTCGTGACGCGCAGCCGTTTCGAGGGCAGCCGCGGGATCGTGCTCGTGCGCCCGTCGTCCGTCACCGCGTCGAAGGCACCGGCGGCCGGCAGCGTCGAGGAGGTCGCAGTCGAAGGCACATCCCTTCCGGGCGTAACGACCGTCGAGCGCGTCGCGCAGGAAGGCGCGGGCGCGTCGATCGAGGAGGCACGGGTCATCGTCGGTGGGGGACGCGGGGTGGCGAACGCCGACGGCTTCGGCATCCTGCACGAGCTGGCCAGCGTCCTTGGTGGCGCGGTCGGGGCATCTCGCGCCGCGGTCGACGCGGGCTGGATCGGCTACGGCCAGCAGATCGGGCAGACCGGCAAGATCGTCAAGCCGGATCTCTACATTGCGTGCGGCATCAGCGGCGCGATCCAGCACAAGGTCGGCGTGCAGACGGCCCGCACGATCGTGGCCATCAACAAGGACCCGGACGCGCCGATCGCCGAGTTCGCGGACCTGGTGGTGGTGGGGGACCTGTTCGAGATCGTGCCACGACTGACCGAGGCGATTCGAGCGAGGAAGAGCGGCGGCTGAGGACGTCGGCCGGCACAGTCCGGCGCGGCTCAGACGTCCGGGGGCGCCCTCCCCACAGGTGCGATTGACGGATTCCCGAACCAGCAACTAGGCTCCGGCTCGTCGGTTGGCGTCCCCAGACGCCGGCCGAGGTCGCGTCGGCCCGCTACGGTCGCTTATCGGAGCAGCCCGGCGGCGCTGGGCGCGACCCGAATCTCGAGTCCGGGGGGTTCTTTCTCATGACCTCGACGACCGCCACAGCGGTCGCGCGAGGCGCAGGGTCGGTCGAGCCCGACCTCACCGTCATCGTGCCCGCATACAACGAGGCTGCCAGCGTCGGGGACACGATCCGCAGCCTGCAGGCGCAGAGCGTGCCGCCGACGGAAATCATCGTCGTGGACGATGGGTCCACCGATGCCACGTCCGAGGTCGCGCGCGCCTGCGGTGTGACGGTCGTCCGCCCTCCCGCGAACACCGGGTCCAAGGCCGGCGCGCAGTCGTTTGCGCTGCCTATGGTCAGGACCAGCCTGACGATGGCGATCGACGCCGATACGACGCTTGCCCCCGACGCCATCGAGAAGCTGCTCCCCGCCTTCGAGGACCCGAACGTGGCGGCCGCCTGTGGCTACGTCCTCCCGCGCCACGTCGAGTCCATCTGGGAGCGCGGCCGCTACGTCGAGTACCTGTTCGCGTTCTCGTTCTACAAGCAGATTCAGGACCACTTCGGGAAGCCCACCATCTCGTCCGGGTGTTTCTCGATGTACCGGACGGATCGGCTCCGGGAGGTGGGCGGGTGGTCGCAGCGGACGCTGGCCGAGGACATGGACCTCACGTGGACCTTCTTCCAGCGCAACTGGGGCGTCCGGTTCATCCCCGAGGCGGTGAGCTACCCGATCGAGCCGCACGACCTGCACTTCATGCGCAGCCAGCTCCGGCGCTGGTCCCACGGCTTCGTGCAGAACGTCCGGCTCCACGGCCGGGGAGTCCTCGGCGTGCCGTTCCTGCGCTTCTCTGTCGCCGTCGCGATCTGGGACGCCACCGTGGCCACCGCCGCGTACTTCCTGGTGCTGCCGCTGCTTGCGATGGTGCTGGGAAGCGCGTGGCCGCTGATCGGGTATGCCATCGACGTCCCCGTCCTGCTCGTGCCCGTGCTCGCCGGGGCGATCCCTCGCCGTGAGGTGCGCAAGGCGATCGCCAGCCTTCCCGGCTTCTTCTGCCTGCGCCTGCTGAACAGCCTCTACTTCCTCGAGGCCGTCTGGTCCGAGGTCGTCCGCGGCCGCCGGTTCGCCGTGTACGAGAAGGGACACTGACGTGATCGTCGGCCTCCCCGGTGCCGGGATCAGCGGCATCTTCTACCTGGTCTGCGTCTTCCTGATGCCCTTCAACGCCGTGTGGCAGCAGGCCCGTGGCAGGGAGCTGCCGGCCGGACACTGGCGGCGGATCGCGCGCCACTGGCTGGTCGGAGCAGGAATCGTGGCGGTCCTCTACGCCGTGGGCTGGGCGCTCTCCCTCGCGAACCCGGCACCGGCGCCGCTGACTGCGGGCGGCGGTGGAGGCGGCCCAACGGCCGAGGCCGAGTCGCCCACCGCCGTCGTGCCCGTGTCGCCGGTGGAAAGCCTGGCCAGGGTCGGCGCCGTGCTGACCGTGGGCACGCTGGCGGGTGTCGCGATCCTCGTGCAGGTCCTGTCGGTCTACCAGCGGCACCGCGGTTCGCCGGCCGGCGCGTCGGCCACGCCTGCAGGTGCGGTCCCATTGGTCGACACCCTCCCGCTCGACGAGCCCGTCGAGACGGGCCAGGACGCCCTCGGGCAACCGGGGCCTCGCCCGTCCCCGTTCGATCCGGCGGAGCTTCGGCCGCCCTTCCGGCGAGCCCTCGTGACGGGCGGAGCGGGCTTCATCGGCAGCCACATCGCCGAGGCGCTCCTCGCGTCGGGGTGCGAGACCGTGGTGCTGGACGACCTCTCCACCGGAAGCCGATCGCAGGTGCCGGCCCGGGCGGAGTTCATCCACGCCGACATCGTCGATCCCGCCACCGTGAGTCTCATCGCGGCGGCGCAGCCAGACCTGGTCATCCATGCCGCAGCCCGGGTGAGCGTTGCCGACTCGATGGCGAACCCCGAGGGTGACCGCGCTGTGAACGTGGTGGGAACGCAGCACGTCGTCGAGGGCGCGCGCGCCGCGGGTGCGAAGCGATTCGTGTTCATTTCCAGCGGCGGCGCCATCTACGGCGACTCGCCTGCTGCCCGCGAGCTGACGCTGCCCGCGCCCGCGAGCTACTACGGGATCCACAAGCTGGCCGCCGAGGGCTACGTGGCCGTCAGCGGCCTTTCCTACGGGATCGCCCGGTTCGCCAACGTCTACGGTCCCCGCCAGCGCGCGGGCCTGGAAGGCGGCGTCGTGGCGATCTTCATCGAAACCGTACTGGCGCGCCGACCGGTGACCATCTTCGGCTCGGGCGAGCAGGTGCGTGACTTCGTGCATGTCGGCGACGCGGTCTCCGGTGTGCTGGCCGTTGCACGGACACACCTGACCGGCACCTGGAACGTCGGCACGGGTGTCGCCAGCTCCATCAACGCGTTACTCAGCCAAGTGACGTCCGCGATGGGGCACGGGACGAGCGTGAACCATGCCCCCGCGCGGGTCGGCGACGTCGCCTCGTCCCGCCTGCTGATCGAGCGAATCCGGTCGGATCTGGGCTGGGCGCCGCGGGTCTCGCTCGCCGCGGGAATCCGCGACCTGGCCGCGCGCGCCACGGCGGGCGCACCCAGCGCGGATCCCGACCCAGGCTCGCGTCCCCGGACCGCACCGCGCTGGGCTCGTCACCGAGACGCGCCACGGGACCCAGAGAGCGCCGACGACCGGCTATCTGGTGGTACCCTTCGAGGCAGCCACTAGCTGTGGTGTAGTCAGGGTGCGAGTCAGCCGGAGGGCGCGAACCGAGCATGCGCTGTCCCAACTGCGGGGAGCGAGACACGCGGGTCGTCGATTCGCGCGACCTGGACGACTCCGTCACCATCCGCCGCCGTCGCGAGTGCAACGCGTGCACGACCCGCTTCACCACGTATGAACGCGTCGAGTCGGCACGCCTGACGGTCGTCAAGCGCAACGGCGACCGCGAGGAGTTCGACCGGGTCAAGCTCGCGTCCGGACTCGAGAAGGCGCTGACCCGGCGACCCCTGCCGTCCGGCTCCGCGGATGCCGCCGCTGACGAGATCGAAGCGACCCTGCGGGCCGAGGGCATCAACGAGGTGCCGTCCTCCCGGGTCGGCGAGATGGCGCTGGAGCGGCTTCGCGAGCTCGATCACATCGCCTACGTCCGATTCGCCAGCGTCCACCAGAGCTTCGGCGACCTGGAGGAGCTCAAGCGGGAGGTCGACACGCTCTACGAGGAGCGGCTGGACGCCTCGCCCGGCCAGACCTCGCTCGAGCTCGTGGCTCCCGCCGGCCGCCGAAGAGGCGCCACGTCGCCGCGCCCGGCCTCGCCCCGCCGAGCCACCCGGCATTGACGCAGCGGCAGTGACGGACCAGGCCTGATGTCCGTCCTCTCCGATCGCGACATCCGTGCGTCGCTGCAATCCGGCCGCGTCCGGATCGACCCGTACGACCCGACGTGCCTCCAGCCCTCGTCGGTCGACCTCCACCTTGACCGCGACTTCCGCGTCTTCCGCAACAGCCGCTACCCGTACATCGACGTCCGCGAGCCGCAGCCGGACCTGACGGAACTGGAATCGATCACGGACGACGAGCCCTTCATCCTGCACCCCGGTGAGTTCGTCCTCGGCCAGACCCTGGAGTGGGTCGAGCTGCCGGACGATCTCGTCGCGCGCCTGGAGGGCAAGAGCTCTCTGGGGCGCCTCGGGTTGCTCATCCACTCGACCGCCGGCTACGTGGATCCGGGGTGGAAGGGCAACTTGACGCTCGAGCTGTCGAACGTGGCCAACCTGCCGATCGCGCTGTTCTTCGGCATGAAGATCGGGCAGATCAGCTTCTTCAAGATGTCCAGCCCGGTGGAGCGGCCGTACGGCTCCAAGGAGCTCGGGTCGAAATACCAGGGCCAGTCGCGGCCAACGGCGTCCGAGTACTACCGCGACTTCGAGCCGGGCAAGCACGCGGCCAAGGGCGGCCCGAAGCGGAAGCCGGGCTGATCCTGCATGGGCATCACGCCGAACGTCGACTGGCAGACCGACCTGGGCGGCGGGGTCCGCGTGGCCCTGATCCAGGCCGGCGTCTTCACGTCCGACGCGGGCACCGTCTTCGGTCCCGTGCCACGGGTGCTATGGGACCGGCTGGTCGCGGACGAGATCAACCCGAACAACACGCTCACCCAGGCGCTCAACTGCCTGCTGATCGAGACGCCATCGGGCCGCGTCCTGGTCGAGACGGGCGTGGGCGAACGAATCGACGAGAAGCGCCGCAGCCAGCGGGGCGTGGATGGGCCCGCGATCGTGCCCTCGCTCGAACGCGCGGGATTCGATCCGGGATCGATCGACGCGGTCGCCATGAGCCATCTGCACTGGGACCATGCCGGCGGCCTGCTGCGCGCGGACGGATCCGCGGCGTTCCCCCGGGCCCGGCTCGTCGCGCAGCGGGACGAGTGGGAGTTCGCGATGGGCTCGAACCCACGGCTCCAGTCGTCCTACGACCAGGATGAGCTTCGCCTGGCCGAGACAGCCGGACAGACCGGCGCCGCGGATGGCGACGAGGAGATCCTCCCGGGCGTATCGGTGGTTCGGACGGGTGGCCACAGCGGTGGGCACCAGGCGATCGTGGTGCGCGGGCCGGAGGGGAAGATCGGGTTCTTCGGCGACCTCTGCATGCGTCCCTGGAACTCCAATCCGCGCTGGGTTCCGTCATTCGACGACTTCCCGCTGACCAGCGTCGAGGTCAAGGATTCGCTGTTTCGACAGGCCACCAACGAAGGCTGGACGGTGGTGCTCTCGCACGAGCCGCGCCGCCCGATCGGCCGTTTCGTCGCCGATCGGGACCGCTACCGGTTCGAGCCCACGATCTGACGCGGCCTCGGCGATACCGCCGGGCCCGCGGCCCCGACGCCGTACAGTGACGAGGTCATGATCCTGCCCTCGCGCCTCCCGAGTCTCGTTGCCGCTCTGGTTGCGTCCCTCCTGATCGTGGCGTGCGGCGCCACCGCGACGCCCGTCCCGGCCGCGACCCCTGCCGGACCGCCGACGGCACCCCCGACGCCGCGCGTCACCGCAGAGCCGACCCTCCCCGACGACACGAGCGCGCCCGCCGAGACGCCGAGCCGCGACGAGGCCTATCAGCAGCTGCTGGTGTCGATCCCGTTCGAGATCGCGCCGTCGTGTGATCCCGTCGGCCCGAGGGAAGAGCTCGAGCCCGGCCAGATCGGCGAGGCCGACTGCGACCTGCCCAGCGGCTCGACCGCCGACTATGTCAGCTACAAGCTCTTCGACGGCTCCGCGACGATGAACGACTTCTTCGGCATTCAGCGACGCGGCCACGAGAACGGTGGCACGGCAAGCGGCCCGGGCTGTGGCAAGGGACCCGGCGAAGGGACCTGGGACGCGGGCCGGAAGGACTGCTACCTGTTCCTGACCAACGACGCGCAGGTGATGTGGACCCACGACCTGCTGTTCATCGTGTCGAGCGCGTTCCGGGACGACGGTGACTTCGCCAAGCTCGAGCAGTTCTGGCAGACCGCCGGGCCGGTCACGCCTTAGTGAGGTTCCCTGGAGTAAATGAGACGCGGCGGCTGGAGGACGCGCCGAGGCGGGAAGCATTCGCAGATGTCCAGGTGAGCGGATCGCTGATATGCACTGGAAGTGAGCGGGAGGCGGCGTTGGCGGATCTGCCGAAAGCTGCTAGGTAGATTCGCTCAATTGCACCGTCTGAGTTCGGCGCAGCGCTTGCCCGAGCCGTGTGCGTGGGGCGACAGGGTCAGCGAGCACGTGGCGCCCAGTTCGTCCGAAAGAGAGGGGCCTGAGACTCGGCTGTGACACCGGGGGTCGGTCGCCCGGCGCACGGGGAGACTCTCGGTCACGAAGCGCACGGGCGAACGTGCTTCAAGCCGGTTCCTCGACTCCGAGCGGATCGTCGCGGCATCGAGCATTTGTATACTCCCATCGTGCCTCCGAAACTGGGCGGACGGAAAGAGTAGGCGCTGATGAGCTCGCGCTGTCGAGGCTTCATCGCCCTCACGCTTGGATCCGCGGCGGTTCTCGCCGCGATCCTGATGCCGCAGAGTGCTGTCGCGATGGAGCCCACCACCGTGCCAAGCCAAGGAGACGGTTTCCACTTGGACTCGCAGTGGTACGCAGAGCACTTCGAAGTCAGCCTTCAGGAAGCATCAGCAAGACTCAACCGACAGCTCACCATCGGACGCTTCGAAGTCGAGGTGAGCGACCTCCTCGGTGACTCGTTCGCCGGCGTTTTCATTGAGCACGAGCCGAACTATGGCGTAGTGGTCCTCACAACCGACTCAAACAACGAGGACACAATCGCATCCCGGGCCACCGGTGATGGCTTAGGCGACCTCGTGGAAACGCGCACGGTACACAGAACGCTCTCGAGTCTCGAGGCCTCGCTCCGCGCCAGCGTTGTCGAGGCTCACGAGCTAGGCGTCCAGATCGACGGCATGGTAGACGTGCGTAACAACGTTGTCCTGCTCAGAGTGCTCGGTTCCGATTACCACATGATCCATGCCGGAGCCGGGACCATCGTGCAGGTTGTGCCGCAACTTCTACGTGAAGAAGTCACACTGGAAGCGGGCACGGCAATCACCTTATGCACCGCGGGATTCACGGTCCAAGACGACCACTCCAGCACCGAGGGGATCGTTACTGCATCGCACTGCCCAAACTTCCAAAACTTTGTCGTGGGCGGAACCACGTATAACCTTCCGTACCACGATGAAACCATCGGGGGGTCTCGAGACGTGCAGTGGAACGGCGGCGGGACAACGAACGTCCGGCCTTGGGCTGCAGACTACAATGGCAACGATGGTACGCCCTACTATCGAGTGATCGACGGACAGGTTGCGCGTGCGAATCAGGTAGTTGGTGCCGTCGTTTGTAAGTGGGGTACAAGCACGCAGTACACCTGCGGGCAAATTGCCAGCAAGAACTCGGAGCCAGCGGCCATCGTTCCAAATCCATTGCCCACCTGGATCTACGTAGATGGTGGCTCGCAGAATCTGTCAGAGGGCGGGGACAGTGGTGGACCATGGTATTCCGGAAGCTTGGCATACGGCGTCCACCACGGCGGGTTCGGAAATGACTCGGTCTACATGGCCATCAACTACATCACCACTCTCGACGTCACTCTATGCACGCCGGCAAACTGCTGAATATCAAGTTTGGGTTCGGGGTCTTTCTGTGCGCCATCCTGTTGGCGGGATGCAGTCTGCTGACGGGGGGTGTTCGGTTTCCCGTGTGGTCCCTGGCTGGACCGCTCCCCGAGGCGCTCGTGGCCGGCACGTTGACGAATGTGGGCGGCTGCCTTCGAATCGTGTCCGTGGAGCACCACGTCGACCATCTGCTCATCTGGCCTGAGTCGTACACCTTGCAAATGGTCTCTCCGATCAGGGTGCTGGACGAGAAGCTCGCTCCCGCCGCGATCGAGGGCCAGCAGGTAACGCTGTCCGGCGGTGAGTCGCAGACGATCGAGCAACTCGGGCCCGCCGTCGTCCAGGCGGCTGGATCGTGCGGTGGGCCCTACTGGGCGGTGACCGGGCACCGGTGACTAGTTGAGCTCATCTGCATCCGCGATCGGCCCTCAGGCGACAAACGTCGCCCCAGAGCACAAGCACGGCTAGCCCGCCAGCAGCGGCGCGAGGATCTGCTCGGCATCGACCTGCGTGACCGGCCCCAGGTGGATCGAGCGGATGACGCCCTGCCGGTCCAGGAAGAGGTGGGTCGGGAGCCCGTATCCCTGGTAGGTCTTGAAGACCGCCGAGGTCGCGTCGAAGCCGATCGTGTAATCGAGGCCGTAGGTCTGCGCGTACCGGCGCACGTCGTCAACGGTCGTCTCCTGCACGCTGACGGCGACCAGCGCCAAGCCCTGATCGCGATGCGTCTCGGCGGCCGAGCGCAGGATCGGCAGCTCCTGCTGGCACGGCGGGCACCAGGTCGCCCAGAAGGTGATCCACACCGGCCGGCCGCGCAGGCTGGCGAGCGTGATCGGATTGCCGTCCAGGTCGGTGAGCTGGACCTCGCGCCCGTCGATCGTGCCGGTCAACTCCGGCGCCAGCTGCCCCAGCTGGAGCCCGACGGTTTCCTTGCCGATGATGAAGAAGCTGGATCCGGGCGTGGGGAGGGCTGCGGTGCCGGGCCGGACGACCGGCAGGGTCAGCACGATCAGGAGCACCGCTGCGATCAGGAGCGTTCCACCAAGCGCGGCGATGTGCCGCAGCGTGAACGGACCGACGACCTGGCGGTTGGCGCGGCTCCTTCGTAGAGCGGCGCTCTGCGGCGCGGTGAGGCCGGACGCGGGCGTCTGCGGCGGCACCTCGGCCGCCGGCATCTCCTCGGTCATACCTGTGGCCACAGGTTGCTGAACGATCGGGCGAGGACGTCCAGCCAGTTGAACAGCAGCGCAATCCCGATGACGACGACGAGCCCTCCGCCGAACACCTCGATGGCGCGGCCATGGCGGATGAGCGGGCGCGTGATCCCCGGCGCTCGATCGACGGCGACGGCGAGCAGCAGGAACGGGATGCCGAGCCCCAGGCCGTAGGCGACCAGCAGCGCGGCCACCTGCGGGCTCGGCCCGGCGACTGCCAGCGTGAGCACGGCACCGAGCGTCGGCCCGATGCACGGCGTCCAGCCCACCGCGAAGATCGCACCGAGCGAGAGGCCGCCGAGAATGCCGCTGCGGCGCTCGCCGGATCGGGTCCGGGTGAAACGATCGAGGGGGCGCCAGCTTCCCGCGAGACGCGAGAGCCGCAGGATGCCCATCAAGTTCAGGCCGAGGACGATCAGCACCACGCCGCCGGCCTGGCGCAGGAGTGCCTGGTTCTCGCGGAGCGGCTGGAGCACGCCGCTCAGCGCCAGGCCGAAGAGCGTGAAGACGAGGGTGAAGCCGCAGACGAACGCGATTGCGTTGGGCAGTGCACGCCAGCCCTGGGAGCGTCCCCAGGTGCCGGCGCGCGATGGGGAATCGATGGGCGCGGCGTCCCGCCCTATGAGCTCGACGCGTGGGAGGACCGCGCCGCCGGCGGCCGGGACCAGCCCGCCGCGACCGACGGCGAGGACCGCGGGACTGACGGTGTTCGTGACAATGACTCCCAGTTGGCCGAGGTAGGCCGGCACCACCGGGAGCACGCACGGGGAGAGGAATGACACCAGCCCCGCGATGAGTGCCGCGCCGAGCGTGAGCTCCATCCGTCAGGCCAGGCCTGGCAGCGTCCGATCGAGGAAGGTCCGCACCTGCCGGTCGCTCGTGACCAGGTCCAGCTCGGCGCCGTCCAGCGAGAAGACCGGGATCCGGGCGTAGTAACGGTCGTGGAGGTCCGTGTCGGAGTCGATGTCCACCTCGCGCACGCGCGGCGTCGGCTCTCCGCGCCGGGCGCGGTCCTCGAGCGCCGCCTGGAGCAGCGAGCGCGCCTCCTCGCAGAGGTGGCAGCCCTCACGGCGGTAGACGGTCAGCACGGGACGGGGAAGGGGATCGCTCATGGGGGAGGCTCGATTCTACGGCGGAGAGTTCGGATGTCCTCTCGGACGCCGCGGCGGGTACGATTCGTTCCCGCGCCCCCGTAGCTCAGTGGATAGAGCGAAGCCGTCCTAAGGCTTGCGTCGGCGGTTCGAGTCCGTCCGGGGGCGCCACGTCATGAACTTGGCGATTGCTCGGCGGACGATCCCGAGGGGAACCGAACCTCGAGGCTCGAGCCGAAGGCGAGGACGGCCCGGACCACCAGTGCGGTGATCACGACCGCCAGGACGAGGAACGCGACCGCGCCAACGATCGCGGCGACGGCGAACGGCGCCCCGAGGAGCCCACTGATCAAGCCGGCGAGCGCGCCGCCCACCAGCGACACCATGAGCCCGACCATGCCGACAGCGGTGCCGAGCCCGTGAATGATCGATGCCGCGCCCGTCGTCGAGCTGCCTTCGGGTGGGCCCTCGTACGTGGCGGTGATGCCGTCGAAGTCGTCGCGATCGCCCGTGCTGAAGTACGGGACGACGGCGGGGCAGATCTCGAAGTATCCGCGCCGAATGCGGTTCATCCCCTGCACCGCCAGAAGATCCTCTTGGCTCGTTTCGGCGACGCGGATCAGCGTGGTGACGCCAAGGACGAAGACGAGCGTCAACACGAGGGTGGCGAAGAGCTGCAAGCCGTCGCCGGCCAGGGCCTGTGCAACGAAGCCGAGGGCGACCAGAGATGCCGACAGGGCGGTAAGGAACATTCCCGTGCGCACGAACCCCTCGTTGTAGGCGAGCGTCCGTGCGGCGACGAGGCTCGCGTGCTCCGCGCTCAGGATCGCGAGGGCTCGGGGATCGGTCAGATCGATGGTCGGCGCTCTGCCTCTATCGCCACCGACCGTTGCGCCATCCTCGCCGCCAGCCTCGCGGGCGCCCTGTCGCTCTTCGATCACGATCGACTCCTTCGCGTGCCTGCGATCTTGGCATCGTGGCACGCACGTCGCGCGACTGGCGAGCCGCTGTCCTAGGATCGAGTCCACAGCCAGCACGACAGGGGAGGACCATGGGAGCCTTCGAGACAGCCGAGGCAGACGGGAACCCGCGGCGCCAGTACGTGGCTGGTGACATGGCGCCGGGGACGCCCGGCGTGGTGCTCCTCCATGCGTGGTGGGGCCTCGATGATGACGTCGTCGCCTATGCCGACCGGCTCGCCGACGCCGGGTTCGCGGTCGTCGCTCCCGACCTGTTCGGCGGCGCGGTCGCCCAGACGGTCGAGGAGGCGGAGCGTCTCGCCGGGTCAGCTGACGACGCCGCCGTGGAAGCGTTCGCCGTCGGCGCGATCGATGACCTGGCCGAGCGCCTCGGCGCGTCATCGAAGCTCGGTGTGGTGGGCTACTCGTACGGCGCTGCCATGGCGATCTCGATGCCGGCGCAGCGGGATCGCCTCGGCCCCACCGTCGTGTACTACGGCACGTACACCGGCTCGATCCTGGCCCGGGCGAGTGGCCCCGTCCTCGGCCACTTCGCCGAATCGGACCCCTATGAGACGGACGACGGCGTCGCCGAGTTCGAAGAGGGGCTGCGCTCTGCCGGTCGGGACGCCACCGTCCACCGGTACCCAGGCACCGGCCACTGGTTCGCCGAGCCGTCGAAGGACGCCTACCGGGCGGAAGCCGCCGATCTCGCCTTCGAGCGCACGGTCGATTTCCTACGGCGCGAGCTCGCAGCGCCACCCGCGTAAGGCACGGCCCGCCTTCAGGCCGTCACGGTGAGGATGGGGCCCGCAATGTTCGTGCTGACGACACCGATCCTACTCGCCGGAACAGCACTGGTGCTCGTGTGGCTGGGCGCCAGTCGGAAGCTCGCCGTCGGCCATTTCGTGGCCGTGGCGATCTTTGCGGTCTACCTGGTGGGCGTGGCGAACTACGTCATCCTGCCGCTGCGCTACGACCCCGTTCTGGCCGACGCCGTCGGCCCCATCGACGTGACGCGGCTGATCGGGTTGAAGCCGTTCTTCCTGCCGGGCGGCGACACGATGTCGTCCGATCAGCTCGTCTACAACGTCCTGCTCACCGTCCCGTTCGGTTTCGGGCTCCCGTTTGTCATACGAATGCGGTTCCGGTCGGTCATCGCCGTGGGCGTGGCGTTCAGCCTCGGAATCGAGCTCACGCAGTTGCTCGCAGACGCGACCTACCTGGCGTTGCCGACGTGGTCCGTCGACGCCAACGACGTCATCCTGAACTCGAGCGGCGTCGTGATCGGCGCGGTCGGGTTCCTGACCGCGAGCTTTCTGTACCGGGCCTCAGTCGGGCGCCTGGGTGTCGATCTCGGTCCTCTCAAGCACTTCCACGACACCCTGATGCCGGCCCGCGACACCGCACGAGCCGGGTCGCCTGCTCCAGGCTAGGGTGTGACCGGGGTCTCGGAGACGAGCCAGCCAACCTTCGTGTCGGACGTGACGTTCTTGTTCAAGTGGATGACGATGTTGCTCGGCGAGACGGTGTGGGTGACCGAAGCGACGTAGACCCCCGCGCGGATCTGCTGGAGTGTGGCCAGGGCGAATGATCCGACCGTCAACTGCGTGACGGGTACCGTGACAGACTTCGTACCGGCCAGAACCACGGCAACGCCGCTCTTCGTGAATTCGGTCTTGCCGATGACCTGGAGCGCGAGGGCTGTCGCGAAATTGCCCGTCTGCTCGTGGACCTCGAAGCGCGCCACGACGGGAAACTTGTTGGCCGCCGCGCCGTTGTGGAAGCCGTAGATCGTGGTGTCCGCACGGACGGCCGGCGTCAGGTTGCTCGACGACGCCTGAAATGCCGTGCCGTTGTTCGAGTGGACCCGGATTCCCACGCCGGTGGAGCCGGTCGAGCCGTTACGCGCCTCGAAGATGACGATGTTGGCCGTGGAGGTGATCTTCGTCACGGACGTGGCCGTGCTGAACTCGCCTCCGACGGTGACGGTCTCGCCCTCCGCAAGAGCCGTTGACGGCCGAGCCACCGCGTTGAGCGCCAGCGCGCCTGCGGCGCCGGCAGCAGCCGTCAGCACGGACCTTCGTGAATGACTGGATTTCTCGGACATGCCTCTCTCCCTCGCATGCCGATCGAACAGACCCAGCGCCGCGCACAGGGCTCGGCCGGCGCAGCCACGCTACCACCGGCACCATGCGATGTCACGAATTTCGTGGCGCCGTCATCGTCAAGCCGGATCACGTGCGCGACGTGGACGTGTCGTTGGACGCTCGTTGGACGGCCGCCCCTCAACGTAGCCGCCATGAACGTTTCGATCCTCCTTCGACTCGTCGCGGATGCCCTTGGTGAGGGTCGGGTCGCCGGCCATGCTGAGGTGGTGGACACCGGCGAGATTGCCGCATTCAAGGACCAGGAGGAGATGCTCGCGATCCTCCAGCGAGCAAGCCTCGGCGTGACCGCCCGGACGATCCTTCCGCAGGTGGTGGAGGAGGCACCCGAGGCCGCGACCTGAGGCGCCCCCGCCCGGCCAATCAGGCGTGCCGGTCCAGCTCGGCCAGCAGCGCGGCCAGGTCGTGGCCCGGGTCGACGCCCAGGTCTGCGGCCACGGCGACTCCCTGCTCCGCCACACGCCGGGCCCGGCGGATGCGGCCCTGGGTCAGCAGCGCGCGGCCCAGCCGCACGTAGCGCACCTCTTCCATGGGGTCCGTGCTGATGGCCGTGTCGAGCAGCCGGTCGGCCTCGTCCAGGTCGCCGCGCGCGATGGCGTCCTCCGCCACGATGTCGAGCAGGGCGAGATGCCGTCGCCGCAGCCGCTCGCGAGGCACCGTCGCCCAATCCGCATAGCGGTCGGCGGGGAGCAGCTCGCCCGTGGACCGCATCAACGCGGAGCGGGCGAGGCTGGCACGCGTCTCGGCGGAGGCGGCGAGGGCGGCGGCGGCCTCCTCCTCGAAGCGGTGCGCGTCGACCGACACCTCGGTCGCGAGCGACAGCGCGTCTCCCTCCCTGCGCTCGATGAGCGCCCCCGACGTGCCGCGGATCCGGTTGAGCAGGTTCCGAAGCCGCGCGCGCCCGGTGTCGATATCCGCGTCCGGCCACAGCTCGTCGATGGCCTCGTCGGTCGTGACGACCGGTTGGAGGGCCAGCATCTTGACCAGCGTCGCGGGACGGCCCGGCGGGGGAGACGCGTCGACGCCGTCGCGCTCCACGGCGAACCGGCCGAGCAGCACCACGGTCGGCGAGGACGTGATGCCTGCCGGCTCCTCGCCCGGCATCGCGATCGCCAGAAGCTCTGGCTCGCGGCTTGCGAGCCGCTCCGGGTCGCCGATCTCCGCCGCCGCGCGGCGTGCCCGCTCCACCAGGCCCGCGGCGGCCGTCCGGTCACCCGCACGGGCCGCACTCACCGCTCGTAGCAGGAGGCGCATCCATCGGTCGCTCCGATAGGCGAGGGGGCTCTCCTCCAGCGCATCGAGCGTCCGGATCGCCTCCGCGGGGTCGCCGAACGTGGCCTCGAACCGGGCACGCGCACCGAGCGCCGCACCCTCCCGGGCCGTGCCGGCCGCGCGGCTCTCCGCGCGCTCGACGTCCCGTCGCGCACCATCCCGGTCGCCCAGGACGGTGCGGATCTCTGCCGCGTTCGCCAGGAAGTCGATGCCCGCGAGGCGGTCGAACCAGCCTTCCGGGTGAGCCTCGGCCTCGTCCAGCGCGGCCAGCGCGCTGTGCAGGTCCCGCCGCTGCGCGTGGAGCTCCGCCGCGGACCACGCCGCGTACGCGATCGTGCGGCTGTCACCGAGCCGGTGGCCGATCGCGCCCGCCTCGCGCAGCGCCACGGCCGCATCGTCCAGCCGGCCAACGTGGACGAGCACCTCGGCGACGAACGTCAGCGTTCCCGCTCGGGCCGCGTCCGGCGCGGGTCGCAGGGCGAGCGCGCGCTCCAGGCGCTCAGCGGCGAGCTCGAACGCGCCCGTCGTGAAGTGGACGCCGTAGCCCAGGGCCTGGTGGGCCTCGGCCTCCCAGCTCCGCTCGCCCGCCAGGTTGAACAGGCCGATGGCGAGCTCCAGCTCTTCCGCGACGCGGCCGGTCGAGCCCGCGGTGTCGCTGAGCAGGACGCACAACGCCCGTCCCAGGTGCGCCCGCCCGCACGTCACGACCTCGTCGCTTCCGGCCGCCTCGAGCACGCCGTCCGCGATCCGCGTCGCGCCGTCCAGGTCGCCTGCCCGAGCTACGTCCAGCGCCAGCTCGGCCTCCACCGCGCGCCGCGCGGGTGTCCCATCGGCGAGCGTCCGCTGGGCGCGATCGATCCACGACCGACGCAGCCGGGGCTGGCGCTCGGCGGCCTGCACGAGCCTCACGAGCACGTCCGGAACCCGGGCGAGTGATTCGTCCGGCGTGTCGCCGAGAACGGCATCGAAGAACGGCAGCCCGGCGCGCTCCAACGCCTCGCGTCGCTGGCCGGCGAGCAGGGCACAGACGCCGTCATGGTCACGCGTCCGGTGGAGCAGGGAGGCGGCCTCGGCCAGCTCTCCGTCGCGGGCATAGAGCGCCGCCACGTCGCGTGCCTGCTCCACGGGGAGCGGCACGTGTGGGAAGAGCTCGCGCACCGGGTCGGGAAGCTCGCCCCAGCCGTCGGGCCGGAAGCGGACGGGCAGCCCGGCGTCGAGCAGCCCGTCGAGCGCCCCCGCGCCGCCGATCACGGCGACCACGGCAGCGGACAGGTACGGCAGGTCCGCGATCGCCGCGACGATCTCGCGAGTCCGTGGCTCGGCGGTCGCGAGCAGCCCGTCCACGAGGCTCCGCAGGACCGCCGGACCCGCGCCACGGGCCGTTGCGGTGGCGCGGTCGCGGAGTGGCTCGCGGGCCGCGGAAAGGACCACGGCGGCCGGCCAGCCGTCCGTGGCGGCGAGCAGCTCCTGGACCTCGAGCGGATCGGCGGGCGTGCCGCGCGACGCCGTGAGCACGGCCGCCGCCTCCTCCGCGTCGAACCGCAGCGTCTCCACGCCGACGAGCGTTGCGTCCTGGCCCTGGGCAATGGCGGCGAGCGCGGGACCCAGCCGGCGTCCGGCCAGCACGAGACGCGTCCCGTCGGGGAGCTCGGCGGCCAGCCGGGCCAGCCACGCGGCAGCCTCAGGCGCTGCCCGGTGGACCTCGTCGATGGCAAGGAGAACCTGCGGGCCGGCCGCGAGGCGATCGGCCAGCCGGTCGATCGTGGCGTCCGGGTCTTCCGCGTCCACCGCGTCTGCGAGGGTTGCAAGGCCGGTCCGGCGGAGGCCGAGTGCCAGGGACGACAGTACGCCGGCGAGATCCGTGCGCCCCCGCAGCACGACGCGAACCGTGGCGACGTCGAGCCCAGCCGCCAGCTGCGCCCAGGCCGTGGACTTGCCGTAGCCTCCGGGCGCCTCGAGGACGGCGATGCGCGCCGCCGCGAGGTGTTCACGAAGACGCGGCCGGTCGATGAGGACGGGGGCCGGCCTGCCTCGCACCTGTTCTCCCCCTCGTACGCGGCCCTGTAGGACGGGCCGGATTGTGGCCGCTGCCCGGCGGGCCCGTCAACGCACGTTCGATGACGGAGGCCGCCAACGGGGCGCCAGCGCGGCGCGGCCCCAGTCGCGCGTCGATGGCGGCGTGCCGGCAGAACCGGTAGGGTCGGCCCGAAGGAGGCGGCCATCGGCCCCAGCCACAGCCCCGGACCCCAGAGCTACGTCCTGGAACGGCCCTCGATGCGGCTGATCGTGTCCGGGGCTCTCGGCGCGCGGGTCGTCTCGCTCCAGGATCGCCGCACGGGACGCGAGTGGCTCGCCCAAGGACCCGCGCCGTCTCCCGCGGACGCTGCGGCCTGGGCCGACGAGGACGCGGCGTTCGGGGGTGCCGAGGCGTTTGGATGGGACGACTGCCTCCCGACGATCTCCCGCAGCCCCGACCCGCTCGATCCGGGCGCGCCCGCGCTACGGGATCACGGCGATTTCTGGGGACGCGAGGCGAGCATCACCGGCGATGCCGCGACCCTGGTGACGGAGTGGCCGGCCGGCCGCTGGGGACTGGGCTTCCTGCGCCGCCATCGGCTCGACTCGAGCGCGGTCATCGCCGAGTACGCGGCCTACAACCCCGGCCGCCGGCCGGTGCCGTTCCTCTGGTCGGCGCACCCGCTGCTCCAGCTCGATCCGGGCACGCGCCTGCATCTGCCGAGGATCGACCGCGTGCGGGTCCACGGGTCCGAGGGCATCGCCTTCACCGGGCGCCACGCCGGTTGGCCTCGGGCCACGGCCGCGGACCATTCGTCCGTGGACCTCGACGTCGTCGCGGACCTGGCCGCGGGCTATGCCATGAAGGCGTTCGTCACCGGGCTGGAGGGTCGCGCGGGGGCGCTCGCGCCCGACGGCTCGTGGATCGGGATCGCCTGGGACCCCGTGTTCGCGCCGATCCTTGGACTCTGGATGGACTATGGCGGCTGGCCCGCGGACGATCCTGTCCATCAGGTCGCGCTGGAGCCGACAACGGCGGCGCACGACAGCCTCGGTGACGCGATGGCCGCGGGTCAGGCCGCCTGGATCGCTCCCGGACGGACGGTCCGATGGTGGGTCCGGATCGAGCTCGGCATCCAGCCGTCGGGACTGGCCGCCTTCCTGCGGGGCTGAACGCAGCTCGGCGCCTGGCCCTCCCCGGGCGCCTCGGGGCCATGGCGGGCATCATGGCCGCGGCGTCGAGCTCTCCGCTGGCGCGCGCAACGGGGTCGCGCCCCGGCGTGGAGGAAGTCAGAGGGCATGCTCGACTCGGGATGGATGGCCGGCCCGCCCGCGCCTGCGCCTCCGACGCGTCGCAACACGCCGCTGATCCTCGGCGTTGCGATTGCGCTGATCGTCGCCGTCGCCGTCGCCGGTGCCCTCGGGTTCCGGTCCGCTGCCAACCCTGGCGGCACGACCCGGCCACGCGCCACGTCCACGCTCCGCCCCGGCTCCGGCACACCCAATCTGGGCGAGAACCACGTGGTGGTGTCCGGGCAGGCGCCCGGTCGCTGGGATCCGGCGCTCGTCGGGGATGCCGGATCGGCCGGCGCGCTCTCGCAGGTCTTCGAGTCCCTGACCGCCCTCGATGCGGCGAACCGCGTCCAGCCGGCCCTGGCGGCGTCATGGGACGTGACCGACGCCGGACGCCGGGTCACGTTCCAGCTACGGGACGGGATCGCGTTCAGCGACGGTCGACCGATCACCGGCGACGACGTCCGCCGCAGCTGGCTGCGCGTCCTGGATCCGCAGCGACCCAGCCCGCTGGCGAGCCTGTTGGGCGACATCCAGGGCGCCAACGAGTACCTCTCGGGGTCCGGATCAGCCGCCGACGTCGGGATCGACGCCACCGGTGCCCAGGTCGTCGTGCGCTTCCGCCGCCCCGCCGCCTACTTCGTCTCCGCCGCATCCTCCCCGACGCTCGCCGTCGTACCTGCGGACCTGCCCGAGTCGGCGTCTGGCCCGCTGCTCCCCGAAAACCTGGTCGTATCCGGCGCGTATGTGCCCGAATCGCAGACCGATACCGAGATCCTGCTGCGCGCCAACCCGCGGTACTGGGCGGGCAGGGCGCCCATCGAGCAGGTGCTGGTCAAGACCTCCCTGGACGATCGCAGCCCCGTGGACGTCTTCCAGGCGAACGAGATCGACTACGTACCGATCGCTCGCGACGACGCCGCGTGGATCAAGTACCAGCGCGACCTGGGCCCCCAGCTGCGCCGCAGCTCCAGTCTCTCGGTCATCTACTACGGCTTCACGACCACGAAGCCGCCGTTCGATTCGGCCGACGTCCGGCGCGCGTTCGCGATGGCCGTCGACTGGGACCGGCTTGTCCGCCTCGACGATCCGGAGGCCATCCCCGCGACGTCCCTCGTTCCGCTCGGCATCGAGGGGAGGGGATCCGAGGACTTCTCGCCGAAGCCCGACCTCGAGGGAGCGCGCGCAGCCCTGGCGGCCGCGGGATATCCCAACGGCAAGGGCTTCCCGGACGTCACGCTCGTCAGCTCAGGGGGCAGCTATGAGGAGGCGGTCGCGTCGGAGCTGGAGCAGGTGCTGGGAATCCATCTCTCCGTTGAGGTGATGCCGTTCGCGGACTACTCGAGCCGCCTCGACTCGGACCCGCCGCAGATGTGGACGCTCGACTGGATCGCCGACTACCCGCATCCGCAGGACTTCCTGGGCCTGCTCCTCGAGACTGGCAGCCGCAGCAATGTCGGGGAATGGAGCAACCCGGAGTTCGACGCGGCCATCGACCGTGCCGCGGCCACGGACGATCCGGTCGCCCAGGAGGCGGCCTACTCCGATGCGCAGCGCGTCGTTCGCGACCAGGTGCCGGTGATCCCGCTGCGCTACGGCGATTCGTGGGCGCTCAGCCGCGACGGACTGCTCGGCGCCGCCGAAACGGGCGTGGGGTTCCTCCGCTACGCCAGCCTCGCGTGGGACGGCCGGTGAGCGCGATGTCTCGCCGGGTCACCGCCTGGGTCGCCGCGATTGCCCTGCTTGCAGCCATGCTCGTCCCCGGCCCGGGCACGCTGGCCGCCGCCGCGGACGTGACCTTCGGTGCGCCCTCCGCGACGGCGACGCTCGGGCAACCTCTCGTCGTCACGAGCACGTTCACGGCGCCGCAGCGGCCCACGCGCGTCGAGCTGCTCAGCCACCTGCCGAGCGAGCGAATCGTGTCGGTCGAGACCGCCGACGTGGCCACGGAACCGGGCGGCGGGTTTCGCGCGACGCTGACCGAGCAGGGACACGTCCTCCCGAACACGACGCTCCTGTACCGCTTCCGCGTCACGCTCCCGGACGGCTCCTCTGCGCTCGGGCCGGAGGCAAGCGCGACCGTGACCGACGACCGCTTCGACTGGCGGACGCTCGACGGCGAGCTGGTGCGTCTGCACTGGTACGACGGCGACGACGCGTTCGCGCAGCGGGCCGTCCAGATCGGCGACGAGGCGGTCCGCGGCGCGGAGGAGCTGCTCGGCGTTCAGGAGACGGAGCGCATCGACTTCTTCATCTATGCGGCCGAAGGTGAGTTCCGCGATGCCCTTGGGCCGGGAACCCGGGAGAACGTCGGCGGCCAGGCGGTGGCGTCGATCCGCACGCTGTTCGGCCTGATCCGGCCCTCCGAAATCAACTCCGACTGGGTGGACGTCCTAGTCACGCACGAGCTGACCCATTTGGTGTTCAACACGGCCGTGGACAACCCGTATCACCTGCCGCCGCGCTGGCTCAACGAGGGTCTCGCGGTGTTCCGTTCGCAGGGCTACACCGTCGGCGACCGCGCCTTGGTGTCGCAGGCGGCGCGGAACGGCGAGCTGATCCCGCTCGACGGTCTCGCGGGTCTCTTTCCCACGGGCGACGGCTTCAGCCTGGCGTACGCGGAGAGCGCGTCGGGCGTGTCCTACATGATCGACACGTTCGGGCAGGAGGCGCTGGTGAAGCTGATCCGGAGCTACGCGTCGGGCGTCACGGACGACGAGGCGTTCTCGGCGGCCATCGGCAGGACCGCGGCCGTGCTCAATGACGAGTGGCTCGCGTCCCTGGGCGCCTCCGCTCCGGAGCCGCTCGGCCCGCGGCCGGCTCCGCCCGGTCCGACGCCGCCCGGCTGGGCCGACGTCCCGATTGCTGTCAGCGCCGGCGCCGGTTTCGGTCCGCCACGGCTGGGCGCGCTGCTGCCTCTGGTACGCTGACCAACCGATGCGAGATACCGCTCGCCTGTCTCTGAGCCCGGCGGCCGACCGCTGAGTCAGGCGCCCCAACCGGCAGGCACCTCCGTCCTCGAGCTTCGCCTCGGCGACCGCGTCGGGCTCCGGAAGCCACACCCCTGTGGCAGTCGCGACTGGGTCGTCGTGCGCCTCGGGGCGGACATCGGGCTGACCTGCGCAGGCTGCGGCAGGAGGGTGCTGCTCGAGCGGCGTGAGGTGGAGCGACGGCTCGTAAGCCTCGCGCGGGCCGAAGTGGACGCGCCGGGCGATCCCCCGCGACCCAACCCGGAGCCAGGCTCGTGACGGCGTCGAGAGGCGCCCCGGCGACCGAGTCGCTCGCCGGCGAGGCGGCACTGCCGGACGAGGCCGTGGCGCGCGGGGTCCTCTCGAACCCGCGGTTCCTGGCGCTCTTCCTGTCGCAGCTGCTGACCCAGATCGGCGGCAACATGGTCCTGTACGGCCTGACCGTCCAGGTGTTCGCGCTGACGCGGCAGAGCACGTCGGTCGGCCTGCTGCTCCTGACGTTCCTCGTCCCCGCCGTGATCTTCGGCGCCGTGGCCGGCGTCTACAGCGACCAGTTCGACCGCCGCTGGATCCTGATCATCGCCAACATCCTGCGGGGCGGGTGCTTCCTGCTGCTGCTCCTGCTGGACCGCAACGTGGTCGCCTTCTACGTGCTGATCGCGATCGTGGCCACGCTGACCACGTTCTTCGGCCCCGCGGAGGCCGCGATGATCCCCAAGGTGGTGGAGCGGTCGCAGCTGCTCGCCGCCAACGGGCTCTTCGTATTCACGCTCCAGGCGTCGTTCGTGGTGGGATTCGCCATCCTCGGCCCGCTCTTCCTCAACCTGCTCGGCTTCCATCTGCTGGTCTTCGTGGTGGCGATCTGCTACGTCCTGGCCGCGGGCATGTGCTGGCTCCTGCCGCCATCGCCACCGGCCGAGCGGCTCGGCCACGGGCTGAACCTCGCGAAGCGCGCCCTCCAGGCCACCGCGGGCCAGCTCAAGGAAGGCATCGCCTACATCGCCGCGCACCGCTCGATCTCCTGGTCGTTGGCGTACCTGGCCATCACCGCCTCGCTCATCGGCGTCCTCGGCGTCCTCGGACCGGACTTCGCGGTGACGGTGCTCGGGCTGTCGGAGAAGGACTTCGTCGTGATCGTGCTGCCGCTCGGCGCCGGGCTGGTCGTTGGAATCCTCACGCTCAACGTCTACGGCAAGTACGTGGCGCGCCGCCGGCTCATCGAGAGCGGGCTCGTGGCGCTGGGGATCGCGCTGGCCATCCTCGGGCTCGCCCAACGGGTCTCGTTCATCAACAACGGAACGGGCGCGCTGTCGCTGCTGACCGTCGTCATGGCGGTGGCGTTCGTGGCGGGCGTTGCCTACGCGTTCGTCGCTGTGCCGGCGCAGACGCAGCTCCAGGAGGAGCTTCCGAGCGAGGTCCGCGGCCGGGTCTTCGGCGTGCTGAACATGCTGGTCAGCCTCGCGAGCTTTCTGCCGATCATCGTCGTCGGTCCGGTGGCGGACCGGATCGGGACGCCGGCCGTGATCGTCGTCTCGGCCGCGATCGTCATTGCCACCGGTGGCGCCTCGATCCTGCTGGCGCATCCCTCGCGCAGCGCCCGCGGCGTGCCGGGCGACCTGGAGCCCGTCGATCCGTTCGCGGTCGCGACGAACTCGGCGTCGCTCACGCGTCCCATTCGCCTGGGCTACGTGGAGGAGGGGGACGGCAACGCCATGGGTCCGATCGAGATGCTCGACGCCGCGTCGGACGCGCAGACCCAGATCGCGCAGCCGGTGTCCGAGGAAGGCCCGACCGAGCCTCGCGGCACGAACGACTGACGAGCCCCGTGGCATGAGTCGCGTGGCGGTCGTCTTCACCGGCGGCACCATCGCGATGCGCGTCGATCCGCGGACGGGCGCGGCCGTCCCATCCCTGCACGGCACGGACATCCTGGCGCGCACGCCCGGCATCGAGCAGATCGCCGACGTGGAGGCGATCGATTGGGGGCTCGTCCCCGCCTCCCACCTGAGCTTTCCACAGATCCTGGAGCTGGCGAGGACGGTCCTGGCCGCTCTGGAGCGGCCGGAGATCGACGGCGCGGTCCTCGTCCAGGGCACCGATACGATCGAGGAGACGGCCTTCGCGCTCGACCTGACCGCGGGCGCCCTGAGCGACAAGCCCATCGTCGTCGTCGGTGCCATGCGCAACGCGGACAGCCCGGAGTACGACGGCCCGCAGAACCTGCGTGACGCGGTCCGTGTCGCCGCGACCTTCGAGGCGCGCGAGCTCGGCGCGCTCGTGGCCATGAACGGCGCGATCCTCCCCGCCGACGACGCGACCAAGACCCACACGGACGACCTGGGCGCGTTCCGGGCGCTCAACCTCGGCGGCGTCGGCGAGGTCCGGGAGGGCGTCGTCCGGATCACGGGGCACCGGGACGGCCGGCGCCGGCTGCCGCGGGTGCCGGAGGCCGCGGGTGAGCCGGTGTGGCTGGTCACTGCCGGCGTGGCCATGGACGGCTCGCTGATCCGGCTGGCGACGGGCTTCGACGCCCGCGGCATCGTCGTGGCAGCGACCGGTGCCGGGAACACCAGCCCTGACATCCTCGCCGCGGCGACCGAGGCGATCGGTCGCGGCATCCCGGTCGCCGTGACGACGCGGAGCCCGGCCGGTCGGGCCTCAGGCGCGTACGGCTTCCCGGGCGGCGGCGCCACATGGCTGGCTGCCGGCGCGATGCCGACCGGATTCCTCGGCGGCCCGAAGGCTCGCGTTGCGCTCGCGCTCGGCCTCGGGTGCGGTCTCGACGACGAGGGCCTGCGCGCGCTGCTCGCGGGCCGGGAGCGCTCCGCCTGAGCACCTCGGACCCGGCGCGGCCGGCCGATCGCGTCATCCGCGGCAGGATCGCGACGCTCGCCGGATCGTCCGGCTTCGCCTGGACCGAGGCGATCGCGATCCGCGGCGACCGAGTGGTGGCAACGGGGACGTGGCGGGAGGTCCAGGCGCTGATCGGCCGGGCGACGCTCGTCTGGCGGCTCC
>JAXDKU010000056.1:0-5514 GCA_034667005.1 Chloroflexota bacterium
GAGGCGGTGGGCATCCGGAACGCGAAGGCTGTCCCGCCGCCCTGCGGCGTCTCGACCCAGATCTGGCCGCCCATCGCCTCCAGCAGCCGGCGGCACACGTAGAGACCGATCCCCGCACCCGCGGCCTGGCGTGCCGCGGCGTCCGTCCGGACGAGCAGGCCGAACACCGATTCGCGGTCCTCGTCCCCAAGGCCGATGCCGTGGTCGCGCACGCGGACCTCGGCTCCCCCTTCGACGCCTCGGAGCGAGACGTCGACCGTGGTGCCTGCCGCGCTGTATTTGAGCGCGTTCGACAAGAGGTTGGCGACGACCTGCTCGATGAAGACTGTGTCTCCGGCCACGGGCGCAACATCGGCTTCGACGTGCAGCTCGATGCTCCGCTCGGATGCGCGCCTCAGCTGTCGGCTGATGACCTCCGGCAGCAACCGCTGGAGCAGCACGGGCTCGCCGGTCGGCTCGAGTGCCCCTCGCTCGACCTTGGTGAGGACCAGCAGGTCGTCGATGAGCCGGACCAGGCGATCAGCCTCCGTGATGACGTCCGGGAACAGCTCCTGAGCCCGCTCGCTCGCCTGGATCGCGGGGTCTCGGGCGAGGATCTGCGCAGCCGCATAGATGGTCGTCACCGGGGTGCGCAGCTCGTGCGAGAGCATCGCCACGAATGCGTCGTTGAGCTCTTCGCGCTCGCGCGCCTGGCGCGCAGCGCGTCGCGTCGCGAGCCGCAGCTCCATCTCACCGATGACCAGTGCGGCGAGCTCCTGGAGCATCGACGTCTCCGTCTCGCTGAGCTCTCGCGGCTGGAAGTCGAGCACGCAGAGGGTGCCGAGGTTGTAGCCCTCCCCGGTGCGGAGCGGGATCCCGGCGTAGAACTGGAGCCCGAACTCGCCCGCCACCAATGGGTTGGCGAGCGCCCGCGGGTCGTGGCGCGCGTCGTTGACCACCCAGGGCGTCTCGTGGAGGATCGCCGACGCGCACAGGCCCGCGTCGCGCGGGATCTGGTCGATATCCAGCCCGTGGTGGGACTTGAACCAGATCCGGTCGTGATCCACGAGGCTCACGATCGCGATGGGCACGTTGAACAGCCGCGCGGCCAACGCCGTGATGCGATCGAATGCCCCGTCCGGCGGGGTGTCGAGGATCTCGAGGTGCCGCAAGGCGGCGAGCCGGAGATCCTCGTCGGCGGGAACGATCAAGGGATTGACGACGGCCACGTCACGCATGATAAGGGCCGTCCGACGGAGACCCCGTCAGGCCGCCGAGGCGTCTTCGGGGACGATCACCAGGTCGTGGACCTCGGCGATCTGCCGGCGCCGCCGTTCCAGGCCCGCGCGATCGACGTCGCCGATGATGTATGGGCACAGGGTGACGACCCGCCGGCCGACGAAGCAGCGCATCCATGCGTCCTCGAAGGGCACCACGCCGTTGACGTCGTCGTCGGTGGGCCCGATCGGGAAGCGCGCGAACCAGAGCGCGTCGAAGCCCTCGCTCATGCGCTCGTCCAGCATCCTGGCCCAGGGTGCCACGAACTCCTCGGGGGTGACCGTCAGGTCGAGCTCGAGGATCGCGAGTCGGCCCTCGGCTTCCAGCCGATCCACCTCGAGGCCGGATCGCACCAGCGCCTCGCGGTCGGCCGCGGCGTGGCCCGGCAGGGAGCCATGCACGAGCCAGCCGTTCCGGTTCTCGCCCAGGTGATAGAAGGACGCGAGGAGGTCCGGCAGCTCGTCCACCGAATCGAGCAGGACCGCCATGTGCTCGCACTCCTCGCGTTGCACGGCGCGCTCCAGTGCCTCGACCGTCACGTCCCACCTCGCATGGGAACCTCGAACCGGACAAGCGTCCCGGGCTCGCGTGAGGCCACGTCGAGCGTCCCGCCGGCAGCCGTGGCGCGCTGCCGCATGATCTCGAGCCCGAAGTGGCTGTGCGCGCCGTCCTCGGCCGCCCGTGCGTCGATCCCGACTCCGTCGTCCGTCACGCTCAGGACCAGGTGCTCCTGCTCGAAGCAGATCTCGACCCGGGCGGACGACACGCCCGCGTGCTTCTGGACATTGCTCAGTGCCTCGTGCAGCACGCGGAGCACGGCGGCGACGGAATCCGCGCCCACCCTGTGGGGCTCGCCGGTAGTCGCGAGCGTGACATCGAGGCCGCGTCCACGGAAGCGCTCGCAGACGGCATCGGCCGTCTCGACCACGTCACCCGCGTGGGCCTTGCCATAGAGGTCGTTGAGGCCCGCGCGAACCATTCCGTTCGCCGACATGACGGCGTCACGCAGGCGGTCGCGGTTGCCCACCGCCGCCATCTGCGGGTTGTCGCTGTCCAGCAGCCGTAGCTCCCGGACCGCGAGGGCCAGGTCCTGCGCCACCCCGTCATGCAGGTCCGCCGCGAAGCGCAGGCGCTCCTGCTCCACGGCCGCGCGCTGCACCGCCGAGCGGAGGCGCGCCGTCTGCACTCCCGCGTTCAGCAGATCGCATACGGACCCAAGGGTCATCAGGTCGATCGGGTCGAGCGAGATCGGCGACTGTGACGAGGCGATCACGACCCCGACGAGCTCCTTCTCCGAGGTGAGCGGGAAGACGAGCCAGGAGTCGGCCTCGGGGATGAACGGATTGGCGAGGAGCCAGCTCGCCTTCTCGCGGAAGATGATGGGCGAAGCCGCCTCGGTCACGAAGCGCCACGCGGCAGGGTCGAAGGACAGCTCCTGTCGGGACCCACGCCCGCCGGCGGTCGTCGTGTCGCCGGCGACACGCTGGAGCAGCGGCCGGCCCTGCACGTAGGGCATGTACATGACGGCGGCCTCAAATCCGAGGGCCTCGCGCATCGCCGCGAGGGCGTCCTCGGCGAGCGCGACGAGGCTGCCCGCGGTGACCAGGGCTCGCGCCACCTTGGATACCGCACCGACCGCCGATGCCGCCTGGCTCGTCGATGCCTGCGCTGTCCCGCGGATCGTCACGCTGTCCCCACCCTGATCGCGATGGCGGCTAGCCTACACTCGCGGCCCTCACGCGAGGGCTCGACGTTCCACGCGGAGATCGACGGAGGAATCGGGGGGTGGTGACGGTGGACCCGATGGCTCGGGGCCGACGCGTGCGCGTGCTGATCGCCGACGACCACCGGCTCATGCGCGAGGGCACGGCCGCACTCCTGGCGGTCCACGAAGGCATCGAGGTTGTCGGCCTGGCGGCCGATGGCGTGGAGGCCGTGGAGATGGCCACGGCCCTGGAGCCCGCGGTCGTCCTCCTGGACCTCGACATGCCTCGGATGAGCGGAACCGATGCGTGTGCCGTGCTCACCGCGCGCCTGCCTTCCACGCGGATCCTGATCCTGACGGTCTCCGAGCGCGACGACGACCTCTACGCCGCGCTCCGCGTCGGCGCGGCGGGTTACCTGATCAAAGACATGCCGCCCGCCGAGCTCATCGCCGCCGTGCTGGATGCCGGCCGGGGCGAACCGCATATCGCGCCCCTGATGGCGCGCCGGCTGCTCGACGATCTGGGCACGACGCCGCATGGGGCTGTCCCTCCTGACATGACCACCACGCTCACGCAACGCGAGACCGAGGTGCTTGCCGCCCTCGCGCGCGGGCTCCCGAACCGGGAGATCGCCGCGAAGCTGTTCATCAGCGAAGCGACCGTGAAGACGCACGTCGGCAACGTCCTGGGGAAGCTGCACCTGCGTAACCGTGCCGAGGCCGCGGCGTACGCGGCCCGGCGGCACCCGTAACAGCGCCGTGGCAAACCGCTTGAGATCTGCTGTTGATGCGCTGAATTCATCCTTTCGGATGATCCGCGCGGGCGTGCGCGCCGCCAAGGTCCGGTCATGGCTCACGACGCACCCACGACTGCGACTCCCCGGCCTGGCCCTGCCAGAGATTCAGAGGCGGCCGAGCTCCTGCATCTGATCACCGAGGGTGACGTGCGCGCCGTCGGCCTCCTGTACGACCATTTCGCGGGTGACGTGCTCGCGGTCGCGTTGCGACTGACCCGCGATCGGGCGCTCGCCGAGGACGTGGTCCAGGAGACCTTCCTGGGGGTCTGGCGCAATGCGGGTCAATACCGCGCCTCCGTCGGGACCCCGCGGACGTGGATCCTCACGATCGCCCGGTACCGCGCGATCGACCTGCTGCGACGCCGGAGCCGGAACCCGGCGGACGAGCTCGTGCCGGACGCGCCGAACCTGCCGTCCGTGCCGGATATCTGGGGTGACGTCGTGACGCGCCTGGACCGCGACTTGATCGCATCCGCCTTCACGAAGCTTTCCGCTCCACAGCGCCGTGCGATCGAGCTGGCGTACTTCCGCGGCCTGACCCATCGCGAGATCGCCGCCGCGACCGCGACGCCGCTTGGGACGGTGAAGAGCCGCGTGCGATTGGGACTCCTCGCGCTGCGCCAGCACCTCCTCGCGGCAGAGACGGTCCCCCTCCGGCCTGTGTCAGCGACGCAGAAGACGATGCAGGATCGCCCCAGGTTGAGCACGGCCGCCTGAGAACCGCACGCTCGAGGGGTGGCACTATCCAGCCGTGGAGCCCACGTATTTCGAGACGCCCGACGAGCTCCGGGCCTGGTTCGCGGAGCATTCCGAGACGGACCCCGAGCTGTGGGTCGGCTTTCGTCGGAAGGCCAGCGGGCTGCCGACGATCACCTGGTCGGAGGCCGTTGACGAGGCGTTGTGCGTCGGTTGGATCGACGGGATCCGGAAAGGCGTGGACGAGACGGGCTACATGAACCGGTTCACGCCCCGAAAGCGAACGTCGACGTGGAGCGCGATCAACGTCGCGAAGGTCGCCGACCTGACGGCAGCCGGTCGCATGACGCCGGCGGGGCTGCGGGCATTCGAGGCGCGCCTGGAGTCGAAGACGGGCATTTACTCGTACGAGAACCCCGCGCTGGCGCAGGCGCTCCGGCGCGAGGACCTCGATCGACTGCGAGCGAACGCCGCTGCCTGGGCCTGGTGGGAGGCGCAGTCGCCGTCGTATCGAAAGCAGGCCGCGTGGTGGGTGAACAGCGCCAGGCAGGACGCGACGCGGGCTCGCCGGCTGGAGACCCTGATCTCGGACTGCGCAGCCGGCCGGCCGATCAAGCCGCTGTCGTATGGGCGGGCTAGAGCCACGAAGTAGGGCGGCCGTCCACGGCCCTCGCCGGCGGACCTCCCAGAGTCGCTGGCGCTCCCGGTCGAGTCTTGGCCACAATCGCGGGCAGAACCTCGGCCAAATATCGATGGGTGCGGTCTTCGTCCCGTGTGGCGCCGGCGTGGCGCGGGACGACGATCGATTCGGGCCCGTGCTCGTCCGTTTGTGGCGCCGCCGCGGCGTTGGGCAAATATCGATGGGCGCGGTCTTCGTCCCGTGTGGCGGCGGATTCGCTGCGTCTGCGCCTCGGCCTCACGCTCGTTCCCGCAGCCAGGCCGCCCCGGCGGCGGCCTCTCGGGCCACCCGGCACGACGTCCCCGTGTCTAATGCCGCCTGGGTCGATATCTGTCCGGGAATTGCCCATTGCCCATAAGCGACGCCGAAAGACGTGCGGC
>JAXDKU010000057.1:0-9627 GCA_034667005.1 Chloroflexota bacterium
CGAGTTCGCGACGACGAGCGACATCCCGGTCGCCGACCTGTACTCCCCGGCGGACACCCGCGATCTCGACGAGGACCGCGACCTCGGCCGCCCGGGCGAGTTCCCGTTCACACGCGGGGTCCAGCCCACCATGTACCGCGGCCGTTTGTGGACCATGCGCCAGTACGCCGGCTTCTCGACCGCGGCAGACACCAACAAGCGCTACCGATACCTGCTCGAGCATGGCCAGACCGGCCTGTCGGTCGCCTTCGACCTGCCGACCCAGATGGGCTATGACTCGGACGCGGAGCGGGCGGCGGGGGAGGTGGGCCGGGTCGGCGTGCCGATCGCCTCCATCGAGGACATGGAGCTTCTGCTCGAGGGACTCCCCCTCGGCGAGGTCACCACGTCGATGACCATCAATGCGACCGCGGCGATCCTGCTGGCGTTCTATGTGGCGGTGGCCGACGCCCGCGGCATCCCCCGCGACCGCCTCGGCGGCACGCTCCAGAACGACATCCTCAAGGAGTACATCGCCCGGGGGACCTACATCTATCCCACGACGGCCTCCATGCGCCTGGTGACCGACGTATTCGAGTTCTGCGCCAAGGAGCTGCCACGCTGGAACACGATCTCGATCAGCGGTTACCACATGCGGGAGGCAGGAGCCACGGCCGCCCAGGAGCTCGCCTTCACGCTGGCGGACGCGATCGCCTACGTCGACGCCGCTCGCGCTCGAGGCCTGGACATCGACGCGTTCGCGGGTCGCCTGAGCTTCTTCTTCGCCGCATGGAGCGAGCTCTTCGAGGAGGTCGCCAAGTTCCGCGCGGCGCGCCGGATGTGGAGCCGCCTGATGCGGGATCGCTTCGGCGCAACGAACCCGCGGTCGATGATGTGCCGCTTCCATGTCCAGACGGCCGGATCGAGCCTGACGGCGCAGTCGGTCGACAACAACGTCGTTCGGACCACGATCCAGGCGCTGTCCGCGGTGCTCGGCGGGACGCAGTCGCTCCACACGAACGCCCGTGACGAGGCCCTGGCACTTCCGACCGAGGAGTCCGCGCGCCTCGCCCTCCGCACGCAGCAGATCATCGCGTTCGAGTCCGGGGTCACGGAGACGCCCGACCCGCTGGCGGGCAGCTACTACGTCGAGACCCTGACCGACCAGGTCGAAGCTGCGGCCCAGGATTACCTGGACGAGATCGAGCGGATGGGCGGGACCCTCGCGGCCATCGACGCGGGCTTCCAGCAGCGCCAGATCCAGGAGGCCGCGTACCGGGTGCAGCGCGAGGTCGAGGCGGGGGAGCGCATCGTCGTCGGCGTCAACCGCTACATGGACAACGAGGCGGTATCGCCGTCACTCCAGCGGATCGACCCGGCCGCCGAGGCCGAGCAGGCCGCTCGCGTGCGTAGGCTCCGGGCCGAGCGCGACCCCGACGCATGGGCCGCTGCGATGGAGGCGCTGGACCGCGTTGCGGCCGGCGACCAGAACATGCTCCCCGCGATCATCGATGCCGTGAAGGCCCGGGCCACGCTGGGCGAGATCAGCGACCGTCTACGAGTTGCCTTCGGCGAGCACCGGGAGCTGATCACGGTCTGATGGAAAGAGAACAAGCGTTCGATAAGCGGACGACGCCATCATTGCCGTCATCCATCCGCGGGCTGGGCAAGGTGCACCACGTCGCGGTGGTGGTTCGCGACCTGGAGGAGTCGCTTGGCTTCTGGCGTGACACGCTCGGGCTGCCCGTCGAGACCGTCCTGCCGATTCCGTCCGACCGCGTGACGATCGGCTTCCTGCCGGTCGGTGAGTCGAAGGTGGAGCTCGTGCAGCCGACCGATGACACGACCGGCGTCGCGCGCTTCCTGGCGAACAAGGGAGAAGGCTTCCACCACGTGTGCTTCGAGGTGGCGGACCTGGCCGCGGAGCTTTCGCGGCTGGCGGCCGCCGGCGTGCAGCTCATCGATGAGGCGCCGCGGCCCGGTGCGGAGGGACCCGTCGCGTTCCTCCATCCGTCGAGCTGCGGCGGCGTGCTGGTCGAGCTGATCGAGGCCCCAGGCGGGCCTGCATGGGACATGCCGGGCGGCGCCGCCGTCTCCGAACGGGCGTAGCGACCTCCTCGACGGCCTGTCCCTGGCGATCGAGCCTGCGGGTGTACGGATCCGGGCGCTGTCGCCGCGGCAGATCCTCGACGGCTGGAGGATCTCCTGGCCGAGCTCGCAGGCTAGCGGTGGCGCCGGGTGACGAACTCGGTCAGCCGGACACCTTCGGGCCTGCTGCCGAGCAGCTGCTTGGTCGTGTAGTGCCCGGGATAGGCGATCTGGTAGGTGTCGATCGGATAGGGCGCGAATGGATCGTCCATCAGCGGGCCGTCGCCGAACATTGCCGTCTCGCTCGACACCCAGAAATCGCGCCTGCCTTCCAGCGCGGCGCCGGCCGCGATGTACCCGACCCCGAAGTCCTTCACGACGCAGCGGCCACTGAAGGGCCGGTCGAACAGCGTCTCGTCGCAGCGATGGGGATGTCCGGGACGGCCGTACGCGATGATCCTCGCCTGGTGATAGAAGTTCTTGTCACCGTCGCTGACCGCGTCGAACGGGTTTCGGAGGGTCTCCATCCATGGCGGAAGGACGCCCGTACCGTCGCAGGTGGGCTCGTCGCAGTGGATCACGGTCAGGCTGTGCCAGATCCAGCCCCGGTGATCGTCCGAGCCGGCCGCCGCGGCAGAGGGCACCAGGCCGGCAGCCAGCACGGTCGCCGCGAGTAACAGGGAACGCAGGGCCCGGGACATCGTCGATCCTCCTGTCCGGCCCCCCGATGGGCGCCAAGCTTAGTCCCGGACAGAGCCGCTGAACACCCTCCAGCGAGTCGGCGTGCAGCGGAGGCCTACGACGGCCGGATGCCGGCCTCCGTCAGGAGCCTGGGGATGTCCGTCGGCGAGTCGGCGACGCGAATGCCGGCTTCCTCGAGCGCGGCGATCTTGCTCTCCGCCGTGCCGCCCGAGCCGCTGATGATCGCGCCGGCGTGGCCCATGCGGCGTCCCGGCGGCGCGGTGCGGCCGGCGATGAAGGCGACCATCGGCACGTTCGGGAGGTGCTCGGCGCGCCAGGCCGCGGCAGCCTCCTCCGCGCCGCCGCCGATCTCGCCGATCAGGACGATGCCCTCCGTCTCGGGATCGTCCTTGAACATGGCCAGGATGTCGATGAAGGTGGAGCCCGCGATCGGGTCGCCGCCGATGCCGACGCAGGTGGACTGCCCGATCCCGGCGTCCGTCATCGCCTGCACCACCTCGTACGTGAGGGTGCCCGAGCGGCTGACGAGGCCGACGCGGCCCTCGCGATGGATCGAGCCCGGGATGATGCCGACCTTGGCTCGGCCAGGTGACGTGGCGCCCGGGCAGTTCGGCCCGATCAGCCGCGCGCCGACACGATCGACCTCGGCCACCACCTTGAGCATGTCCAGGATCGGGATGTGCTCGGTGATGCAGAAGACCGTCTTGATGCCCGCGCCGACGGCCTCCAGGACGGCGTCCGGCGCCCCGGAAGCCGGCACGTAGATGACGGTGGTGTTCGCGCCGGTCTCCCGCACGGCGTCCACGCACGTGTCGAACACGGAAACCGAGCCGTCCAGCGCGCGGAGGCCGCCCTTGCCGGGCGTGACGCCGCAGACGATGTTCGTGCCGTAGGCCTGCATCTGCCCGGCGTGGAACGCGCCTTCCCGGCCGGTGATGCCCTGGACCATGAGCCGCGTGTCGCGGCCGACGAGGATGCTCATGCGGCACCGGCCGTGGCGACCGAGCCCGCGATCCTGACGGCCCTGGCCACCGCGTCGTCCAGGCTCGAAGCCGTCTCGATGCCCTCGCCGGCCTGGGCCAGGATGCCCGCGGCCAGCTCCGCGTTGGTGCCCACGATGCGCACCACCATCGGTACGTTGCGCTCCTGCTCGGCCCGCGCCTCGACCAGGCCGCGCGCCACCTCGTCGCCGCGGGCGATGCCGCCGAAGATGTTCACCAGCACGGTTCGCACGCTCGGGTCGCTCAGGATGAGCCGCAGCGCGGCCGCCACCCGGTCGGCGCGCGCGCCGCCGCCGATGTCCAGGAAGTTCGCCGGCTGGCCGCCCGCGCGCTTGACGAGGTCCATGGTGGCCATGGCCAGCCCGGCGCCGTTCACCATGCAGCCGATCGTGCCGTCCAGGCGGATGAAGCTGAGGCCCTGCGCGCGGGCCTCGACGTCCACCGGGTCCTCCTCGTCCAGGTCGCGCATGCCCTCGAGATCCGGGTGCCGGTGGAGCGCTGAATCGTCGATGGTGACCTTGGCGTCGAGTGCCTGGAGCGTCTCGGTCACCGTCCCGTCGGCCGCCGTCGTTCGGACCACCGCGAGCGGGTTGACCTCGACGAGGTCCGCGTCGTTGTCGACCATCGCGCGGAAGATGCCCTTGGCGATCGCGACCGCGGATGGCAGGTGCTGCCCGAGGTCCAGCGCGAAGGCCAGCTCGCGTGCCTGGTGGTCGAGCAGCCCGAGGTGCGGGTGGGCGAAGAGGCTGTGAATCGCGCCCGGCCGCGTCTCCGCCAGCTCCTCGATGTCCATGCCGCCTTCGGCCGAGCCCATCAGCCGGATGCGCTTCGCGGTCCGGTCGAGGACCGCGGCGAGGTACAGCTCCCGGACGATATCCGCTCCGGGCGTGACCATGACGCGCCGCACAGTGATGCCCTTGATGTCCATGCCGAGGATGGCGCCGGCGACCGCCTCGGCCTCCTCCGGCGTGGCGGCGAGCTTCACGCCGCCGGCCTTGCCGCGCCCGCCCGCCAGCACCTGGGCCTTGATGACGACGCGCTCGGCGCCCTCGCGCAAGTACGCCTCGGCCTCCGCTCGCGCCTCTGCCGGAGTGGACGCGACGGACCACGGCGGCACGGGCAGGCCCGCTCGCCGGAGCAATGTCTTGGAGTGGTGTTCCTGTAGCTTCACGGCGGCCGATGGTATAGGAGTTTCGGGGCGACGGCGGGCCGCACGTGCAAGTGGTCAGACAACCCGCGCAGACGGGCGGCGGCGGATCGCTCGCTACGCTAGGATGCGATCTCGTGACGAGATCCCCCGCAGGTCGCTCCACCGGCGCTCCGGGCTTGCGCTAGCACCCGCGGGTTTGGAAGATGGCTGATCCCGCTCACCCTGTCCGAGGCTGACCTTGCCGCGCTACCTGGGCTATCTGTTTGCCTACCGCGGTCGCGAGGGGAGCTGGGCGTGGCTGTTCCACCGCCTCAGCGGAATCGGGATCTGGCTGTTCGTCGTCCTCCACGTCATCGACATCTACCTGGTCGGCGGCAACCCGGACGCGTACGACGAGCTGCTCGCGTTCTACGCCAGCATCCCGGGCCGTTTCATGGAGGCGCTCCTTGGCGCGGCGCTGCTGTACCACGCGCTCAACGGGCTGCGGATCATCATCATCGACCTCTGGCCCGCGATGACCGTGCATCATCGCAAGCTCTGGTGGGCCTCTTGGATCATCTTCGTCGTCGTCGGCGTGCCGGGCGCGCTGATCATCCTCAGGCCGCTCTGGCGCGGCTGGTTCGGCGGGTGACGGCATGAGCGATCCGCTGACTCCCGCGCCTCACGTGTCCCCGCCCGCGCCCCCCGCACCCCCGCCGGCCCCCGTGCAGATCTCGCGCACGACGCGAGCCCGCGTCCGGCCGACGGGCAGCCGGCTCGAGCTGGTCATCTGGTACCTCATGCGCATCACGGGCCTGGCGCTGTTCGTGCTGGCGCTGGCCCATTTCAGCATCCTGCACTTCATCTACGACCCGGCGCAGCAGACCGCGGAGTTCATCGCCACCGAGCGCTGGAACCAGTTCTTCTGGCGCGCCATCGACTGGTCGCTCCTGATGATGGTGCTGTTCCATGCCTTCCTCGGGATGCGTACCGTGCTCCAGGACTACGTGCGGCGGCCGCGCGCCCGGCGGTTCGTGCTGACGGCGCTCTACCTCACCGCGCTCGCTCTCTTCGCGCTCGGCACGATCGTGGTCCTGACGCTCCCGAGCCCGAGCGGCGCGCCCGCGGCATGAGCCCCACACGCAGCTGGACCGGCGGGACGACGATCCACGAGGTTCCGGCGGTGATCGTGGGGGCGGGCGGCGCCGGCCTGTGGGCGGCGCTGGAGCTCGCCCGCAGCGGCGTCGAGACCGCCGTCCTGACCAAGCTCTACCCCACGCGGTCCCACACGGGCGCCGCGCAGGGCGGAATCTGCGCCGCACTCGGGAACCTCGAGGAGGACCACTGGGAGTGGCACATGTTCGACACCGTGAAGGGTGGCGACTATCTCGTCGACCAGGATGCCGCGGAGATCCTGGCGCGCGAGGCCATCGACACGGTGATCGAGCTCGAGCACATGGGCCTGCCGTTCAACCGCACGGCGGAGGGGAAGATCGACCAGCGCCGCTTTGGCGGCCACACCCGCAACTACGGAGAGGGGCCGGTCCGCCGCGCCTGCTTCGCGGCCGACCGCACCGGACACATGATTCTCCAGACGCTCTACCAGCAGTGCATCAAGCACGGTGTGAAGTTCTTCGACGAGTACCACGTCGTGGACCTGCTGATCGACGACGGAGAGACGCGCGGCGTGGTCGCCTACCGCATCGCGGACGGGGAGCTGCACGTCTTTCGCAGCTCCGCCGTGATGCTCGCCACGGGCGGCTTCGGCCGGATGTTCCGCACGACCTCGAACGCCATGACGCTCACCGGCGACGGCTGCGCGCTGGCGTATCGCCGCGGTGTGCCGCTCCAGGACATGGAGTTCTACCAGTTCCATCCGACGGGCATCCCCGGCATCGGCGTGCTCCTGTCCGAGGCGGCGCGAGGGGAGGGCGGCTACCTGCGGAACGACTCCGGGGAGCGCTTCATGGAGCGCTACGCGCCGAAGCTGATGGAGCTGGCGCCCCGGGACATGGTCAGCCGCGCGATCGCCATGGAGCTGCGCGAGGGGCGCGGCATCGGCGGCAAGGACTACGTGCACCTGGACCTGACCCACCTCGGCAAGGAGGTCATCGATTCCAAGCTGCCGGACATCACCGAGTTCTCGCGGGTCTACCAGGGCATCGAGCCGATCACCCAGCCCGTCCCCACCACGCCGACGGCGCACTACGCCATGGGCGGCGTCCCCACCGACACGAACGCGCGGGTCGTGATCGACGAGCGCAACACGCCGCTCCCCGGGCTCTATGCGGCCGGCGAGACGGCCTGCGTGAGCGTCCACGGCGCCAACCGCTTGGGCACGAACTCGCTGATCGACATCCTCGTGTTCGGCCGAAGGGCGGGCCGCTCGATGGCGACCGACATCGGTGCGGGCACCGGGCTGCCCGATCTCGCCACGGATGCCGCCGAGCCGGCGAGGGAGGAGATCGAGGCGCTCCGATCGCGCACCGTCGGGGAGAGCCGCGTGCGCATCCAGACCGAGCTGGCCGACGTGATGATGGTTGACTGCGGGGTCTTCCGGACCGACGAGACGCTGCGGAACGCGGCGACCAAGGTGCGCGAGCTGAAGGGACGCTTCGCCCGGGTCCGGATCCAGGACCGCGGCCGCGTCTTCAACACGGACCTGCTCGAGACGCGAGAGCTCGGCTACCTGCTGGACTGCGCGGAGGCAACCACGACGTCCGCCCTCGCCCGCACGGAGAGCCGCGGCGCGCACTCCCGCGAGGACTACCCTGAGCGTGACGATGGCGAGTGGCTGAAGCACACCCTCGCCTATCGTTCGGAAGGCGGCCCGGACCTGCGCTACAAGCCGGTCACGCTGGGCCGCTTCGAGCCCAAGCCACGCGTGTACTGAGCGCCGGGAGACGCATGCAGGTCGAGCTCCGCATCCTCCGCTACGACCCCGAGCGGGACGACAAGCCCCGCTGGGAACGCTACGACGTGGACACCGGGCCGATGGACCGGGTGCTGGACCTGCTCCAGACGGTCAAGAACCACCATGACGGCACGCTCACGTTCCGCCGCTCCTGCGCCCACGGCGTCTGCGGCTCCGACGCCATGCTGATCAACGGCCGTAACCGGCTCGCCTGCAAGATCCGCGTGGACCAGCTGGGCCGCAAGATCTCCGTGGCGCCGCTGCCCGGGCTGCCGGTGGTGAAGGACCTGGTGGTGGAGATGGACGACTTCTTCGCCAAGTTCCGCAGCGTGATGCCCTACGAGCTCGACGACGGGGCGCCGATGCCGGAGCGCGAGCGGCTCCAGTCCCCCGAGGACCGGGCGCGCTACGACGACACCACCAAATGCATCCTCTGCGCGGCCTGCACCTCGTCGTGCCCGTCGTTCTGGGCGAAGCCCGAGTACGTCGGGCCCGCCGCGATCGTCAACGCGCACCGCTTCATCTTCGACACGCGCGACCAGGGCGCGGACGAGCGCCTGGAGATCCTTTCCGACGAGAACGGCGTGTGGCGCTGCCGCACGATCTTCAACTGCACGGACGCGTGCCCGCGCGGGATCAACATCACCCGGGCGATTCTCGAGGTCTCCACGGCGGTCGTCGACCGGCGACGCTTCGCCGGCCGCAGCCGCGCCAACGGCAGTGCCGAGCGCGATCCAGCCCCGGTGGGCGCCGCCTCGTCCGTCGCCGTCGGCGCCGGGCTGTCGCGGCGTGACTCGGGTGGAGCGGCACCCGCGGCGGAGGGCGTCGGCGGGCACCCGGAGTCGTCGTCGGGGAGCGGCACCGAGGACGGCCTCGGCGTGATGGAGCCGCGGTCCTGACGGTCGAGCGCCTCCTGATCCGGGCCGACGGCGCCGCCCGCGGCAACCCGGGCCCGGCCTCCGCCGGAGCGGTCCTCATCGACGCCTCGGCAGCCGGCCACGACGACCCGGATGCCCCGCCGCTGGCGGCGATTGCCAGGCCGCTCGGACGCCAGACGAACAACGTCGCCGAGTGGACGGCCGTCGTGCTCGCGCTCGAGAAGGCGGTCGAGCTCGGAGCCCGGGAGGTCGAGCTCGTGCTCGACTCGAAGCTGGTGGTCGAGCAGCTGCTCGGACGCTGGCGGGTCAAGGAGCCCTCGCTCCAGCCGCTGCACGCGAGGGCGCGGTCACTCCTGAGCGGGCTGAGCCGCTGGAGCGTCCGGCACGAGGGAAGAGCCTCCAACCGCCAGGCAGACGCGATGGCGAACCTCGCCCTGGACGACGCGGCCGCCGCCGCGTCGGTCGAGCGCGGCGACTTGGGGGCCGTGGAAGGGCGCCGCCGGCGCGCCGTCGATCCGGTCGCGGGCGCTTCGCTCCGGAGCCCCGCTCCGACTCGGCCGGCGGCGGTCTCCGAGCGGCGATCGGAAGCCACGGCCGCGCTGCCTTCGCCGTCCGTCGCAGCATCGCCGTCCTCGGCGTTCACGCCACCCACCGGGCCGCAGGCGTGGATCTGCGTGACGTGTGGCGTGCAGTACCCGATGTCGGACGAGCCGCCTGCGGACTGCCCCATCTGCGAGGACGAGCGGCAGTACGTCGGCTGGGACGGCCAGCAGTGGACCTCGATGCCGGCGCTGGCGGCGGCCGGGCACCGGAACAGCATGTCCGAGGCGGAGCCGGGCCTGCTCAATCTCGGGACGGACCCGAAGATCGCCATCGGGCAGCGGGCGCTGATCGTCCGCACGCCGGCCGGCAACGTGATGTGGGACTGCATCACGT
>JAXDKU010000058.1:0-16756 GCA_034667005.1 Chloroflexota bacterium
ACGGCGCCATCGGCACGCACCGGCACTTCGACACGGAGCACGTGATGACCGTGATCGAGGGGGAGCTGGAGATCTTCGTCTCGACGCGGTGGTGGCGCGTGACCGCCGGCCAGACCCTGCTCGTCCCGGCCGGCGCCTATCACACGGTGAGGAACGGGGCGCGCACCAACCTGCTCATCCAGCAGGTGAACGCCCCTCGACCGTGGGAGCCGGACTTCCTCGGCCCACGCCCGAGTGAGGTCACGCCGTGGCCCCGAGCGGAAGAAACGGCAACCGTGTCAAGCGGCGGAAGCCGCGAGTGAGCATGTGGACGCGGCGCCGACTGGCATTCATGCCGGCAGTTGCGCTGGCGCTCGTGATCGCGGCGTGCCAGGGCGTGCCCAACCCGGCGGCCACGGCGGGCGCCTCCGCAGGGCCCCCGACGATGACCACCGGCGCGCCCTCGGCCACGGCCGGCGTGGGCGCACCCGATGCGATGGCCACTGCCGGCACGTCTCCAGGGCCGGCGGAGCCCACCGATGAGGTCGGATTGGCCGGCTTGACGATCGTCGGCAATGAATCCCGCCAGGCGAGGCCCGTCGGTGAGCCGCGGCGCCAGGCGTTCAACGAAGCTCTCCAGCTGGCTCTGGACAATCCCAGGGACTTTGGATATCCCTGGGTCGAGCCGGCGACCGGCGAGCTCCTTGTCTCCCCGGTGACGGCCCACGGCGAGGCCCTCACGAACGACCACCCCTGGAAGCTGGGCGGCCGGCCCGGAGTCCGGCACGTCGAACGATCCATCGCAGCGCTCGACGCGATCGCGCAGGACGTGACGATGCTTGGGTCACGGGGCGTCCCCGGGTCGGAGGCGATCTACATGACCGAGCCGGACCACCGCGACAACCGCATCATCATCACCGTGATGCGCCTCGATGCCGAGCTCGCCGACTTCCTGGCGCGGACGTACGGGACGGAGGCCATCGCGGTCCGAATCAAACCGCTCGGTGGCGAGGCGCAGGGCTAGCCGCGTCCCCTGGAGACGGGCGCCGGCGCGCGCTCGGGACCCTGGAGGTCGGCACTCCAAGCGGGGGGCGAGGTGACCTGGAGCACCGTGGCGACGGAGGGACCGGGGTTGTAGACGCCGAACGCGCGGCCGGCCGGAATCATGGTCACCGATCCGGCTCCGGCCTCCTGGCGGTCCGTCCAGCCCGAGACGACCACGGACCCTTCGACGACGTACAGCACGACCTCCGAGCTCGGGAACGTGCGCACGCCGACCGACCTCCCCGGGGCGAACGAATACGTCGACACGGACATCTGGTCGCCGCGCTCGCGCAGGACTCGCTCCCACGACTCGGGGACGCGGGCGCTCCGCGTGTCCGTGACGCGCAACGGGGTCTCGGGCACGACCAGCTCGGGTGGCGGCATCGAGCCTCGCTCCTCGGCAACCGTCTCCGTCTCGCCGAGGCGCTGCCGCTCGCGCGCCGCGATCTCCAGCACCGGCGCATACGGGATGCGCACCAACCGGCCGCCACGTGGCACGGAATCCCACCAGCCGCCCGAGAAGACGGTCGTCGGATCCTGCCAGTCCGGCGTGCTGACGATGGGGTACCAGCAGACGCCGAGCACCGGCACGCCGGCCCGCCTGGCCAGCTCCACCTCGTCCAGAAGGTAGCGCAGCCATGGCCCACGGCCGGGGCCCAGCTCCCCGGTCTCGCCGATGATCAGCGGCGCCTGGAGGCGCGTCCACGCATCCATCAGCATCTCGCTGAGGGGCGTCCAGCGCGGGTCGTCCGGACCGAGGAACGAGCCCTCGCGATCGAGCTCCCACTGACAGAGGCGGTAGAGGTTCATGCCCGCGACGGTCACGTAGTCGGCCCTGCCGCCCAGCTCCGGCGCGACCCGGCCCTGGAGCATCTGCCAGCCCTCGTAGACGATGCGCTCGTTGAAGTCGCGGACGCGCTCCGGTTCGCCGTCTCCGGGGGTTGCCGGGACCAGGTGGATCAGCGGGTCGACCTGCACGAAGCCCGCGTTCGGGTCCACCTCGCGGATGGCCTCCATCGCCGCGATCGACGCGCGCACCAGTTGGAGCTTGATCTCGTAGCCGCGCCCGCGTGAGAACGGGTAGAACAGCCCGATGTCGCCTGCCGCGTGGCTCATGAACGAGATCTCATTGATGGGCGTGTACCAGCCCGGCCCGGGCAGCTCAGACGCAAGGACCGAGGCCACGGCCCGGGCATAGCGCGCGAACCGGTCGACGAACTGGCTCGAGTACGGGTCGAGACCCTCCGGGAAGCCGTAGTGCATGAGGTCCCAGATGGCCGTGATGCCGCGCTCGCGAAGCAGCGGCGCGAGGCGCCTGACGCTCGCCAGGTTCAGCCGGCCCTCGCGGTCGACCAGCGGCCAGCGGACGGATTCGCGGATCGTGCGGATTCCTGCGCCGAGCATCAGGTCGTAGTCCGAGGCGGCCTGTCGGTCGTGCTGCGAGGCCGCGACCAGGTCCAGCCGGCGGCCGTCAGGCAGCACCGAGGTGGACGACTCGAAGCCGCCCATGAAGAAGCTCGGGAACGGCGACTGCACCCCGCCAGGGAGTGAGCCGGGAGGCGTCGAGGTCACGACCGGGAGGCGGACAGCGGTCGAGTGCTGGACCCTTCGCGACCCGGTCGCGGCCGCTCCGCCGCGACCTCGCGAAAGAGCGCCTCCCATTGGGGCACCACGACCGACGTCGAGAAGCGGCGCTCGACGGTCGCGCGCAACCCCTCGCCAAGCCGCCGGCGAAGCCCCTCATCGGCGGCCAGCTCGGCCATGGCCGCGGCGATGGCCGGAACGTCTGCGTGTGGCACGAAGCGGCCGCTGACCCCGTCCTCGATCTGCTCCAGCGTGCCGTTGTCGCGCGTCGCCACGACCGGCAGCCGCGCCGCGCCCGCCTCCGCGATCACGTGCGGCATGCCCTCGTCGCGCGCCAGCCAGACCATGGCGTCGAGTGCGGAGAGCAGCCGCGGCACGTCCGCCCGGTCGCCCAGGAACGAGAGGGCGTGCTCGAGGCCAAGGCCGGCGGCGAGCGCTCGCAGCTCGGCGGCGTACTCGGGCATGAATGCGTCCGGGCCGCCGATCACGAGGAAGCGCGCGCCGGGCACGCGCTGGCAGACCATCGCAGCGGCGTGGATGAAGTCCTCGACCCGCTTCTTCCGATCGAGCCGCCCGACCCAGCCGAAGACGGGAGCCTCTGGCGACAGGCCCAGCTCAGCCCGGACGTCCGCGCGATCGGCAGGGTCGAACTCCTCCAGGTCGACCATCGACGGGATCTCCAGCGCGTGGTCCTCGCGCCCCGGCATGCGCCCGGCCGCGGCGTCGCGGATCGTCGCGCAGACACCCACGTACCGGGCGGCCAGCTCGCGCGACCCGGACGCCGCCTCCGCGACCAGCCCCCCGTGCTCGATGAGCGGCGGCGTCCAGGTGCCCTGCAGCGACGCGAGCCGCAGCGCGGGTCCGACGTCCGGCACGTTCTGGCAGGCGACGACGACGTCGTACTCCCCGACGCGTCCCGCGAGGTACTCCACGGTGTCCTCGAACGAGAGCACGTACGGGGTCGTGTCGACGGGGATGCCGAGCGCCTCCAACTGCCGCTGTGTCTGTAGCGGCATGCCCTCGCGGTGGAAGCACGCGACCACCTCCAACCGGTACCGGTCTCGCGGCAGGAGGCGAGCCAGGTGTCGCACCTCGGTTTCTTCACCGCCAACGACCAGCCAGCCGAAGACGAAGAGGACCCTCAGCGGAGGGGCCTCCGGCGCATCCGTCACGTGAGCCTGGGCAGGACGCGGCTCGTGAAGCGGTCCATCCCGTCGCTGCCCGGGAAGTCCATGAAGCGGATCTGGAAGTGGTCCACGCCTGCGTCTCGGAACGCCTCGAGCTCGCGGGTCACCTCGTCGACCGATCCGGCGACGATGTGGAGGTCCGGCCACCGGACGACCTTCTCGGAATCGTCCTCCACGCTGACCCAGGCCACCTGCGTCCGGACGATCTCCGCCGGATCGCGGCCGACGGCCCGGCAGTGCTCGTCCAGCACGGCCGACTTGTGCACGAACGTCTCGAGCGGGCCGATGTCCGCGCACCACCAGTCCGCGGCCTCCGCGACGAGTCGCAGCGTCCGCCGCTCGCCGCCGCCCCCGATCATCACGGGAATCTGCGGCTGCGGAGCCGGCGCCAGGATGGCGCCGTCGATGGTCCACGACGCACCCTGGTGGTGCGTGCGCTGGCCGGTCCAGAGCTGCCGCATGATCTGGATCTGCTCGCCCATCCGGCCGATCCGCTCGGCGGGGCCGGGGAACGGGAAGCCGAAGCCGCGGTGCTCTCCGCCGTTGTTGCCCGCGCCGATCCCGAGGATGAAGCGTCCCTCGGTCAGCAGCTGGAGGTTGACGCCGGCCTTGGCCAGGTACGACGGATGGCGGAATCCCTGGCCGCAGACCATCGTCCCGTAGCGCGGACCGGGATGGCGCCCGGCGAGCCAGGCCAGCGTGGTCAGGCACTCCAGGTGGGCCTTGTCGCCCCAGTCCATGTGGTCCTCCACCCAGATGGTGTCGAAACCACCCTCGATCGCGCGGGAGACCAGCTCGTCGTCCGACTCTGCGATGGACCGGGCGAGCTCCCAGCTGCCGGGTGCGACGCCTTGGGGGATGTCGAACAGCGCGGGCTGGACGATCCAGCCGACCGAGACCGGGGCCTCAGCCATGCGCGCCGTCCACCTGTTGCACGGCCCCGTTCCGGCGGGCCGACTCGGACGCGGCAACAGCCAAACGCTGGGTCTTGAGCGCCTCCGCGTACGGGGTGCGGATGCGGTTCTCGCCGCCGGACGCGGCGACCAGGAAGTCCGTCAGCTCGGCGACGAACGGATCCCCGCTCGCCCGCTCGACCGGCCGGCCGTGCCCGATGTCGATCATGATCTCGAACTCGGAGAGCTCCAGGACCATGGCCTCGCTGACCAGGTGGAGCCCGATGCGGTGCGGCCAGCGCGTCAGGCTGGTCGAGGTGAACGTGCCGATGGCCCCGGAGGCGAAGACGGCCGTGGCGGCATACGCGTCCGCGATGTCCCCGCCGTGCGGCACCTTGCGGTCGGCCCTCGCTGCCACTGCCCCGACGGCCGAAACCTCGCCCATCAGGTACCTGGCCAGGTCCAGGATGTGGGTCGCCTGCTCGACGAGCTGTCCGCCCGACTGCGATTCCTGGGCCCACCATGCAGGCGGCGGGACGCCGTCCAGCCAGTAGCCCATCGCGAGGTGGGCGGGGTTGTCCTCGAGGAGCTCGCGCGCCCGCTCAACGATGTCCAGGTAGCGCCAGTGATAGCCCACCGCGGTGATCAGGCCGGCAGCCGCGACGGCGGTCGCGATGCGCTCCGCGGTGGGGAGGTCCACGGCGATGGGCTTCTCGACGAAGAATGGGATTCGCCGCTCGATGGCAGCCAGCTCCGGGTCGCCGTGGCCGAAGGGCGGCACGCAGATGAGCAGCGCGTCGGGGCGCACTTCGTCCAGCATCTTCCGCCAGTCACCGAACGGCGTGGCCGTGCCCCGCGACGCCTGCGCCTGCGCACGGCCCAGGTCCAGGTCCGCAACCGCCTCGAGCCGGACCTCCGGCATGGCCAACAGGTTGCCGATGTGGCGAGACCCGATCCCACCCGCGCCGACGACGGCAACCCGCATCTCTCGGGTGATGCCCGTCCCGCTCTCCGCGCGTGGCTGGACGGCCGTCACCGTGCTGCCGCCATCGAAAGCGGCCGTGGTGCGCTCGCGCGCGTCAGGAGCTCCGCGTAGATGCCCATCGTGTCCTCCGCCATGCGATCCGAGGTGAATTCCGCTTGCTGCCAGGCCAGCCCCGCCCGTCCCCACGAAGCCGCGAGCGGCCGGTCCGAGAGCACCTGGATGACCGCGTCCGCGAGCGCGTCGATGTCGTGTGCGGGAACGAGCCGGCCGGTCTGCCCGTCGCGTACGGCCTCGCGGAGGCCCACGACCGCCGTTCCGACCACGGGCCTGCCCGCCGCCATCGCCTCCAGCGCGACGAGCGGCAGCCCCTCGAAGCGAGAGGGGAGCACCACCACGTCGGCCGCGGCCAGGAGTGCCGGCACGTCCGGGTGTCCCGGGATCAGCGTCACGTGCGCGGACAGACCGTGGCGTTCCAGCCCGGCACGCAGCTCGGCCTCCAGAGGTCCGTCGCCGACCCAGACGAACCGCGCCTCCGGGACGCGGCGCAGGATCCGAGGGAGCGCGAGCAGCAGGTCGGTGTGGCCCTTCTGCTCCGTGAGCCGGGCGACCGTCACCGCGAGTGGCGCGCCGACCGCGACGCCGAGGTCCGCTCGCACGCGGTCCGGCTCCAGGTGGGGAGGGCGATGCCCGATCCCATTGCGCACGACGCGCATGCGGTCGTACGGCACGCCGGCCTGCCGGAAGCTGTCGCGGACTCCTTCTGAGACGCACACGATCCGGTCGACCTGCTCGATCCCCTCGCGGTAGAGCTGCACGTCCACCGCTTTCGTCAGGACGTACGGGCAGTGCTCGGTACGCACGACCGCGGCTGTGCCGGCCGATCGCGCGGCGCGTGCCGCCTCGTGCCCCTCCCACGTGATCCCGGCATGCACGTGGACGAGGTCGACCGGGCGGTCGGCCAGGCGCGCCTCCAGTGCCTCGGCCTGGGCGTCGCGGCCGGCGTCGGGGAGGGCCCAGATCTCGGCCCCGAGTCGCTCAAATTCGCGGATCAGCCCACCGGCAAGCGGCGCGTCCGGTGCCGCGAGAACCAGGCGAACGCGCCCCTCGAAGGCGCGGGCCAGGTCGACCATGTGCCGGCCCAGCCCGGACGGCTCGCGGCTGTCGGTGACGAGACAGACGCGCGGCTCCGCGATCGCCATCTCCGCGATCGAAATCTCCGCGATCGTCACCTCCGCGCGCTCGCGGTCAGTGGGGACGAGGCACGGCCCGCCGCACGAGCCTGGTTCGGCACGGCCCCGGACCGGGCGCGATCCCTCGCCTCGAGGACCAGCGCCCACATGCGCGACCAGGTCTCGTCCCATGAGACGCGGCCGAGATACGCATCCGTTGCCGCGCGTCGCGCCGCCGGATCCTCCGCCAGCGCCGCTTCGATCGCCGCGATGAACGACTGCGGGTCGTCGGCGATGCGCACCATCCCCAGCTCGCCGTATGGGCTGACCACGTCCGCGATGGAGGTGGAGACCACCGGACGGCCGGCGGCGAGGTACTCCAGCGTCTTCGTTGGGCTGATGTAGCGGGTTGCCGCGTTCCGGGCGAACGGCATCATCGCCACGTCCCAGCGGCCGATGTAGGCGGGCAGGGACGCGTACGGCCGCGAGCCCAGGACATGGACGTTGGGAAGCTGAGGGATCGATGTGGGATCGATCTTCACGACCGGGCCGACCAGCACGAACGACCAGTCAGGCCGGCGCTCCGCAACGCCGCTCAGCAGCGCCATGTCCATGCGTTCGTCGATCACGCCGAACCAGCCGATCCTGGGCCCGGGGATCGACACCTGGTCCACGGGCTCCGGAAGCCCCTTCCTCGCCTGGGAGAAATGCCGCGCGTCGACCGCGCTCGGCATCGCGTGGACGCCCGGGTGCAGCTTTCGCTTGGCCGCGTAGAGGCTGTGGCCGCCCGTGAAGACGACGTCCGCCCGCTCGAGGAGCTCGGCCTCCAGGGTCCGCATACGCTCGGGCGCTCCGAGGAACGCGCTGAGCTCGTCCATCGCGTCGTAGACCGTCACCTCGGGCTCCAACCAACGTGAGTGGTCGAGGGCCATCGGGGTGTAGTACCAGCAGATCGGTCGGTCGATCGACTCGGCCCGGACCAGGTCGCGGAGCAGCGCCTCGAGCGCCGCCTGGGTCTCCTGCTCGTCGAGGTTCTGCGGCAGGTACGGCAGCACGATGTGCAGCCCGTCGTCGCGCCGGTCGATCCCCAGGCTCGGCGCGAAGTTGCCATGGAGGGGCTCCTCCACGTAGTACACGCGACTGCCGCGGGCGGCGCGAGCCATCAGGTGGTTTGGCCGTTGGTAGACGAAGTCCCAACGCAGGTGGGAGAAGCAGATCACGTCCGGCTTTGCCGACGCAGGCCGCCCCTCGGTGTCCGGTCTCTCCCCTCCAGGCGACCTCGACCGTTGCGCCATCACGGGCTCAGGCCGCCTGCTCGCCGGCGCGCGCCACGCGCTCCGCCGTCGCCAGCGCCTGGCCGACCACCTGGTCCATGTTGTAGTAGCGGTAGGTTGCGAGCCGTCCCACGAAGATCGTGTCGGACTCGGCGTCGGCCAGCTCCTTGTAGCGCTCGTAGAGCGCGGCGTTCTCGGGGCGGGGGATCGGGTAGTAGGGCTCTCCGGACGCTCGCGGGTACTCGATCACGACGGTGGTCCGATCGTGCTGCTGGCCGGTCAGCTGCTTGAACTCGGTCATGCGCGTGAACGGCACGGACTCGTCCGGGAAGTTGACCGTGCTCGCCGGAAGCACTCGCGGCTCGTCCAGGGTGGCGAACTGGAACTCCAGGGAGCGGTAGGGCAGGGCGCCGAACTGACGGCCGAAGTAGTCGTCGATCGGCCCCGTGTACACGATCCGGTCGTAATCGACCGCATCACGCACCGCCGCGAAGTCCGTGCTCAAGAGCACGTCGATCCGTGGACGGTCCAGCATCCGTTCGAACATGCGCGTGTACCCGTCGACCGGCATGGCCTGGAAGCGGTCCGTGAAATAGCGGTCGTCATCGTCGGTGCGGAAAGGGATGCGCGAGCTGACGGAGGCGTCCAGCTGGCTTGGCTCCAGCCCCCAGTGCTTCCGCGTGTAGCCCCGGAAGAACAGCTCGAACAGCTCCCGGCCGCCCTTGTTGACGACCGCGTCCTCCGAGGTCCGGACGCTGGCCATCGGCTCGGCCCGCGACGCATAGAACGACTCGACCTCCGCGTCGTCGGCGAGCTGGAGCCCGTACAGCATGTTGACGGTCGTCCGGTTGATCGGGATCGGCAGCAGCCGCCCGCGGACGTGCGCCAGCACGCGATGCTCGTACGGTCGCCAGTCCGTGAACCGGGAGAGGTAGTCGAAGATCCGCGCAGAGTTCGTGTGGAAGATGTGCGGGCCGTAGCGATGGACCAGGACGCCGGCCGAGTCCAGCTCGTCGTAGGCGTTGCCGCCGATGTGTGGCCGCCGGTCCACCACGAGTACGCGCTTCCCGCGCTGCGACGCGAGCCGCTCGGCCGTCACCGCGCCGGCGAAGCCCGCGCCGACGACGAGGTAGTCGTAGCCCATCAGGACGCCCGGGGCCGGGCGCCGGCCGCGTCGAAGCCATCCGTGGCGCGACGTCGCCAAAGGACAGGGAGTGTCATGGGGGTGCGAGCTCGGCCCGACCAGACGGGTCGGACCGGACAACGCGTGTTGGCCGGCACGTAGGCTCCGAAGGGGCGCTCGGGAGAGGGAGCTTATCCGACCGCGGCCTGTGCCTGCAGTTTCTTGCGAGGTGACCGGGTGACACGGACTTCGTCACGAAGTTCAAATGCTTCGGTGACCCGCCTTCACGCGCCCGTGGGGGCCGCTCGGTGAGGGTCGACGTCAAAGCTCGTACAGGAGGGCAATTGAGATGGCCCAACTGATGAGGAAATGTGCTCAGTGCGGCACCCTCGACAACGCCAAGGCATGGTCGTCACCGGACAAGGCCGCCCAGGACGGCGCCTTCGACGGCAGGTGGACCTGCTCCTCGTGTGCATGGACGGAGTTCGATCTCGTCGACGAGGACGCCCGGGAGGTCGACCAGTCGCAGCCCGTGGGCGTCGGCTAGTGCGGCGCCCGAACTTCTCGGACCCGGCCGGTCGAGCCGCCCGGCTCGTCCGGGCCGCCGGGGAGGCGCTCGGGCGAGCGGGCCGCCACGCGGCGTTGGCGAGCCTCTGTCTCGCCGTCCTGGTTGCCGCGTGCAAGGGCGGCTCCGGAGGCGGCTCCGGTTACTAGCCGGCCGGCCGCGGGCCGATCATTGGAAGGAGTGCCTTGAAGCAGCAACCTGATCCGAGCGTCCAGAAGCATCTCCAGCCGGACGAGGAGCTGCTTGCGCATGCCCGGGCGGTCGATGCGCACATCTCCGCGACGGACCGGCGCCTCATCGTGGTGACCAACGACCGGCTCGCCGTCGCCGTTCCGTACGACCGGCTGCGCAGGATCCAGTTCGACCTCGAGCGCACGCGACCGGCCACGCTGGTGATCGTGCCCGAATACCCCAGCGATCCTCCCCAGGTCCTCGGGATCCCGATCGACGAGGTCGAGGGCGTGGCCGACATGCTCACGATCCTGGCGGAGCGATTCGAGACCGTCGCTTGACGGGGTCCAGATCTGCAAGGCCGCTGCTCCTTGCGCGGGCACCGCGCGTGCCGCACGCTCCGCCGATGGCTCCCCAGGAGATCTCCCGCCGCATGGAGGAATGGCAGAGCCTCCAGAAGCTGCTCAACGACTGGCGCGAGGGCGCGTCCTCCGACTGGATCGCGGCCGTCGAGCACGAGATCGCCAAGGCCCTGGCGGCGTATCTGCGAACGCTGACGGCCCTGCCGCGGCCGAGCACGAGGGCCCGACCCACGGCCTGACGACCGGCCGCGCTGTCTGCGCCTCGCTGTGGCGGCGAGCCGGCAAGCGCAATCGCAACGTGCTTGTCGCGCATTGACTATCCACGTCGCGCCGCCCACCACGCCCCGTCCGTAGCCTCCGCACTGGCGGACGCAATGCCGACCTGTACGGAGGGAATCCCATGGATCTTGGCGAGCAGCTCAGGGTGAGCTTCAACAACGTCGTCGCAGACCTCATCAGCGCGATACCGGATGTGATCGGCGCGCTGCTCATCCTGCTCATCGGCTGGATCGTCGCCGGCTTCGCGGGCCGGATCGTGACCGGTCTCCTGACTCGTGCCGGGGCCGACCGCATGCTGGCGACGCACGGGTCGGCGGTCTACGGCGCGAGTGCGCAGAGCCTCAGCGTCAGCCGGCTGGCCGGGATCGTCGTCAAGTGGGTCGTGTTCTTCATCTTCCTGATCGCCGCCGCGAACTTCCTGGGCTGGCCGCAGGTCAGCGACCTCCTCAACCGGGTGATCCTGTTCATCCCCAACCTGGTCGTGGCCGCACTGATCCTGATCCTCGCGCCGATCGGCGGACGGATCCTTCGGAGGATCGTCGAGGGTGGCTCAGCCTCCGCCGGTGTGACGACGGGCACGGTCCTCGGCCGCATCGCCGAGATCGCCGTGATCGCATTCGGAGTGGTCATCGCCGTGAACCAGGTCGGCATCGCCTCCGACCTCGTGAACATCCTGTTCACCGGCGTGGTTCTGGCCGTCGCGATCGCGTTCGGACTGGCATTCGGCCTGGGCGGACGAAACGTGGCCGAGCAGATCACCCAGTCGTGGTACGAGAAATCTCGGGAGGTCGCCGACAGGGTGGATGCGTCCGGCCCGGCCTCCTCGACCAGTCCCAGCTCCGGCGGGGCAACGAGCCCGTCCTAGCCCTGGCATGGGTGAGGGCCGGACGGAAGTTCCGTCCGGCCCTCTGTGGGTGGGTTGTTGAGGTCGTGGCCCGTGATCAGGCCGGAGCACCTCTGGCGTGTGCGATCTTCTGGACGAGGATCCCCGGGCGCCACGGCGTACCGAGGCGCGGCAGGAGGTATCGGTCGAAGCCGTAGTAACCGGCAACCTTCCAGGCGAGGATGAGGCCGATCGAGAGGCTGAACAGCACCGGGTTGGTCGACGCCGAACCCGCGAGCAGGAACGACATGTTCATGAGCGCCCCGAAGAACGCCGACAGGCCGGTCATGATCCCGAAGATCAGCGCCACTCCGACAGCGATCTCGCCGAAGGTGATCGCGATGGCGAACCAGCCCTCGCTGTGGCTGTTGAGCAGGACGTTGATGAAATCGCGGTACCACTCGAACGAGATCGCCGCGCGACCCGTCTCCGGGATGGCCGCCGCGTTCGTCCAGTAGCCGCGCAGGGACTCCCCTGCGGTCATCCACTTCGGATCGCTGAAGTGATGCAGACCGGCTTCCAGCCAGGCGAAGCCGACGAACACGCGGATCGGTAGCCAGAGCAGGCCGGCGCGTGAGTTGTTGAACAGGAAGCGCGTGAACGCCGGGCCTTCGACTTCGACGTCGGTGCCCTTGGCCTGCTTGCGGTCCTCGAACAGGACGATTGTCAGGAGGATGGCGAGGCCCCAGAAGCCGAAGGTCACGAAGGTCCGAATGGGCTCGGTGGCCTCGATCCAGGGATTGACGAGGTAGACCAGCAGCACCGCTGCGACGGCCGCAATGGGGATCGCCCATCGACGAAGTGTGGACATGGAATTTGCCTCCAGCGGCACCGTTTGGGCCAGCGGCTCGGTTTGAGCTGCCACAACCATGGCGATTCCGCTCGGCGGCCAACAGGGTCCAATGGCCCCCTGTGGAGGGCCATCCCGCACGGCGGAACCGGCCCGACTACGGGAGGAGCCGCGCGACCTCAGCGGCGATCACCAGGTCTTCCCGTGCCTCCACGACCAGCACGGCGGCCGGCGCCAGCCGCAGGACGGCGAGGCGGCTGACGATGGCGGCGCGCACGTCGGCCGCGTGCTCGCCGATGCCCCCGGTGAATACGAGGGCGTCGACGCGGGGCAGGCTCGTGGCCGCCGCAGCGATCCCGGCCGCGGCACGCCGCACGAACATCGCCACAGCCAGGCGGGCGTCCGGGTTGCCGCCGCGTGCGGCCGCCTCGACCGCCTCCATCTCCCCGCTGACCTCCGATACGCCGAGCAGGCCGGAGCGGTGCTCGAGCGCCTCCTCGATCTCCGTGACGCTCAGCCGCCCCTCGACCAGCAGGCGCAGCAGCATGCCCGGGTCGATGGATCCTGAGCGCGTCCCCATCATCAGGCCCTCGAGTGGCGTCTCGCCCATGGAGGTGTCCACGGATCTGCCGCGCCAGACGGCCGTCACGGAGCAGCCGCTCCCCAGGTGGGCGACGAGGAGGGCCAGGTCGCCCGCCGGCCGGCCGAGCAGCCGCTCCGCCTCGCGTGTGGACCACTCCGCGGAGAGCCCGTGGAAGCCATATCTGCGCGCGCCCCAGTCCTCCGACCATCGACGCGGAACCGGATAGCGGATTGCTTCGGCCGGCAGCGTCCGGTGGAAGGCCGTGTCGAAGCTGACGACGTGCGGCACGTTCGGCAGCACCCGGCGGGCGGCCTGGAGCGTCTCCAGTGCGACGCCGTTGTGGAGAGGCGCCAGCCGCGCGGCATCTGCGATGCCCGCGAGCACCTCGTCGTCGACCACCGTCGCCTCCACAAAGCGTGGTCCGCCGTGGACGACGCGGTGCCCGACGGCATCGATGGACTCGAGCCCGACGCCGTCGACGGCGAGCTCATCCAACGCTCCCGTCAAGCCTGCCGCCCGGCCCTCTGCTCGCGACGCGTCGGAGCCCCAGCTGCGCTTGACGGACCCGAGCGTCGTCTCCGGAGTCTCGATGACGCTGGCCTTGAGCGAGCTGGAACCGGCGTTGAGGACCAGGACGCGCAAGCGGGGACCCTGGCGCGGCACTAGCCGGGCCAGCTCCAGTCGCGGATGTCCGCGGGGTCATCGCCATGCTCGACCGCGTAGGCGCGGGCCGCGACGCGCGCATCGACCATCTCCTGGCGGAGGGCAGCCGCATGTGAGCCGAGGCTCGGTACCCGGTCGATGACGTCCATGACCAGGTGGAAGCGGTCGAGGTCGTTGCGCACGACCATGTCGAACGGGGTCGTGACGGTGCCCTCCTCCTTGTAGCCCCGGACGTGGAGATTGGCGTGGTTACGCCGGCGGTAGGTCAACCGGTGGATCAGCCACGGATAGCCGTGGTAGGCGAAGATCACCGGCTTGTCCCGCGTGAAGAGCGTGTCGAACTCGCTGTCCGGCAGGCCGTGGGGGTGCTCGGACTCGTCCTGGAGGCGCATGAGGTCGACCACGTTCACCAGCCGCACCCGCACGTCCGGGAGCCGTCGGCGCAGGATGTCGATGGCGGCCAGCGTTTCGAGGGTCGGCACGTCACCGGCGCAGGCCATGACCACATCAGGATCGCCCGCGTCGTTGCTGGCCCATGACCAGATGCCGATCCCGCGGGTGCAGTGCAGCACGGCCTCCTGCATGGAGAGGTAGTTCAGCGCCGGCTGCTTTCCGGCCACGATGACGTTCACGTAATTGCGGCTGCGCAGGCAGTGGTCGCCAACGGACAGCAGGCAGTTGGCATCGGGCGGTAGATAGACCCGGATGACCTCCGCCTTCTTGTTGACCACGTGGTCGATGAAGCCCGGGTCCTGGTGGGAGAAGCCGTTGTGGTCCTGGCGCCAGACGTGGCTGGAGAGGAGGTAGTTGAGCGAGGCGATCGGGCGGCGCCACGGGATCTCCCGCGACGTCTTCAGCCACTTGGCGTGCTGGTTGAACATCGAATCCACGATGTGGATGAACGCCTCGTAGCAGTTGAACAGGCCGTGCCGGCCGGTCAGCAGGTAGCCCTCGAGCCAGCCTTCGCAGAGATGCTCGGAGAGCACTTCCATGACGCGTCCGTCCGGGGCCAGGTGATCGTCGGTGGTCAGCGTTTCCGCGACCCAGGTGCGGTTGGTTGCCTCGAACACGGGTGTGAGCCGGTTGGAGGCCGTCTCGTCCGGCCCGAACAGCCGGAACGTCGACGGGTTGCGCTTGATCACGTCGCGCAGGAACGTCCCCAGCACCTTGGTTGCCTCGCTGCGCGTGGCCCCGGGGGCGGGCACCTCGACGGCGTAATCGCGGAAGTCCGGCAAGGACAGGTTGTGCAGCAGGAGGCCGCCGTTGGCGTTCGGGTTGGCGCTCATGCGCCGCTCGCCAGCCGGAGGCAGGGCGCGGAGCTCGGGGCGGAGCGTACCGGCCTCGTCGAAAAGCTCCTGGGGGCGGTAGCTGCGCAGCCACTCCTCCAGCTGCTTGCGGTGCTCCTTGTTCCCGATGACGTCTGCCAGAGGAACCTGGTGCGACCGGAAGCTTCCCTCGGCGGGCAGGCCGTCGACCGTCTTCGGCCCGGTCCAGCCCTTGGGCGTGCGCAGGACGAGCATCGGCCAGCGCGGACGGGCTGCCTTGCCCTTCCGTCGCGCCTTCCGTTGGATCGCGGCGATCTCATCGAGGGCTTCGTCGACTGCGGCCGCCATGAGCCGGTGCATCCTGGGCGGATCGTCACCGGCCACAATGATCGGCCGGTAGCCGTAGCCCTCCAGAAGGGCGACCAACTCTGCTTCGGGAATCCGCGCCAGCACCGTTGGATTGGCGATCTTGTAGCCGTTCAGATGGAGGATCGGCAGCACGGCCCCGTCCGTGACCGGGTTGAGGAACTTGTTCGAGTGCCAGCTCGCGGCGAGAGGGCCGGTCTCCGCCTCTCCGTCGCCAACGACGCAGAAGCAGACCAGATCGGGGTTGTCGAACACTGCGCCGAAGGCATGCGTGAGGGCGTAGCCGAGCTCCCCGCCCTCGTGGATCGAGCCCGGCGTCTCCGGCGTGACGTGGCTGCCCACCCCGCCTGGGAACGAGAACTGGCGGAAGAGGCGCTTCATGCCGGCGGCGTCCGGCGTCAGGTCCGGGTAGACCTCTGAGTACGTTCCCTCGAGGTATGCGTTGGCGACCGCGGCCGGCCCGCCGTGCCCCGGTCCCATGACGTAGATCGCGTCCAGGTCGCGTGCCTTGATGGCGCGATTGGCGTGGACGTAGACGAAGTTGAGGCCCGGCGTCGTGCCCCAGTGCCCCAGGAGTCGAGGTTTGAGGTGCTCCGGCTTCAGCGGCTCGCGCAGCAGCGGGTTGTCCAGCAGATAGATCTGGCCGACCGACAGGTAGTTGGCGGCGCGCCAGTAGGCGTCGATGCGCGCGAGCAGGTCCGGTGCAAGTGTCATTGCGGTGTCAATCCAGGAGCTGGCACACCGCGCGGGCGATGACCACTTCTTCGTCCGAAGGAATTACATGCACCGCCGCTCGCGCCGTGGCGGTCGAGATCAGCGGAGCGTTGGCGGCATTGTGATGGTCATCGATCTCGACGCCGAGGAACTCGAGACCGGCGCCGATCCTGGCGCGGACCACCGGCGCGTGCTCGCCGATGCCGCCGGAGAAGACGAGGTGATCGAGTCCGCCCAACGCCGCCGCGTAGGCGCCGATCCGCTTCTTGATCTCGTAGCAGTAGATCGCCACCGCCAGGCGGCACGACTCGTCGTCTCCCTCGTGGGCGATCAGCTCGCGCATGTCGGCGGTCCTGCCCGAGATGCCGAGCAGCCCGGAGCGATGACTCATCGCGTGTTCGACCCGATCGGGATCCAAGCCGCTGACCCGGGCGATGAAGGTGACGACCCCGGGATCCAGATCACCCGAGCGCGTGCCCATCACGATCCCGCCGATCGGCGTGAAGCCCATGCTCGTATCGACCGATCTGCCGTTCTGCACGGCTGCCAGGCTTGATCCGTTGCCGAGATGCGCGAGGACCACACGTCCATTCGCGTCCGCCCCGCCGGTGTTCCCCGTGCGCCGGCGCAGCTCGTCGATCAGGTAGGTGTAAGACAGGCCGTGAAAGCCGTAGCGTCGCACTCCTTGCGCGGCGTACTGGGAGGGATTCGCCAGCGTCCGCGCGACGTCGGGAAGGCTGGCATGGAAGGCGGTGTCGAAGCAGACGACCTGTGGCAAGTCCGGGAGCCGCCGTCGCACCGCTTCGATCAACGCGATCTCGTCGGGGAGTTGATTTGGCGCGAAGCGCACGATTGCATTGAGGGCGTCGATCATCGC
>JAXDKU010000059.1:0-17310 GCA_034667005.1 Chloroflexota bacterium
CCGACGTGGTCGACGAGTTCCGCGGGCTGCTCGAGGCGCACCGGGACGCGGGCTCGGTCCTTGCACGCCGGCTCCTCGCGAAGAAGGCGACCCTGGGCGGCGACATCTGGCTGATCGAACCGATCGACGCGGCGGTGCCAGAAACGATCGCCTCTGCCGCAGCGACGGCTATCCCGACAAGCACCGAGGCTGTCGCCGTGAATGCCTGATCCGCAAACCGCGTGGTGGTGCCCTGATCCGCAGACCGCGTGGTGGTGCGTAGACGCGATCGGGTCAACGAGCCTCAGATCCACGTCGAGCTTCCCTAGTCGACAGCGAACTCCAACATCACGTGGTGAAGCGCAATCGCCGGCATATCGCCAGATCTCGTGTGCTTGCTCAGCCACGATATCGTCATGTCGGCAGCATCTTGCCTCAACAATCTTTCCGCGATCCGTTTGAGCTTTCCGAGGTATCTGTTGATTTTATCCACAGCGCCACCGGGATCCCCCGCCACAACGTAGCCCACCATGAAACCCAGCGCGTGTGCCGAACCGTACTTGCCAGACACAAACCGGTCGATGCCTTGAAGGACGTACTCGCGGACAAGTAGGCCGTTCGACATGGCGATGCGTTTACACTCCACGATTACGTGTGGGTTGTGATCCTCCCGATATACACGCGACGACCAAAGATACAAGGGAATATCCGTTCTACCATCCGGAACAAGAACGCCGGGTGTTGAACGAGACTCCGTGCCAAGCGAGATCAGTAGGTCGTTCTTCCATTCCACGTTCGAAAGCGATAGCGCGTCGCGCATTCCGTCGCGCAATAGTTCCGTCAGTGGCACCTCGAGAACAGTGGACTTGGCGGATCGCGAGCACGCTAGCTGCCAGCCCTCGCGAATCAGACCCAGAATGGCTCGGATGAAATCCTCGCGTAAGATCGTCAGCGGCTCCCCTAGGGCGACCTCCTCTCCAAACGGAAGAGTCAAGCAGCACCGAATGTCGGGCTGGCGCCGATGTCAATGCTGTCCTGCAATACCTCATCCGCATCCGCGACCGCGACTGAAGCCATCCAGTGTCGCCACGCTGCAGGCTTGATGAAATAGACCTCATTCGACCCATAAACTCGTAAGTCTCGTTCGCCGACAAGATGGGAGTTGAGCGGCACATTCAGGTGTCGGCCTATCTCCGCTATCGTTTCCGCTACTCCGTGATCGGGTTCGACAAACCGGACCTTTCCTGCAGGTCCTGTGCCCACCGCGACTCGAACAATGCGTATCGGAGATTCGACTGGGAACGCCAACAAGTCGATCTCGAATGCCGCTTGTGCATCCGGCTGAGCCCACGCGTTCAGCCGCTTGAGGAGGACGTCAGCATATTCTTCGAGGCTCTTCGCCGTGGCTGGTGCCTCAGAGCGCCAGGCCCCTTTCTTCCATTGCCAGGCGGCTCTCTCGAGCCCGTCTCGGATTACAACTCGATCGAGTGACGACAGTCCGTAAAGGTCGAACACCGCGCCATCTAGCGCCTCCCACTGATCAGTCGACGGAATGGCAGGCAGACTCAGCGCTCGGTCGAGCACCGCTCGGCCCTGCGGGCTGCCAGCGAGACTGCCACCGTGTGGCAGGGGCAGGCGCGCCACATCCCCGACGAAAAGTCGTCGTTTCCAGATTCCGAACTCGCTGGCTGTCAGAAGGAAGAACCAGGAAGCAAGAGCCGACCTGAGGATTGATGCCACGACTAAGCCGGATGGCGCCATCGCAGGCGGCAGCGGCGCGCCAAAAAAGGCCTCCGTAAAGGCCATGTCCTCATCGGCAACCCCTGCTAGGACGCGGGGGCCGTCCTCCATCAGTTCCCTGACCACTAGGAGTGGCGCCTGATAAAGAGAGACAGACCTCGGTCGGTGAGCTCTCATCTGGGACCAGACCTTATCGGGTCTTTCGACGCGAAGGCCGATGCGGGCATCGCTGTCGAGGAGGGGCAGTCCCACGATGCCGGAGGCGTCCAAGGTTTCACCCAACTGAAGACCGTCTTGCAAAGAAGTGCCCAGCGCGTACAACCATTCCCCGAGGGTCGTCCCCGTTGACCTAACATCCGCAAGTACGCGCGAGTCACGCCCTACACCGAACGCCACTGCCTTGAGGCTGGTTGGATCGTCGTCCCAGCGTCGCAACTCTAGCCAACTGATGTCTCTCGGTGCGATCACAAATGTTCGGGCGCTCTCAGCTGCGTTCGTCCACGGCACCGTGACTATTGCGATATCGCCCGGTCTTCCCTCCCTGCACCGAGCAAGGAATACCACGGCCGGCATCTTGGCCGTGTCGAACAACCAACCACGATGCGCCGCGAGATTGACGATCGTTACCGGAGTAAGGAGGGCACAGACAGCCCGCGCCGCCTTGGATCCGGTGCCCGATGTCGCAAAGAACGGCATCGCACTCAAAACCAAACCATACCGAGTCGTCCCATGTCCAAACTCAGCGGCCCTGACGACGAAGTCGATGGACTGACCGCGTCCTTGATGAACACGTCCGACAGCGGCCTTGCGCCTTTGTCTGAGGTCAGATCTTCCCTCAAACGACCACGGAGGATTCCCAACAACGATATCGAACAGCCTGGGTTTGTTGATGTTCCACGGGTCCGTGTCGACGAACAGCTCCACGTCACGGGCGTCCGCCACGAGGAGCGACTTGCCAATTAGGGGCTGGAATTCCAAATCCTCGACAGGTTGCGGATCAGGATCCAGTTCAAGGGCCGCCAAACAAAGACTGAAAGCAGCAACACGTATAGCTGCCTCACTGATGTCCACACCAGTCAGCTGGCCATGGAGAACTGAGCGGATCATGGTGCGAGAAATTGCGGTTCCTGTTGTTCGAGCCCTCGCCTCAACAAGTCTTCGAAGAGACTCGACTAAGAACACGCCCGAACCGCAAGTCAGGTCGAGGACGCTCTCTGAACCTTGGACTCCCCGCATTGCTTCGTCCAACACCAGTGAGACGACCGCCAAACGCGTGTAGTGTAAGCTCGTTTGTTTGGCGGTGGCACCTGCGCCATCGGCACTGTGCGCAAACTGCTCGTAAATGGCGCTAATGAGTTCGACGGGGACAATGTCAAACTTGTATGGAAAGAGCCGCATCTGACCGCTTGTGGGTTCTACTCCATCCAGAAAGCCAGATAGGATGTCAGCAAAGCGTGGCAGAAGATCGTTGGAGTTGATCCGAGTGAAGACATCTCCATCCAGCGTGTCCGTGAGCCAACCAAAAAGAGAGTGCGCAGACGCTGGTGTCTTGAGAGCATCACTGAGAGTAGTCATGCCACAGACCGTCGAGAGTCGATCCTTGGTGACAATGTCTCGATCGATGAGATACTGGGCAAAGATGACCTGTTGCACCATGGCTTGGGCTCGCGACTGGTCCAGACCTCGAGTCATCAGCGCCGATTCCAACGAAGACAGGTCTGCCAACAACTGCCGATCGACAGAACTCCTCTGTGACTTCCGTGGCAGCAATGACCAAAAGTGCCCAGTCTCCATTGACAAACGGCCGGCCATCTCGTCAAGACGCCGCAGTTCTTCACCGACGGACTGAAGCGTCAGCAGGAGATGCGATTGCCCTTCGTCAAGCGCGTCAGGTCGTGCATATCCGTCGTATAGGCTGACATCCGAAGGGCCAACTACCCAGAGTAGCGGTGCAAATCCTTCGTTCCATATCTCACGACGCCATTCGGTCACCGCTTTTGTTGATGGCTTGTGCGCAGCAAACTTGAAGTACACGCGAAGAGAGGAAGCACTTCGCCAGATTGCGTCAGGTTGGAAGTCACGGCCAGACCTATACGGAGCCTTCCCCAACGCAACGCCTGCGCCCGGTTCGTCCTCGTCCAGAAAGCCCGTCGCCTCCAGGACATTCCTAAGCTCGTCAGGGATGCTCATTCTTGCCATTCGGAGCCGCTAGCTTCTCCTCGATTGAACCGCAATTGCTCGGCATCGCCTCCGGGCGGCCAACATCGTCGCCGTGTTTGGTGCCACGTAGTATGTCAAAGCGCGATCCGTTGAGGGCATGCGTGCAGGCCCATCTTGATTCGGAAACGAGAACCTGCGTGTTCGTGAAGGGCAGCATCGCCGCCGGTGCCCGACCATGCTGGATCGGCGACGTACGATGGGTCCCAGGCGAGTCGCCGGAGGGCCCGACGGATGGCGACGATCAGACCGTGATGCTCGAGGACAAGGCTGGCACGAGTCGGTGAGGCCCTTGGTGAAGCACGGATCAACATCGACGGGCCTCCGACTTCGACACTCCCCCTCGGGAGGAGAGCCACGTCCTCGTTGCGGGCGCGGATACGGCCCGCGCGGCGCGTGAAGCCCCGGGGATCAAGGTTGGCCGCGGGCGCGAGTTCGAGGTCGAGGCGCTCGTCGATGTGCCCGCGGAGATGGGCCGGCACTCCGGCGCGTAGCCGACGCCGGGGTCAAGCCCGAGGTGGTCTACCTCGCCACGAACACGCGTCTGGTCCTTGGCTCGGACGATCAGGAAGGACTGCGCAAGGCGTGGCACGGCCAAGGCAGAGGCTCCGCGTCGATCGCAGGGCCGGACCTCTGTTCCATCACGCCGGTGGGTCCGGCAATGCGACCGCGGCACGCTTGTCACATTCCCACTCAGCGGACCTTGCGCCACTGATGGGCGCCGGGGCGCCCCAAGCACTCCGCTCCGGCGGTAGGGCCCGGTCGGATCCACGCTCAGGTCAAGTCGCCGCGAGGGCGCAGGTGAGGGCCGGAGGCGCTCTCATGCCGAGGAGTCTCGCGTCGGGGCCGTGCCACGTGAATATGTCACGACCTGCCCGACGCTCCCACCGCGTGACCGTCCCAGCGTATCCTCCCCACCTCAGAACGGGAGGACACACTCATGACTGAGACGCTCGAACGCACCCAGGGCGCCGTCAACCAGAGCGGCGCCGTCGTCAACAAGGACGCGTACGCGCAGGCCGAGGACTTCGTCCCGCTCAAGGGCATCGACCACGTGGAGTTCTGGGTCGGCAACGCCCGCCAGGCGGCCGCGTACTACCGCGCGCTGTGGGGCTTCACGCCGGTGGCCTATTCCGGCCTGGAAACGGGCGTGCGCGACCGCACCAGCTACGTGATGAAGCAGAACGACATCACCTTTGTCTTCACCGCGCCGCTGACGCCGAACGGCGAGATCGCCGAGCACGTCCATCGGCACGGCGACGGCGTCCACGACATCGCGTTCCTGGTCGATGACGCCGCCAGCTCATGGCGCGAGACCACCGCGCGTGGCGGCCGGTCGTACCTCGAGCCGACCGAGATCGATGGCGGCGAGGACGGCACGCTGCGCCGCTCGGCCATTCATACCTACGGCGAGGTGGTCCACAGCTTCATCGACCGTAACGATTACCACGGCGCGTTCGCGCCCGGGTATCGGAAGGTCAAGAAGCCCGCAAGGGCCGCGCAGGGGCTCAGCCTGCTGGAAGTCGATCACTGCGTCGGCAACGTGGAGCTCGGCGAGATGAACACGTTCGTCGATTACTACAAGCAGGTGCTCGGCTTCGCGCAGCTGATCCACTACGACGACAAGGTCATCCACACCGACTACAGCGCGCTGATGTCCAAGGTCATGACCAACGGCAACGGGCGCGTGAAATTCCCGATCAACGAGCCGGCGACCGGCAAGAAGAAGAGCCAGATCCAGGAGTTCCTCGACTGGTACCTGGACTCGGGCACACAGCACGTCGCCATGCGGACGGAGGACATCGTCTCGACGGTGCGGCAGCTGCGCGAGAACGGCGTCGAGTTCCTCGGCATGCCGCACGAGTACTACGCCACGCTCACCGACCGCGTCGGGGACGTCGGCGTGCCCATCGAGACGCTCGAGGAGCTGGGCATCGAGGCCGACCGGGATGAGGAGGGCTACCTCCTCCAGATCTTCACGCGACCCGTCCAGGACCGCCCGACGTTCTTCTTCGAGATCATCGAGCGCCATGGCTCGCGCGGCTTCGGCGTCGGCAACTTCAAGGCCCTGTTCGAGGCCATCGAGCGCGAGCAGGCCAAGCGCGGCAACCTCTAGCCCGCGGGCCGTGGCCGGCGGCCGAAAAAACGCTTGACCCGACCCGCTACGATCTCGTCGATCCCTCCGGGCTCATGCCACGCAGCTTCACCGGCCCGTGGCGTCCTTCCTGGGGACTCGGATCTGGGCACGCACAAGGCACTGGAGGTGCGTGGTGTCCGGACGCCGATCGATCTCTCACGCGGGAAGGCTGCTCAGCCTGATCGTCGGGCTCATCCTGGTCTCGGGGGTCCCGGCCATCGCGCGGGCGCCAGGCATGGGCGGTGCCACGGCAGGTCATCCTCGACGAGAGGCCACCCCGCATCCTGCCGAGCGGCCCGCCACCGGGAGGGCGAGCCTGCCCTCGCGCCACCCCGGATCCGCGCCCGCGACGGGCAGCGCGGGCGTCTCGAACAACGGCACCGCGTCGGGGGCCTCGCTCGATGACATCTTCGATGTCTGGACGGCCGACAACACGCAGCTGAATACGTCCGTCACGGGCAAGATCGTCGAGCCGCACGGCGGGACGGCCTTCGACGACCGGCACAACTCGTACACCGACTCGAACTACTGGAATTTCTGCACGGCCGGCGCCGCGACGGTGGCGGCGTACTACTGGATCACCGACGCCGTCATCAACCGGCCCGGGCAGAACTACACGGAGCAGTACGGGCCCCACAAGTCGACCACGTACTGGCGCTCCAGCGACACCGGTACGTCAGCGGACACCGGCAACCTCTATGCGACGAAGGGCCGCGGCTACCTGATGTACCTGGCGGAATACACCAAGCCACCCGCGTTCAGCCGACCCGGCATCCTGGACTTCTCCACGTACCAGACGAGCGGCGGCAACATCGGCGATGCCGCGCTGGCGCTGAACTGGGAGATCTTCGGCAACCAGAACTTCTTCTGGCAGCTCTACCGCGTCCCGGGCACGAGCAAGTCCTCGTTCATCGCCTCGGTCGAGAACGACCTGTTCGACCAGGGCACGCCGACGCTGGTCGCGCTCAACACGTACATCAGCAGCACGACGCGCCTCCCCAACTGGACCCACAGCCTCGGCCACGCGATCGCGATCGTCGGCTACAACAACACCACGTCCGAGTTCACCTACATCGACACGTGCGGCCGAGCCTGCAACGGCTCCGCAGGCAACCACAACGGCGGCACGTACACGATCTCCTTCTCGAAGATGTACACGCTGATGGCCGACTACGGCTACGGGTTCGCCTCCTGATCAGCTGCCCGGAGCGGCTCCGAGCTGCTTCATGAGGCCCATCTGGTCCATTTGGTGCCAGTGCTCGGCGACCTTGCCGTCGTCGATGCGAAAGAGGTGGATCTCCTCGATGCTGTAGTGCTTGCCCGTCGCCGGCATGCCCATGAAGGTGCCCGTGTGGGTGGCGCTCGAGCGGAGCCGTACCGCCACGCGATTGCCCTCGGCCACCATGTCCTCGATCGTGAACTCGACGTCCGCCAGGCCGCCGTGGACCCGTTCGATCGCGCGCCTCATGTCCTCGCGGCCGTCGCCGCTGGACGGCAAGGCGTGCAACTCGAACTCCTCGGCGGCCAGCTCGTCCACGGCGGCCTCGTTGCCCCGCTCGAAGATCTCCCCGATGAACCGTCGCACCAGTGCCTTGTTGTCATCCAGCTCAGCCACTCCGACCTCCCTTCACGCCTCCGAGCTCGTGCAGCTCGACCGGGCTGCGCCGCAGCTCCCGAACGAAGCCCGGCTGGTCGAGGTGCTTCACCTTGGGCTGCGCCACGGTGCGGAGTGTGCTGTGAACCACCGCACGAGGCAAATGCCTACGAGTGCGCCTGGCTGATAAGCGTCAGGGATGTGGACGACGTCATCCTCGATGCATGAACGACCTGCGGGTCTCGGCCGCAATCCGGGCCGTCCGAATCCGGCGCGGCCTGCGCCAGGCGGACGTCGCGACGAGCGCGGAGTGTTCCCGCGCGCTCGTCTCGCTCATCGAGCGAGGCCACGTCGACGGCGTGCCGGTGTCCACCCTGCGCCGGGTCGCACGGGTCCTCGAAATCCAGCTCGATCTGACCGCGCGATGGCGAGGCGGTGATCTCGACAGGCTGCTGAACGCCGGTCATGCCGCATTCCATGAGTCGGTCGCACGGTTCTTTGCCGACCGAGCCGCCTGGACCACGGCCCCCGAGGTGACCTTCTCCATCTACGGCGAGCGCGGCGTCATTGACGTCGTGGCGTGGCACGCCGCAACTCGCACCATCCTGATCATCGAGTTGAAGACGGTCCTGGTCGACGTGCACGATCTGATCGCCACGGCAGACCGGCGAAAGCGGCTCGGTCGGCAGATCGCCGCGGAGCGCGGCTGGGATGCGGCCACCGTCGCGTACTGGGTGATCCTGGCGAATACCCGCACGAACCAGCGAAGAATCAAGGCCCACGAAACCGTGCTGCGACGCGCGTTCCCGGCCGGAGGACGTGAGATACGGCAATGGCTCGGCGCACCCGTGGGTGCCATCTCAGCTCTGTCTCTCTGGACGAATGCCAATGGCAGTAGCGCAAGCGTCTCGGTGACAGGCCGCCAGCGGGTGCGGAAGCGCAAAGGGAGCCTCGCCCGCGCCTAACGCACCGTCAGCGCGGCAGTAGACGCCTCGTGCGCGACGGCGGCGACGCTAACGCTACAGGGAGTGGCGTTGGTCGCGCCAGCGCCGAAGGCCGGACGCTAACGCTATGGGGAGTGGCCTTGGTCGCGCCAGCGCCGAGGGCCGGACGCTAACGCTACCGGGATTGGCGTTGGTCGCGCGACCACGACCCGAGGCCCCGGACGCCGGACGCGGCGGGCCACTGCCTTTGGGCGCGGACGGCTACGCGTCCGCCAGGTTGGGCGCCAGCCAGCGAGCGGCCTCGTCCAGGGTCCAGCCCTTGCGGCGCGCATAGTCCGTCAGCTGGTCGCGGCCGATGCGGCCGAGGCCGAAGTAGCGCGACTGCGGGTGCCAGAAATACCAGCCGCTGACGGACGACGCGGGCAGCATGGCCATCGACTCGGTGAGCGTGATACCGGCCCGGTCCTCCGCGGCCAGCGCATCGAAGATGAGCCGCTTCTCCGTGTGGTCCGGACAGGCGGGATAGCCGGGGGCAGGGCGGATGCCCTGGTACGCCTCGTTGATGAGCGCGAGGTTGTCGAGCGTCTCGTCCGGGGCGTAGCCCCACAGCTCGCGGCGCACCTTCTCGTGCAGCCGCTCGGCGAACGCCTCCGCCAGACGATCGGCCAAAGCCGTGACCAGGATCGCGTTGTAGTCGTCGCGAGCACCCTCGAACTTCGCTCGCAGCTCATCAAGGCCGAGCCCCGCCGTCACCGCGAACGCGCCCACGTAATCCGCAACGCCCGACCCGACTGGCGCCACGAAGTCGGACAGCGCAACGTTCGGCCGGTCCGCGGCCTTGCCGCTCTTCGCCATCTGCTGCCGAAGCGCGTGGAACCGCGTCAGCTCCGTCGTGCGTGACTCGTCGGCAAACACCACGATGTCGTCGTCCGGCGTCGCGTTCGCGGGCCAGAAGCCGACCACGGCGTTGGCGTGCAGCAGCCGCTGGTCCACCACCCGCCGGAGGAGCGCCTGCGCGTCGCGGAACAGCGACGACGCCACCTCCCCGACCACGGGATCGCTCAGGATCTCCGGGTAGCGGCCCGAGAGCTCCCAGGTCGAGAAGAACGGCGACCAGTCGATCCGCTCCACGAGCTCCTCGAGCGGGAAGTTGTTGAACGCCTTGGCGCCCAGAAACGTCGGCCTCGGAGCCACGAGGCCGGCCCAGTCGATCTGCACCCGGTTCGCGCGCGCCTGCTCGATCGTCAGTCGCTGCTCATTCCGATCGCGACCTTCGTGCGCCCGCCGGACGTCCTCGTAGTCGGACCGCGTCTTCTCGACGAACGCGTCATGCGTCTCGGGATTCAAGAGCGCGCCGGCGACGCCCACGGCGCGCGACGCGTCCTGGACGTGCACCACGGGCCCCGAATAGGCCGGGTCGATCTTGACCGCGGTGTGGGCGCGAGACGTGGTGGCGCCACCGATCAACAGGGGCAGCACGAAGCCCTCGCGCTCCATCTCGCCGGCGACGACCCGCATTTCCTCGAGCGACGGGGTGATCAGGCCGGACAGGCCGATCAGGTCCGCCCGCTCGAGCCGCGCTGTCTCGAGGATCTTCGGCCACGGCACCATGACGCCGAGGTCGATGACCTCGTAGTCGTTGCACGCGAGCACGACGCCGACGATGTTCTTGCCGATGTCGTGCACGTCGCCCTTGACCGTGGCCATGACCACCTTGCCGGCGCCCTTGCGCTCGTCGCCGGAGACATCTGTCCCGTCCGCGATGCGCTGCGCCTTCTCGGCCTCGATGTACGGGATGAGGTGGGCCACGGCCTGCTTCATGACGCGGGCGCTCTTGACCACCTGCGGCAGGAACATCCGGCCGGAGCCGAACAGGTCTCCGACCACGTCCATGCCCGCCATCAACGGCCCCTCGATGACGTCGATCGGGCGGGCGGCCTGGAGGCGCGCCTCTTCCGTGTCGGGAACGACCCAGTCGGCAATGCCCTCCACCAGGGCGTGCTTCAGCCGTTCCTGGACGGGCGCGTCGCGCCAGGCCAGATCCTTTCCGGACGCGCCGCCGATCTCCTGGCCCCTGACGCGCTCCGCAATCTCCAGCAGCCGCTCCGTCGCGTCGGGGCGGCGGTTCAACACCACGTCCTCGGCGCGCTCGCGCAGCTCGGGCTCGATGTCGTCGTAGACCGGCAACGCCCCGGCATTGACGATGCCCATGTCCATGCCGGCGCCGATCGCGTGGTACAGGAAAACCGCGTGGATGGCCTCGCGCACCGCGTCGTTGCCGCGGAAGCTGAACGACACGTTCGAGACGCCTCCGCTCACCAGCGTCCCGGGCAGCTCCCGCTTGATGCGCCGCGTCGCCTCGATGTAGGCGGGGCCGTAGTCGGCGTGCTCCTCCATGCCCGTGGCGATGGCGAAGATGTTGGGATCGACGATCACGTCCTCGGGGTCGAAGCCCGCCTGCTCGACCAGGAGCTTGCGCGCGCGAGCGGTGATCGAGACCTTCCGTTCGACCGTGTCCGCCTGCCCCTGCTCGTCGAAGGCCATGACGATGACCGCCGCGCCGTAGCGGCGCGCGAGCCTGGCCTGGCGCAGGAACTCGGCCTCGCCCTCCTTCATCGAGACGGAGTTCACGACCGACCGACCCTGGACGCACTTCAGCCCGGCCTCGATGACCGACCACTTGGAGCTATCGATCACGAACGGGATCCTGGCGATGTCCGGCTCGACCGCGAGCAGGTTCAGGAACCTGGACATGGCAGCTTCCGAGTCGAGCATGCCCTCGTCCATGTTGATGTCGAGCATCTGGGCGCCGTTCTCGACCTGCTGCCGCGCGACCTCCACGGCCTCCGCGTACTTGCCGTCCAGGATCAGCTTCGCGAAGCGTCGCGAGCCGGTCACGTTGGTGCGCTCGCCCACGTTCACGAACAGGGTGTCCTCGCCGATGTTGAGCGGCTCCAGCCCGGAGAGGCGCGTCCGCGTCTCCACCTCCGGGATGGCGCGGGGACGCTTGCCCGCAACCGCTTTGGCGATGGCCGCGACGTGCTCCGGGGTGGTGCCACAGCAGCCGCCGACCAGGTTCACCGCCCCCTCCTCGACCAGCTCGCGGAGCACGCTGGAGGTCTCGGCGGGCGTCTCGTCGTAGCCGCCGAAGGCGTTGGGCAGGCCCGCGTTGGGGTAGACGCTGACGGGCAGGTCCGCGATGCGTGACAGCTCGTGCACGTAGGGGCGCAGCATCCGCGCGCCGAGTGCGCAGTTCAGGCCGACGCTCATCGGGCGCGCGTGGCGGACGCTGTTCCAGAACGCCCCGACGGTCTGGCCGCTCAGGGTCCGACCGGACGCGTCCGTGATCGTGCCGCTGATCATCAGCGGCAGCCGCCAGCCGAGCTCCTCCCACAGCATCTCGACCGCGAAGATGGCGGCCTTCGCGTTCAGCGTGTCGAAGATCGTCTCGATCAGCAGCATGTCCGCGCCGCCGGCGACCAGGCCGCGCGCCGCATCGAGGTACGCCGCCGTGAGCTCGTCAAAGGTCACGTTGCGCGCCCCGGGGTCGTTGACGTCCGGAGAGATCGACGCGGTCTTGGTGGTGGGACCGAGCGCCCCGGCCACGTAGCGCGGCCGTGCCGGGTCGCGCGCCTCGGCCTGGTCCGCCGCCGCCCTCGCCAGGCGCGCCGCGACCTCGTTCATCTCCGCCGCGATCGCCTCCAGCCCGTAGTCACCGAGGGAGACGGCATTCGCATTGAACGTGTTCGTCTCGATGATGTCCGCGCCGGCATCCAGGTACTCGGCGTGGATGCCGCGGATGACGTCCGGCTGCGTGAGGACCAGCAGGTCGTTCGCTCCGCGCAGGTCGCTCGGGTGCGACGCGAACCGGTCGCCGCGGAACTGCTCCTCTGCCAGCTGGTGGCGCTGGATCATCGTCCCCATCGCGCCGTCCAACACCAGGATCCGCTCGCGCAGCAGCGCGGGCAGTCGCTCGAGGCGGGCGAGGCGGCGTTCGTGGAATTCGGGGTCGGTCATCTGCGGAGAGGTCATCGGCTTGGGGAGGATGGATGGGCCGGTTCGGGTGCGCAAGCGAGCCGTCCGGCTGTCACGCTCAGCCGAGTGTACTCGGCGGTCCGTGGGCGGCCGCGAACGATCGCCCTCGTCAACCCAATGTGCGGGCCGTATGCTGCCCGAGATACCGGTCCACGTCGTGACTGGAGGGGCGGCAGCGTGACGCCTGGAGGGAAGTCGGATGCGTCGTCGCTCTGCCGTGCGCGCGTTAGTCGCGCTTGTCGTGGTGTCGCTGGTCGCCGGTGGGTGGGCGTTTCCCGTCGACGCGGGCGCGGCCGTGATCGTGACCGCCTCGATCGACCCCACGTCGAAGAACTTCACCCCGACAACTCCCATCCAGGTGGGCGACACCGACGACACGGAGACCTTCACGGTCACCGGGAGCTCTGGACTGGACGTGACGGACGTCTATCTCGACTCGGGTAACGACTTCAGCATCGCCTACGAGGACTGCGCGGACAACGACTTCGCCATCTCCTCCACGTGCACGATCCAGGTGGACTTCACGCCGGCGTCTGCCGGGGACGACCTCAGCGACACCCTGAACGTGGTGACGTCGAACGCCCTGACGGATCCGTCCGCCACCCTCAGCGGAGACGGTGTTGACGCCACCGCGAGCCTGGCGGCCGACGCCGATGACGACTTCGGGGACGTCCTCGTTGGCACGACGTCCGGCACGCTCGGCTTCACGCTCACCAACGACGGCTACGGCGACATCACCGTCGACAGCTTCGCGAGCGTCGACCCCGACTTCTCGATCGACACCGACAGCTGTGCACTCGAGACCCTCGCCCCGGCCGACACATGTCCGGTGCTTGTCACCTTCTCACCCTCGTTGACCGGACCCCAGAGCAGCACGCTGAGCATCGACTACTCGGCTGCGAATGCGTCATACAGCTTCAACTCGGCCACCGCGAACGTCTACGGCAACGGCGTCGAGCCGGATGGCGCCATCACCCCGAACGACGAACCGTTCGACTTCGGGTCGGTCGACGAAGGCGACTCAGCCGGCCCGCAGACGTTCACGCTCACCAACGACGGAACTGCGGACCTGAACGTGACCAGCGTCTCGATCACCGGCGCGGACGACCTGGACTTCACGATCGACGGCACGACCGACACATGCACGGGCCAGACACTCTCCGCCTCGGGCGGGACCTGCACGGTGGACGTGACCTTCACTCCCACCGGCATGGGCGAGCGGAACGCCGCGCTCGAGATCGAGTCGGACGCGAGCGACTCGCCGGACACTGCCCCGTTGACGGGGTACGCGTACGCGACGATCTCCATGGACCCCGGATCGGCGGACTTCACGCCGACCGATCCGGTCCAGGTCGGCGAGACCGACGGAACCGAGACGTTCACGGTCACCGGCAGCCCCAGCCTCGACATCATCCTGGTCGAGCTCGACACGGCCGTCGACTTCTGGATCGACTCCGGAGACGACGGCTGCACGGGGCACGACTTCAGCCTGGACGACACCTGCGACATCAAGGTCTCCTTCACGCCGCAGAGCGCCGGCTCGCTCAACGACATCCTCTACGTCACGTCCTCGAACGCCATTGGCGATCCGTCCGCGACGGTCGACGGTGACGGCGCGGATGCGGACGCGACGCTGACGACCGGCGACGGCGACGCGGGCAGCGTCCCGCTCGGCACGACCTCCGGCCTGCTGACGTACACGTTCACGAACACCGGCTACGGCGACGTCCAGGCTCAGGGCGCATCCGTGGGCGACGACTTCGACGTCGTGACCGACAACTGCGACACCGTCGACGTGGGACCAGCGGGCACGTGCACCGTCACGCTCACGTTCACGCCGTCGACCACCGGAGCCCACAGCAGCACCGTCAGCGTGCCCTTCGTGGACGCGGGCAGCCTGACGGCCACGCCCAACTCGCCGGCAACGGCGGCGATCTCGGGGACGGGCACTGGGCCGCAGCCGGATGCGTTCGTGGCCAAGTCGCCACGCGGGCCGTACGCCGGCCGGGGCATCGTCTCGCCGACCCTGCTCGTTTCGCAGCGCGTGACGCGGGGCATCAAGGCCGGGGGCACGGCCTTCTTCGCGCTTCGCGTCCGAAACATCGGACCGGCAACCGAGTCGTTCAAGCTCAAGGGCATCCTGGCCGGGAGCTCACTGCTCCACGCCGTGATCCGCCGCGACGGCGTGGACATCACGTCGGCGGTGCTTGCGGGCACGTACACCATCACAAACCTGGCGCCCGGTGCCAAGGTCACGTTCCATGTGGTCGTGACCGCGGGTTCCGGCTCGCCGACGACGGACGAGAAGTCCGTGAAGATCCGCGTTCGGTCGGTCAGCCATCCCAACCAGCAGGACGTGGTGATGATGCGGGCGCTCCGCTAGCGGCGGCCACTCCGCCGCCGGCGCGCACCGCGAAGCGAAACCGCGCGGCGCAGGCCGGACGTATCCATCCATGACGAAGTGGCCGCGCGCCCGAGGGGGGCGGCCCTGAACAAGGCATGAATGGAGACGATCGAATGACCCTTCACTCTCTCCGGGCGAACGCACCCAGGCTCTTCAGCCTCGGGGCCATCGCGGTCCTCATCGCCGCGTGCGGTGCCAGCGGCACGGCCACGGTCAAGCCCACGGGCACCGCGGCAGCGGCTCCCACCGGGACAGCGGCCCCGGTAGTCTCAATGGCCCCGGGCGGCTCAACCGTGGCGACCGCCTCGACCAGCCTCGGGACCGTCCTGGTCGGGTCCAACGGCATGACGCTGTACATCTTCGACGCGGACACCGAGGCCAACAAGAGCACCTGCTCCGGCGGCTGCGCCTCGAACTGGCCGGCCCTCACCGCCACCGGCACGGCGACGGCAGGCACCGGCGTCACCGGGACGCTCGCGACGTTCGCCCGCGACGACGGCACGATGCAGGTCAGCTACAACACCAAGCCGCTCTACTTCTTCGCCGGGGACTCGGCCGCCGGCCAGACCAACGGCGATGGCGTCGGTGGCAAGTGGCACATCGCCAAGCCCTGACGATCACTCAGTCGCGCTGAATCGAGCTGCCGGTGCGGATCCCGCACCGGCAGTTTCATGTCCGACGATTGGTGGGCGCGCGCTGAGCTGACTCGCCGCGCCGTTCGTTTCCGATCGCTCGGGGGGCGGGACTCGCCGGGCCGTTCCTTTCCGATCGCTCGGGGGGCGGGACTCGCTGCGCCGTTCCTTTCCGATCGCTCGGGGGGCCAGAGCCGGTCCGGCGCCCACCGCGATGAAGCCGCCCGACCAGCGCCTCGGTCGCGGGCGGGTCGGTCCCCGTAGGCAAGAAGCAGCCGGATCTCGGCATTCGCGGCTGCGCGCGCCGAACCCCCTGGCCGGTTCCTTCCCTGTAGGCAAGAAGCAGCCGGATGTTGCCGAGTGGTCAAGTAACGACCGGTTGTGCGGCACATGCGCTCGAACGGGACGCTCCCGCCGGTCAGACCTTTCCCCCTGGTTCGGAACGGGCCAAATCGAAACCCGCTTCGGCCAAACCTTGCCTCGGGCTCAAGACCGGTCCGAGCGGCGGGCAGGTGGATTCGGTCGGGCGGTCGTTACTTGATCCCGGGGCAAGCCAGCCGGGCCAAGTGCCGACCGGCGGGCGCATGGCTTCGGTCAGGCGGTCGTTACTTGATCCCGGGGCAAGCCAGCCGGACCGGGTGACGCGCGCCGCTCCCCTTGCCCGAACGACGCCGGGACTCTCACGGCCACCCGTTCGGTGACCCTCGGATGCGTCGAGTTGTGGGCTACGCGGCGAGGAGCGCCGGGTCCTCGAAGCGAACCTCGATCAGCGGGCTGTCCGCGACGAATCGCTCCAGCTGCGCCTCGCGCCGCCACTGCCGCGTGATCCGCGCCAGGAGGGCGTGGCGGGTCGCGGGATCGACCACCGGGACGGCGCGTGCCGGGAGGTCGGCCTGGACGCCGCTCTTCAGGTGGAACGTCAGGCGAGGATCGGCGAGCAGGTTGGCGTACCAGCCACGCGGACCGGGCAGCCCGCTGATGTAGACCCGGCCGTCGAGATTGAAGAAGACGATCTCGATGCGCCGGGGCTCGCCGGAGTTGCGCCCACGCGTGGTGATGTCGATCACGCCACCCTGGGCAAGGGCGGCCTGGATGGGTTCGGAGGTGTGGCCGTCGCGGGCCAGAGTGTCGGTTGCCATGACTTGAGTTTACACCGTAAGCTCCAGTCGGCCAAGCGCCGCCGGGGCCACCCGAGCTCCACGGCACCAGCCCGAGCCGAGGCGCACCTAGACTGACGGCCAGATGAGGATCGCCCACGTCCGCGAGCTCCACGCCCCGGCCGGTGCCGGGTTCCGCCTCGTCGCCGCGCTCCCCGACGGGCGCTGGCTCGACCTCGAGCCTGCCCGGCGCCGGCTGCTCCGCGAGGACGATCGCCTGGCCCACAACGAGCCGCTGTTCCGGGTTCCGCTGACCACGCTCGACGCCGTACTGGCTTCCGCGGTCCGGGTCGAACGCCTGCGCCTCCTCGTCGACCCGTTCCTCGAGCGGCCCGAGCTCCTGCCGCCGGCCGGTGACCACGGCACGTCGCCCGGTGACCACGGCACGTCGCCCGGTGACCAGCCGTCCGTGGACCTGGCGCTCGACGCGAGCGAGCTGCGGTTCGGGCCACCGATCCTGCGCCCCGCCAG
>JAXDKU010000060.1:0-2816 GCA_034667005.1 Chloroflexota bacterium
TGGATCGCACCCAGGAGGTCAGGGGTTCGAGTCCCCTTAGCTCCATTCGCCCGGGATTCCGCGTCGGGCCGGCAGTTCCTCGCCCCGCAAGTTCCGTCCCGCCACAGCGTTGTAGCAGTCGGGTCCAACGCAGCGGGAGGAAGCCGATGTACCGCAGGGCAATGCTGGCGACGATGGTGGCCGTGCTGGCCGGAGTGCCGGCGGCGGGAGCCTCGGCGGCCACGGCTCCGCCCATCACCGCCTCGTTCAACGACTGCCCCGTCTATCCCGGCGGGGACCACATCTGCACGGGCGAGGTCCCGAGCTTCAACGGCTCGATGCTCGACGTCGACCTGACGCTGCCGAGCAACGGCGGCGGCGCGAAGCACCCGCTGATCGTGATGCTCCACGGCTTCGGCAACGACAAGCACGAGTGGGAGTCCACCGACGACGCGGGCGACGGCGCCGACAAGGCCCGCTGGAACAACCACTGGTTCGCCCGCCACGGCTACTACGTCCTGAACTACACGGCGCGCGGTTTCCGCACGGACAAGTCCGGTGCCACGCAGCCCGAGACGCCGGCCGGCACCTCGGAGGACCTGAAGCCGCCGTGCGCGTGCGGCACGCTGCACGTCAAGAGCCGCGACTTCGAGATCAGGGACACCCAGTGGCTCGCGGCGCTCGTCGCCCGGTCCTTCCCCGGCGTCGACCCCGACGCGATCGCCGTCACCGGCGGCTCCTACGGCGGCGGCGAGAGCTGGGTGCAGGCGAGCCAGCCGACGTGGGACTTCCCCCACGAGCAGGACCCCAGCCTGCCCGTGCTCCAGCTGCAGGTGGCGGTGCCCAAGTACCCGTGGACCGATCTCAGCTACGCCCTGGCGCCCAACGGCCACGGCGACCCCTACTCGTCGTCGCAGGGCCACCCCGACAGCGACACGGGGAACGGCTACCCGACCGGCGTGCCCAAGGCGAGCTACATCACGGGCCTGTTCGCCACGGGCGCGAGCAACGGCACCTTCGAGAGCGGGCAGACGACCATGCCCGGCGCGGAGGGCCCGGTGGACATCCCCCTATGGAACACGCGGCTCGTCCTCGGCGGCGACCCCTACCCCGACGCCGACCTGGTCGTCGCGCAGGCGCGCCGCGGGCTCACGGAGTTCCGCTCGGCCTACTACCAGGACAAGCAATGGGACGCCGAGGCCGCGGGCCGCAAGGTCGCCGTGTTCTCCATCCAGGGGTGGACCGACGACCTCTTCGAGGCCGTGGAGTCCTTCCGCATGTTCAAGGACCTCAAGGCCCGCGACCCGCGCTGGCCCGTCGAGGTCGCCGTGGCCGACATCGGTCACAGCCGCGCGCAGAACAAGCCCGACACCTGGCAGCGTCTCAACGCGCAGGCCTTCCAGTGGCTGCAGTCCAACATCAACGGCAGCCATGAGCAGACCACGACGGTCTCGTCCCAGCAGACCGTCTGCGACGACAGCGCACCCGCCTCCCGGCTGACCGCGACGACCCCCGAGGGCCTCTCGGCCGGGACCCTCGCGGTGACCTACGCCGGCGGCGCGCAGCTGACGAACGCCAGCGGCACGGGCGACCCGGACGGCCTCGGCACGGACGCGATCGGCGGCGGCTTCGTCGACAGCGCCACCGGCAACACGCGGCCGTGCGCGGTGTCGCGCGCCGACACGTGGCCGGGGCGCTACACGGGCACCTCCGAGCCGCTGCCGAACGAGCGCACCTACGTCGGCCTCGGCACCGTGACGGCGCCCTACACCCTGACCGGCGCCGTCGCCGAGCTCGACGCCCGCGTGTGGGACGTCGCCCCCGGGGGCGGGCCGGCGCTGCTCGTCACCCGCGGCACCTACCGCCTGGACACGACCACCGTGAACGACCCGGATCCCCAGACGGGCACGCTGCGGCTGCCGCTGTACGGCAACCACTGGCGTCTGGCGCCGGGCCACCGCCTGCGCCTGGACCTCGCCGAGGTCGACGAGCCGACGTTCCGCCGCACCGACACCCCCAACACGCTGACCCTCGGCGACCCCGTGCTCACCCTGCCGACCCGCTCGGCCGGCGACGGGGCGCTGGCGGGCACGGGCGGCTAGCGGCTCTCGAGGGTCTCGCGGGCCTTCGCGATCGCGAAGCCCCACGCCTCCCCCAGGTGGACCTTCCCCGGCACCGCGACCTCGTCGGGGTTCGTGACGACGTCGAGCAGGGACGGGCCGGGCGCGGCGAAGGCCTCGCGGACGCCCGCCTCGAGCTGGTCGGGCGCCTCGACGCGGACGCCGTGCAGGCCCATCGCGCGGGCGACGGCGGCAAGGTCCGGGTTCTTCAGCTCGGTGCCGAACTCGGGCAGGCCGCCCTGCTCCTGCTCGAGCTTGACCATCCCCAGGCGGCCGTTGTCGAACACGACGAAGCGCACCGGCAGCTCGTGGCTGACGGCGGTGATGAGGTCGCCGAGGAGCATCGTCAGGCCGCCGTCGCCGCAGAACGCGACGACCTGGCGTGAGCGGTCCAGCGCCTGCGCGCCCAGCGCCTGGGGCATCGCGTTGGCCATCGAGCCGAGGTTGTAGGAGCCCAGGAGCCGGCGCGTGCCCCGCATGGTCACGAAGCGCGACAGCCACACGGTGGCCATGCCGGTGTCGGACGTGAAGATCGCGTCCTCCGCGGCGACCGCGTCGACCGCTGCCGCCAGCGCCTCGGGGCGGATGCGGTCGTCGGGGTTCTCGAGGACGCCGCGGGCGCGGGCGATCAGGCCGCCGGACTCGCCGTCATCCTCGACGAGGCGCAGCTGACGGGCGCGCCAGTCCTCGTAGCGCTCGCGGGCCGTGTCCAGGTGC
>JAXDKU010000061.1:0-33313 GCA_034667005.1 Chloroflexota bacterium
GGCGCTTCGTCCTCGAGCATGCCGACGGTCTTCCGGGCCGCAGTGGAACGGGGAACGCGGCGCGTTCGACGATCCGCGGCCACGAGGCGCAGCAGGAAGATGACCGTCTGGCCGGCGAAGAGCAGCAGCACCAGGGTCACGATCAGCAGGGTCGCGCTGACCCAGGAGGGGAAGCCCCAGGCCACTGTCAGGGGCGTGGCGATCAGCAGGATGGCGAGCAGCCCCACCTGGAACCAGAAGCAGCCGAGGCCCGGGCCGCGTTCGGCGTCGAGCGGCTCGCCTTTGTAGACGGGCGGGTCCTGCCCGCCGACGCTCGGGCCGCTCGGGCCGCTCGGGCCGCTCGGGCCGGTCTGTCCGCTCGGGCCGGTCTCGCCGCTGGTGCCGCTCATGCCGCGCCGCGCGGCTGTGCCATGTCCCCGGCTCCGCGCCGCGCGAGCCGGTCCGACAGGCGGAACCACTCCCCGACGACCGGCAGGAACCACGGGCGGCCCTGGTACACGAACGGGGTGACCGGCGCTGCCGGAAACGGGATCCGCTCGAACGGGCTGGGCTCGTAGGCGGTGTCCGCGCGCCGGCCCATGCGCTCCGCGATCTTCAGCGCGAAGGACGTCCCGAGCGCCAGCCCGGAGCCGCAGTAGCCGAGGGCGTAATGGATGCCCTCGTGCTCGCCGAGATGCGGCAGTCGGTCGAAGGTGAACCCCACATTGCCTCCCCAGGCATATTCGATCTTGAGCCCCGCCGCCTGCGGGTGGACCAGCTTCATGGCGCGCGACAGGATCGCCGCCGTCCGGTCGACGGACGTCGGCACGAAGGACGCTCGGCCGCCGAAGATCAGCCGCCGCTCGGCGTTGACGTGCCAGTAGTAGAGGAAGTTCTTCGAGTCGAAGAACGTACGGCCGCGCGGGCTGATCGACGCGGCCAGCTCCTCGCTCATGGGCTCGGTCGCCACGATGTAGCTGCCGATCGGCATGACGCGCCGCTGGAGCCACGGGACCAGGCCGTCCGTGTACCCGTTCGTGGCGATGAGCACGGCGCCGGCACGGATCCGCCCGCGGTCCGTGACCACCACGCGGTCCGCGCCGTCCCGCTCGACGGCCTGTGCCGGGGTCGCGCCGAGCACCTGCACGCCAGAGGCACGCGCAGACGCCAGCACAGCTCCGTAGTACCGCGCCGGGTGGATCATGGCCGACTCCTCGACCACCAGCGCACCCGGGTAGTAGGTCGTGCCGACCTCGGCCTGCAGGGCCGCCCCCTCGACCATGTGGGCCGTCAGGCCGACTTCGTCGTACTCGTCGGCCTCGGCACGGAGGCCCGGCATGTGGCGCGGCGACCATGCAAGCACGCAGTAGCCGGAGCGGCGGTAGTCGCAGTCGAAGCCGTTGTCGAGGACGAAGCGCTCGGCGGTGAAGAAGGCTTCCACCCCGTCGCGGAACACGGCGTCACCGAGCTCCGGGCCGTACTTGCGGACCAACGAGGCGCGTCCCCACTTGAGCCCCGGATGGAAGAGGCCGCCGTTCCGCGTGCTCGCGCCCCAGCCCGGCGCCTCCCGGTCGAGGAGCGCAACGGTGGCGCCGGAGCGCGCAAGCGCCAGCGCGGCGATCGTGCCGGTGTACCCCGCCCCGACGATGCAGACATCCACCCGCTCGGGGAGCGGAAGCGGTGCCTGGCCCACGTTCGGGGCGTGCGCCTCGTGCCAGTACGGCCGGCGTATGAAGCCGGAGGGTGCCTGCTCGGTCATCGAGGGGATGGTAGCCCGCGGCAGCCGCCGGGCAGTGGCCGACGACCCGTCCCCGGTGGACCGTCAGCCGTGGCGTCTCCTAATGGGGCTTGTCGTGCCGGTGCTTGTCGTGCTTGTGTTTCTTGTCGTGCCCGTGCTTCTTGTCGTGCTTGTGTTTCTTGGCGTGCCCGTGCTTCTTGTCGTGCTTGTGCTTGCTTTCGTGGTTGGGCGTGTTCCGGCCGTCCTGCCCGTTGCGGATCTTCTGCTTCGCGGGCTCGTTCTGACGGCCGTCGTCGCGGTTCGATCGGGCGACCGGCGTCTGCCCCGGCGGAGCCTCGCGTGGCGTCGCCGTTGGCCGAACGTCGGCGAGGACGATGGGCGGGGCGGTGGGCGCCGGCTTGTCGGTGGGCGCAGGGTCCGTTGCCGTCGCGACCGTCCGGTCGACAGGCTCGACCTCGCCTGGAGCCGCGCGTCGTGAGCTGCCCGGGAAGCCTGCCGCGGCGACGACCGCGAACGTGAGGACGCCGGCGACCGCGATCGGGAGCGCACGTGCGCGGATACGGCCGGCAGCCGAGCGCGACCCGGCCACCACCGGGCCAGGTAGCGCGTCGGGGACCTCCCACGGTGCAGCACCAGCGGCAACGACCGTGTCGAGGTGCGTCGTCGCGTCCGGTGACGGCAGGCCGGTCTCCGCGGCAACGGCCGGCACCGGCATGGACAGCGCGCGGACGGCGTCCGGCGGAGCAACCGGGACCTCCGGCACGCGCTCGGATGCGTCGCCTTCAGCGGCGGCTGCGAGTGACGCGGCGAACGCGCTGACCGTCGGGCGATCGCCGGCCGGGCCGAGCGCTGCCATCACGACCGCGTTCATAGCGGGCGCAAGCTCCGGCTGCAGGCTCGACATGGGCGCCGGTCGGCCTCGCTGCGCCTCGACGAGATCCGCGATGGTGCGCGCCGCGTACGGCAGCGTGCCGGTCAGCGCGCGGTAGGCCACCGCCGCCAGCGCGTACGCGTCGGACGCGGGGCCGGCGCTCTCGCCGCGAAGCAGCTCCGGCGCAAGGTAGGACAGCGTGCCGACGGCGATCCCCGGCGCAGTCATGCCATCGAGCTCGCCGCGGACCAGCCCGAAGTCTGCGAGGTGTGCGTCGCCGTCGATCGCCAGCAGGATGTTCGCGGGCTTGACGTCCCGATGGATGAGCCGCTCGGCGTGGAGCGCGTCGAGCGCGCCTGCCACCTGCGAAACGATTCGGGTTGCGGCAGCCGGAGCCAGCCGGGATTCCCGCCGGAGGAGCTGCTCCATCGTCTCGCCCTCGATGATCTCCATCACGTAGTACGGGTCGCCGAGGTCGTCGCCGACATCATGGATCGTGACGAGATTGGGATGTGCGATCGCCGCCACGCGACGCGCTTCCGCACCGAAACGGCGCGCTACGAGGGCGTCGGCGGCGAGATTCGGAGGAAGCACTTTGACGGCGACCTCGCGCCCGAGCCGGAGGTCCGTTGCGCGGTAGACGATCGACATGCCGCCGGCTCCGAGGAGCTCCCCGAGGCGATACCGACCGCTGAGGATGCGTGGCTTCAGCATCCGGTCACCCTACGAAGCTCGCGGTCGCAGTCGGGTCTTGCCGCGGCCGCGCAGGGTCACAGCGGAGTTGCAAAGGCGGCTCGGGAGGTGCCTGCCTCACCCGGCGTCTGCGGGCCGCGCCTCGTCGTCCATCCGGGTCGTATCGACGTGGGCGACGCGCCCGCCCGCGACCGTCAGCAGCACACGGCCCGGCAGCTCGCGGCCCAGCAGCGGCGTGTTGCGTCCCCGGGAGCGGAGCGTCTCCCCGCCGACCCGCCAGCGGTCGGCCCGGTCGAACACCACGAGGTTGGCCGCCGCGCCTTCGCGGATGCCCGGCTCCGGGATGTCGTGCCGCGCCCCATCCAGCACGCGCCACGGTCCGACCGTCAGGGCGCGGATGGCGCGGCGCAGGCTGATCCGGCCGGCGGCGACCGCTTCGAGCAGCAGCCCCAGGGTCGTTTCGAGGCTGCTCATCCCCGGCTTCGCGTCGCCGAACGGCACGTCCTGGTCGACGGAGAGCCACGGCGAATGGTCCGTCGCGATCGCCGAGATCGTGCCGTCCTCCACGCCGGCCAGCAGCGCGATGGCATCCTCCGGCGCGCGCAGCGGCGGCTCGATGCGCGTCGCCGACGCGTACGGCGGCGCCTCACCCGGCTCGCCCGCCCACGGGGCCGTGGCCGCGGCCCAGCTGTAGCGCCGATCCCCGCCGACCCAGCCGTCGTGGAGGGCAAGGTGCTGCGCCGTCACGTCGCAGGTCACGTGAAGCCCTTCGCGGGCCGCCGCCCGAACCGTGGCGAGCGCCTCCGCCGTGGAGAGATGCGCCAGGTGCAGGTGCGGCCGGACGTCGGGGGGCGCCTCGGCGGTGACCTGCCGCAGCACCGCGATGGCCCGCGCGACGGCGCCGACCTCGGCCGCGGTCGAGGCGCCGTGCAGGCCGAGGATGGTGGCGGGCAGCCCCTCGTTCGCCTCCGCGCCCGTGGTGAAGGAAGGCTCGTCCGCGTGCACCACCACGGGGAGACGGAGCGCACCGGCCTCGGTCAGCGCGGCCCGCAGGACCGTCGAATCGCCGACCGGCTTCGGGTCGTCGCTGAAGCCGACCACGCCGGCCGCGGCCAGCGAGGCGAGCGGCGCGATCGTGCGGCCCTCCTGGCCCACCGTCAGCGCCCCGTACGGGCGGGAGCCGATCGGCGTGCCCGCCGCGGCGGCCGCCGCGCGGACGCGCTGGACCACCTCGGCCCGATCGACGACCGTCCTGAGATCGGCGAGCGTGGCCAGCCAGGTGAACCCACCGTGAGCAGCCGCGGCGAGGGCCGTGGAGAAGTCCTCCGACTCAGCGCCCTGCGCCTCGCGGACGTGCGCGTGCAGGTCCAGGAAGCCGGGCGCAACCACGATCGACGGTGCCGCGCCGCGTGCGTCCGGGTCCCGACGCACCTCGGTGACGATGCCGGACTCGATGGTCAGGCCGCCGCGGCCCTCGTAGCCGGACGTGGGATCGACGATCCAGACGTCATCGAGATCGAGCAGCTCGACGGTCTGCCCGACGTCCACGCCGGGCCCGGCGGGAGCTGACGCCGTCATCGGCGGCCTCGAATCCGCGGCCTTCGGTCAGCGATTCGCATCGGTCGACCGGACGAGCGAGAGCACGGCCATGCGCACCGCCACGCCGTTGGCGACCTGCCGGTTGATCCGCGACCGCGGTCCCGCCGCCACCTCCGGCGTGATCTCGACGCCTTCGTTCACCGGGCCCGGGTGCATCACGATGGCCTCTGGGGCGTGCGTGCGGAGGCGCTCCTCGGTGAGGCCCCAGCGTGCGGCGTAGGCCGCCTCCGATGGGGCTCCGGCACCTTCCAGGCGCTCCCGCTGGACGCGCAGCGCCATCACTGCAGCCGCGTCCCGCAGGCCGGCCTCCAGGTCGCTGGTCACGGTGAGGCGCCGATCCGATGGAAGGGAACGGGCCCACGTCTCGAACCCGCGGAGGAAGATCGCCGGACCGCTCAGCCAGACGTTGACGCCCATCGCGGTGAGCGACCAGATGTTCGAGCGCGCGACCCTGGAGTGCAGCACGTCGCCAACGATCAGCACCTTGGCGCCGGCCAGCCTCGACGCGCCCAGCGACTCCCTCAGGGTGAACAGGTCGAGCAGCGCCTGCGTCGGGTGTGCGTGCCAGCCGTCCCCCGCATTCACCACATGCCCCGAGAAGTGGTCGGCACACAGCTGGGCGGCTCCGCTCCGTGGGTGCCGAACGACAAGCAAGCTGGCACCGAGGGCCTCCAGAGTGCGGACCGTGTCGATCAGCGACTCGCCCTTGGTCAACGAGCTCGTGGCCGCGTCCAGCGAGACCACGTCGCCTCCCAGCGCCCGCGAGGCGATCTCGAACGAGACGCGTGTCCGCGTGGACGCCTCCGCGAATAGCGTTGCCACGGTGGATCCCGCGAGGTCCAGGAGCCCGCCTTTCCCGCGCACCTCAGCCATGGACACGGCGCGGTCCAGGACCAGCCGCAGCTCGTCGGGGCTCAGCACGTCCACGTCCAGGAGATGGCGCCCGCGCCACCGGGTTGCGCCAGGGGTGGCCACGTCGTGGGGCGCGAGCGTCACTCGACGCGCCATTCCCCGTGGTCGTCGGACGCTCCGCCGGCGTACGCGCCGACGAACTCGCCGGCCCGTTCGATGACCACCTCATCGGGACCCTCGTCGATCTCGGTGAGATGGACGCGCACGGATTCCTCGCGCGCCGTCGGAACGTTCTTGCCCACGTGGTCGGCGCGGATCGGCAGCTCGCGATGGCCGCGGTCGACCAGCACGGCCAGGCGGACGGCCGCCGGCCGGCCGTGCTCGATCAGCGCGTCCATCGCGGCACGGACCGTCCGGCCGGTGTACAGGACGTCGTCGACGACCACGAGGGTGCTGGCCGCGAGGTCGAACGGCAGGTCGGTGCCCTTGACCAGGGGCTGCCGCGACCCGACGAGCGCCAGGTCGTCGCGATGGAAGGTGATGTCGAGCGAGCCGACGGGGACGCGCACGCCCTCGTTGGCGGCGATCGTCTCGGCGATGCGGTGGGCCAGCGGAACGCCCCGGCGCTGGATGCCGACGAGGGCGAGGTCCTGGGTGCCGCCGTGCTTTTCGACGATCTCATGGCCGATTCGGACGAGTGCCCGGCGCACGTCGTCGGCGGTCATGATCTGCCGAGAGGTCACGGGCATCTCCTCCTCGCCGGTCTCACTGGGCCGGCCCGTGGTGGTTCGGCTGAGGATAGCAGCGGGGGGCCGCCGGTCGGCGGCCGCGAATTGCCGTCCGTGAATTGGCGGCCGCGGCTCAGAACGCCGGGACGCCGCCTCCGGACTCGACCGTGCGGATGCGCAGGTCGCCATACCCGTGGGCGTCCCACGTCCGCACCCGCAGCTCGCCATCGGCGCTGTCGTCCGACGGCGCCACCCACGCCGCCCGGTCGCTCCCGAGCGAGAAGGCACGCCGGGCGAGGTTCGGGCCGAGCAGCGCATCGCGGGTGAAGCGCCCGGACTGGAAGGAGATCCGCAGGATCGAGAGGCGGCCCCAGTTCGCGTCGGGAGCGTCCGCGATCCAGAAGCCGACGGCCGTCCCATCCGTCGACCAGCGCACGACCCAGTCGAGCACGGGATCCGCCGTTTCGTCGCGTTGCGGTTCCACCGGCTGGAGCAGCGCCGCCAGGTTCGTCGGGACCGGGGAGGAAGACGGCACCTCGGACGCGGGCACGTCCGGCGTGGGGTCCGCGGACGGCTTCGGGTCCTTGGGGCGCGGCGACCTGGTGGCCCCGTCGGGCGTCGGCTTGGCGCCGTGCGGCGTGCGCGCGCGGACGGATGCGTCCGGCTCCGCCGTCGAGTCGGGCTCTCGCGACGCGTCCGGCGAGGCGTCCGGCGAGGCGTCCGGCGAGGCGTCCGGAGACGCATCCGGGGATGCGGCGGGCTCCGCGGCGCCGTCCGGCGTGCCGGTCGCGGAGGCGTCCGGGCCAACGTGCGGCGTCGGGCGCAGGGCCTGGGCCGCCGCAGCGTCATCCGCGGCGAACGGATCCACCCTGGTCCAGTCCAGCAAATAGAGGGCACCGGTCCGGGCGGCCGCCGTGCGTCCGTCGGCGCGAAGGCGCCCGATCCACGCCACCGCGTAGCGGCCGGCGGGGTCCACGGCGGGAAGCCAGAGCTGCGGGCCGGTGACGGTGCGTTCCTCGCCGCTCACCAGGTCGAGAACGATCGTTTCGGCGGCGATCGGGTTGGGGCTCTCGAGGTCCGACGGGCCCGTCTTGGCGATACGGCTGATCGCCAGCCGGCTCTCAGCCCACGACGCGAAGTACGAGCGGTGGTCGTCCGTGACGCGAGCGGCCTTGGCCGCGCCGGCGCGCCAGAGGTAGACGTCCGGCCCGGTGCTCATGTCGGCGGGCATCGCGCTGAATGCGAGCATCTCTCCGTCGACGGACCACGCCGGAGCGGCACCGATCAGGCGCACGTCCTCGGCGATCGACACGACCGCGTCGCCAGGCTCGGTCGGCGTCGGCACGACGGGTCCCTGCGGGGTCTTCGGGGCGTCCGGGCTGTTCGCGGGCTCCGTCCGGCCGGGGTCGTTCGAGGACGGCCGCTGGGTTCGCGTCGGCCGGCCGGTTCCAGGCGGTTGCGACGCCCTGGGTGTCGCTTGGGGCGGTTCGCTCGTGGCCGGCGGATCGGTTCGATGGGGCTTGGAGGTCGGCGGCTGCGTGTCGTCCGGCTTCGCCGTGGAGCCGGGCCGCGGTGTCCGCCCAGGGGTGTCGGTCGCGGGCGCGTCGGTGCCCTTGAGCGGGCTCGGGGACGCCTCGGGGTGCTCGGACGGCGTCGGATCCGGGCCCGGTCCCGGCTCGTCGGTTGCGGTCGCGCCGGCCGAGGCGGATTCGTAGGGGGGCAGGCTCACGATCGAGATCGACTCGGACCCGCTGCCGTCGCCGGCCACCACCGCGAGCCGGCCGCTCCGGGAGTTCGCCTCGAGCCCGCGGTTCTGCCGGCCGCCCTTGATCTGGAGCACCGGCTTCGAATCGATCTGGGCGGAGGTGCAGTCGATGACCAGCTGCGGGCACACCTCGGTGATGCGGGTCTGGTAGACCGAGACGCCGCTCGCGGTGTACGCGAAGTAGGCCAGATCCTGCGTCGCGACGTCGAACGGCGTGGCCACGGCGACGGGGTTGCGCGGCCCGGAGCTTGGCGCCATCACCGCGTCGAGCTGCGTCGCGACCACGGCGCCCGCCAGCAGCACGCTGGTGGCGGCCGTCAGGCCGAGCCATCGCGACCCTGGAGCCGGCCGCGCCCCGGTACCGGCCGCGGCACGCCCCCGCGTCCGTCCGGACGCCCGCGGCGCCCGGGCCATCTCCTGGTCCAATGCCGCCGAGGTGCGCGCCCACAGGTCGCGCGGCGGCAGCGCCTGCGGCAGCGCGGCCATGAGATTCCGCTGCGCGCGGTAGTCCCGTTGCATGGCGCGGCACGAGGGACATGCGGCCATGTGCGAGGCGAGTGCCTGCGCCTCGTCCGAACCGAGCTCCGCGTCCAGGCGCTGGGAGATCAGCAACCGGTAGCGGCCGTGTCCCTCGGGCGCGAGCCTCACCGGCGGCGGCCTCCGGACAGGCGCGACCGCAGGGACGGCCGGCTGGCGACCTCCGCGCGAGCGGCCTCCACTCCGCGACGCTCGGCGTCGCGCACCACGCTGCGGGCACGCTCCACGGCGAGCGACTGGCGCAGCGACTCGCGGCCACGGGAGAGCAGCGCGCGAGCGGCCACGTTCGAGACGCCAAGGGCCTGGCCGAGCTCGACGCCGTTGAGCCCCTGCACCTCTGCCAGCATGAGTGCCATCCGCTGCCGCTGCGGGATGGACGCGAGGGCGCGCTCCAGGTCACCGCTGAGGCGCCCGCTGAGCGCCATCTCTTCCGCGGACGACGCCGTGTCCCGCGATTCTCCGGTCCACGGAACGAAGCGGACGATCTTCCGGCGGCGGATCTCGTCGAGGGCAGTTCGGCCCGCAATCTGGTACAGCCAGGCCCGCGCGCGATCCGGATCCACGAGGGTGTCGTAGGCGCGGAACGCCTTCACGAACGTCTCCTGCGTGAGGTCGGCGGCGAGCTCGTCGTCGCGAAGCATCCGGCTGAGGTAGCCATAGATCTCGGCGTGGTGCGCCGCGTAAAGCTCCTCGACGCAGGCGCGGGCAGTCGCGCGATCCTGCGTCACTCTGTTCGCCTCGCTGATCGCGTCCTGGACGCTGGTTCCAATCCCACCCCTCGGTCCAAGTCGAGATCCACGGCTACGAGGCCCTGGCCGCGCGCATGCCGCGATGCGGGCACACGATTGGCTGCCTTGAGACGCATGAGCGTCCCGACGTGTGACGCCGCAGCCTGGTTTCCACGAGGAGCCCGGACCGGCACCGGCGTCATCGGACGCCCTCCCGCGGGAACTCGTCCCACGATCGGCCGGCAGGCGCGGAGGCGACTCCCGCAGCGGCCGCCGCACCCGCGCCATGGGCCACGCGCGCGTCCGACGTCGCCGCGTCGGCTTCCGCGTCGCGCGATCCGGCCGCGGTGGCCCGCGCCCGGTTCCCCGCCGACGCCGCGGCAAGGAGCTCCTCCACGGCATCCTCGGGGCTCACGGGGTTCACCGGCAGGCCCGTCCCGAGCTCGAGCCCGGCGATCGCGCGAAGTCGCGGGTGGATCTCCCAGTGCCAGTGGTACGTGTCGTCGACGCGCTCGTGGAGCGGCGCCGTGTGCAGCACCAGGTTGTAGGCCGGGCCGTCCAGGGCGTCGAGCAGCCGCAGCACCTTGCGGAGCGTCTCGGCCGCGCTGGTCAGCTGGGCGTCGGTGGCGCGCCCGAAATCTGCCTCGTGATGGCGGGGCACCACCCACAGCTCGAACGGAGAGCGCGACGCGTACGGCGCGAAGCAGACGCTGGCCGCGTCCTCGAACACCAGCCGCTGCCTGCCGGCCACCTCGTCCCTGACGAGCCGGCAGAAGGGACAGGTCCCCTCGCGGATCACGTAGCGTGCCGCGCCGCCCAGCTCCTCGCCGATGCGATGGGGGATCAGGGGCAGATCGTAGAAGTCCAGGCAGAGATGGTTCGTCCGCGCGCCCGCCTGCGCGCCCCAGTTCTGGACCACCTGGAGGTATTGCGTCCCGCTCCCGGCACGTGCCACCCCGATCTGGTCCCGCGCGTGCGTGAGCATCTGGAGCACGACCGCCTCGGACTCATCGGCCAGCGTTCCGTGGTGGCCCTTCGGCGCCACGATCGTCTGCCACGACCCGATGTCTCCGAGGAGCCCCAGCTCGGGGTCACGCTCGTCGCGACCTTCCTCGCGCGCGTCGCGCTCGCCTCCCGCGACGGTGAAGGCCTGCGGCTTCAGCGCGCGGACCCAGACCTGTCCGGGCGCCGCCGGAAGCGCGCAGTTCTGGCAGCGGTCGTCGCCGCCTGGGACGGGCCGGGCCGGCAGCGCGAAGCGGGAGCGGTCGAACTCGCGGTCGACCACCACGGCCACCCACCACCCGGTGATGTCGTCCCGGCGAAGCTCGAACAGGCCGCCGGCCATCCGCCGAGCGCTCCCGTCAGGCCGCAGTGCCGAGGGCCGCCTTCGAACGGGCGGCCTCGGACAGCCGCTGCTCGAACGCGTGCGCGAACCGCCGCCCCGCGACCTCCACGGAGGCCGTCGACGGCTCTCCCGCCTCGCCGCTCCAGCCCGCCTCGCGCGCGATCGACGTGACGTCCAGCCCCGCCAGCCCGCACGGGTCGATCACGGCGAAGTCGGACAGCCTGGTGGTCACGTTGAAGCCGATGCCGTGGTAGCTGACGCCTCGCTCGAGCTTCAGCCCCAGCGCTCCGAGCTTGCGCGGGAAGGGCGATTCCGGCGCGATCCAGCAGCCCGGGTAGGCATCCCGATGGCCGGCGTCGACGCCGTACGTCGCGGCGAGATCGCTCATGGCAGCCTCCAGCGCGCGCACGAACGGCCGCAGGAGCAGGCCGCGGTCGGCCAGCTTGACGATGGGATAGGCGACCAGCTGCCCCGGCCCGTGATACGTCACGTCCCCGCCGCGCTCGACCTGGATGAGCTCCACGTCGCGACGCGCCAGCTCATCCTCGGATGCGAGCACGTGCGCCCGGTCGGCATGCCGTCCGAGCGTCAGGACCGCGGGATGCTCGAGAAGGAGGAGCGTGTCCGGCAGGTCGCCCGCGACCCGCGCCGCCACCAGGTCGTGCTGGCGATCCCACGCCTCCCGGTATGGGATCCGTCCGAGCCACTCCACGCGAAGCTCCACGCTCCGCACGATAGCAGGGGCGCCACGGACGGCCGCGAAGGACTCGCAGGGCTGCGACAGCGGTCCCGTCGCATCGGCCTTACGGCAGCAACTGCCTCAGGGCGAACACCACGTTCGCGGGCCGCTCGGCCAGGCGGCGCATGTACCACGCGTACCAGAACTCGCCGTACGCGACCAGGCTGAAGCAGGCGTAGCCGTCGGCGGCGAGGCGGACCAGCTCGTCCTGGCGGATGCCGTACAGCATGTGGACCTCGGTCGCGCCGCGAGGCACGCCCGCAGCCTCCGCGGTCGCGCTGATCCGGGCGACCAGCTCCGTGTCGTGCGTGCCGAGCGCGAGCCGTGCCCGTCCCTGGCCGGCGGCCACCGCGAGCGTGCCGGCCAGGCGCTCGTAGCTCGCGTCGACTTCCTCGCGTTTCCGATACGCCACCGCCGCCGGCTCGTCGTACGCGCCCTTGACCAGGCGCACGCACGGCTCCAGTGGCAGCAGCCGCTCGACGTCCGACGCGGTCCGCCGGAGGTAGGCCTGAAGGGCGATCCCAACCCGGGGATGCTCGCGCTTCAGCCGCTCGTAGAGGGCCACGGTCGGCTCCGTGTAGCCGGAGCCCTCCATGTCCAGCCAGAACCAGGTGCCGGCCTCCTGGGCGTGGCGGGCCAGCGCTTCGCAGTGCTCCACGCAGAGCCCTTCGTCGATGTCCAGGCCCAGTTGGGTGGGCTTGACCGAGATCTCGATCGGCCGGCTGCCCGCGGCCTCCGTCCGCGCTCGGCTTCGCTCGAGGACGTCGTGGTAGTGCTCCGCCACCTCGTCGGCCTGCGCGCGGTCCGTGATGTTCTCGCCGAGACGCGTGAACAGAACGCCGAAGCCCTGCCCGTCGAGCCGGTCGGCGGCCGCGACAGCGTCCTCGACGTGCTCCCCCGGCATGAAGCGGCGGACCGCGCGGCGCGCGAACGGCAGCCGGGGAAGGTGGTCTCGAAGCCAGCCGTTCCGAGCCATCCAGAGCAGGGTCGTCCGCATGGGCTGCATGGAGGCGGCCATCGTGCCAGTTCGAGGACGCGGGTACCGGGCCCCGCTTCGAATCCAGGGCTTGACAAACGCTCTATGGACCGTGAGCATTCATTACATGCTGAATGATCAAGCAGGAGTGAACGATGACTCGGCAACCCGTTCGGATGCATCCGTACCTCCCAGGGACACGGCAGCTGGAGCGATCCGGCCAGCCGACGAGCTGGTGGTCTCGGATCTCGCCGTCCTCCGCGTCCTCAGCGACGCGCTCCGGCTCCAGCTCATCGAGGCCTTCGGGCGCACGCGCGGCGTTCCGCGCAGCGTGAAGGAGGTCGCCCGGGAGCTCGGCCAGAGCTCGACCAGGCTCTACTACCACGTGAACCTGCTGGAGGAGCACGGCCTCCTGCTGGTCGCGGAAAGCCGCATGGTCTCGGGGATCCTGGAGAAGCGCTACGTCCCGGCGGCGAAGCAGTACAAGGTGGATAGCACCCTCCTCAAGACGGCCGAGTCGGCTGCGGATTCGGAGAGCCGCGACGTGCTCGGCCGGGCGATCGACTCGGTCCTCGGCACAACGGCGGCCGATTTCAAGCGGGCGATCGCCGCCGGCGTGGCCGGGCTCGGCGACGACCCGCCCTCTCCGCGGCGGACCGTGCTCTCCCGCTCGCACCTGCGGCTGCGCCCCGAGGACGCGGCCCGGCTCATCGAGACGCTGGAGGCCCTCGCGGACAGGGACGGCGAGGACGCGGCCGACGCACCCGACGCGCAGAGCTACGGCTTGACGCTCGCCTTCTATCCGCGGGCTGGGTCCGAGGAGCAACCCGATGGCGGCGACTGACGCGCATCCGGCGCATTCACCTGCGGCCCGGACACCCGAGGTGCCCCCGCCGCTCGGTGCCCGAGGCGTCCTGCGGATCCACGACTACCGTCGGATCTTCGGCGCCCAGGCCATCTCCGACTTCGGCGACGCCCTGACCAACCTCGCGCTGCTGCTGGTCGTGAACCAGCTGACCGGCTCACTCGCCGCCCTCGCCGCCATGGCCATCGTGCTCGCCGTTCCGCAGGTGACCATCGGCGTGGTGGCCGGCGCATGGGTCGACCGATGGGACCCGCGGAGGGTGATGCTTGCCTCCGACCTGCTGCGGGTGGCGCTCGTGCTCGGTCTCGTCGTCGTGCGCTCCGCGGACATGATCTGGGTGCTGTTCGTGCTGGGGCTCCTGGAGTCGTCCGTCGGCACCTTCTTCACCCCCGCGCGCATGAAGCTCGTCTCCGAGATCGTGCCGCGCCACGGCCTGATGGCGGCCAATTCGCTGTCCCAGGGCACCCGCATCGTCGCCATGGTCCTTGGGACAGGCGCAGCCGGCCTTCTCGTCTCGCTCGGTCACGAGACCTGGCCCGCGTTCGTGGTCGACGCCGGGACGTTCCTGCTGTCGTTCGTGCTGCTCCTGGGACTGCGGACGCGCCTCCCGGTTGGCGCCCGTGCCGCTGACGGCCCGCCGCCGTCCATCGTGCGCGAGATCCGCGAGGGGATCGCGGTCGTCAGGCGATCCCCGTGGCTCGTGGCGACGTTGATCTCGTCGTCCGTGGTGATGTTGGGCATCGGGGCGGTGAACGTGCTGTTCGTCCCGCTGCTGATCAACGACCTGCGAGTTTCGCCGGCCTGGTTCGCGGCCATCGACGGCGCGCAGACCGCCGGCATGATCCTCGCGGCGGCCGTGCTCGCCGCGAGGCTCGGTGGCGTGAAGCCCGGTGTCATCGTCGGGGTCACGATGGGCGGTACGGCTGGCGTCGTGGCGCTCCTTGCGGGCGTGACCGCGGTCTGGCAAGTGGTGATCCTGCTGTTCGCCGTCGGCCTCGTGATCACGCCGCTCCAGGCGGCGGTCACGACGATTGTCCAGACGGCCACCGAGCCGAAGGTGCGCGGCCGGGTCGCGGCGCTCCTCAACTCCGTGGTCTCGGGGGCGACCGTCATCTCGATGGCCTTCGCCGGCCTGGCCGGGCAGTTCCTTGGCGTGCGGTCCGTCTTCCTGCTCTCCGCCGCGGTCATTGGCCTCGGCGCCGCAGCCGCCGTGATCCTGTTCCGGCGTGGCGACACCGAACAGGCGCTGAACGGTCCGCCGGCCGTCAGTACGGTGGCCGCCCTCGACTGACCAGCTTCTGGGCGTCCGAGCTTGGTCAGGCTGTCTCGGGCGCAGCCTCCGGCCGCCATCCCGCCAGGGGCAGGCGCGCGGCCACTGCCGAGATCGCGATGCTCAATACCACCACGGCCAGCAGCGCCGCGTGCAGCTCCTCCGGGATGCGGCCGGCCGCCACCAGCAGGGTGGCCAGCACGAAGCTGAACTCTCCGACCTGGCTCAGGCCGATGGCCACCTGCGAGGGCCGCGACAGCTTGGCGACGCGCGCGAGGACGTACGCGACCAGCGTCTTCCCGCCGATCAGCAGCCCGATCAGCAGCACGACCCAGCCGAGCCCGCGACCGAGGGCGTTGGGATCGAGCAGCGTGCCGATCGCCACGAAGAAGAGGACCGCGAACACGTCCCGGAAGGGCCGGAGCCGCCGGCGAGCCTCGGCCGCCTCGCCGCTCTCCGTCACCGTGAGGCCGCCGACGAATGCGGCCAGGGCCAGGGGAATGCCGAACACCACGGCGCCGAGGCCGGCCACGCTGAGGCCGGCCGCGATGCACACGATCAGGAAGAGGTCCGACTCGCCGTGGAGCCGCCGCAGGGCCTGGGGCAGCAACGCGGCGGCGACCACCGAGAGGACCACGAAGCCCCCCAGGCTGAGCAGCGCGACCTCAACGGGGCGCGCGGCGGTGTCCACCAGGGCGATCAGAACCGCCGCGATGGCGACCCCGGTCACGTCCTGGAGCACGCTCCAGCCGAGCAGGGCAGTCTCGGTGTCGCGGTCCGTGTTGCGTCGCCGGCTCCGCGTGATGTTCACGATCACGACGCTCGAAGACAGCGCCACGGCCAGGCCGATGGTGAGGGCGACGGCAGGCGCGAAGCCGGCCGCCATCATCACCGCGCCGCCGGCCAGGGTCGTGATGATGGTCTGGGCCGGGGCGGCGAAGAGCAGGCCGCGGTGCTGCCGGCTCACGAGGGCAAGGTCGATCTCGATGCCAACCTCGAACAGCAGCAGCACGACGCCGACGTCGGCGAGGAGCTCCAGGTGCTGGCGGTCGGCCACGTAGCCGGGCGTGAACGGCGAGACGACGAGCCCGACGGCCAGGTACCCGACCACGGCCGGAAGCCCCACCCGGCGCGCCAGCCAGCCGGCGCCGGCCGCCGCGAGCAGGACCATGCCGATCTCGAGGATGGGGAGCGCCGTGGGCATGCCTACAGGCTACCGGGCCGCACTTCGGCATGGCTTTGCAGCGCGTCGGAGGGCTGTGCCCGCACCGCACGCAAGCGCCGCTCGGGCAGGCTGCGCCAGCGACGGATGACCGCGAGGCCGTACGCACGAGGGAGAGCCGCTTGACCGCAATGCCCGCGACCCAGCCGCCCGCGGCGCCGCAGCCGCAACCGCCCGGCGCGCCGCAGCCACCTGCCGCGCCGGTCCCGCCGCCCTACGGCGCAATGGCCCCGCAGCCGCTCGCCGCCGAGCAGGCCGCCGGCCTTCCGCCCGTGCCGGCCGCGCCACTTCTGGATGCGCACGCTTCACAGCCGGGCCCGGACCAGCCGCCGGCCGTGCTGATGGACCGCGTCTCGCGCCGGTTCGGCGATGTCGTGGGCATCGACACCATCTCGCTCGGCGTGCAGCCGGGGGCGATCCTCGGGCTGATCGGCCCCAGCGGAGCGGGCAAGACCACCACCGTCCGCGTCCTGACGGGAGCCCTCGCCCCGACCTCTGGCACGGTGCGCGTCCTCGGCGACGATCCGAGGCACTTCCACCGCGCCACGCGGGAGCGCCTCGGGTACATGCCGCAGTCGTTCGTGCTCTACCCGGACCTCACCGTCGCGGAGAACGTCCACTTCATGGGCTCGCTCTTCGGGATGCTCTGGCGGCGCCGGCGGCAGCGCGTCCGGGCGGTCCTGGAGCTCGTCGAGCTGTGGGACGAGCGGGGCCGTCGGGCGTCGCAGCTGTCAGGCGGCATGCAGCGACGGCTGGAGCTTGCCTGCACGCTCGTCCATGAGCCGACGGTCCTCTTCCTCGACGAGCCCACGGCGGGCGTGGACCCGTTGCTTCGCCAGCGCATCTGGCAGGAGCTCCACCGGCTCCGCGAAACGGGGTGCACCCTGCTCGTGACGACGCAATACGTCGGCGAGGCCGAGTACTGCGATGCCGTCGCCCTCATCTCGAGCGGCCAGCTTGCCGCACTGGCCACGCCGGACAACCTGCGGCGCAAGGCGCTCGGCGGGGACGTGCTGGAGGTCGAGACCGAGTCGACGTTCGACGTCCGCCGGCTGGCGCCGATCGAGGGCGTCATCGACGTCCGCCAGAAGGGCCCAACGTCGATGCTCGTCGTCTGCCAGGACGCCGGCGAGGCCACCCCGCACGTGGTCGCCGCGTTCCGTGCGGCCGGCGCGGAGATCGCCTCGAGCCGCGAGCACCGCCCGTCCTTCGACGAGCTGTTCGGCCTCCTCGTGGAACAGCACGACCAGGCTCGCGCGGCAGGTGGAGGGGCGACCGCGGCCATGGGCGGCCACATCCCGACCGTTGCCGCGAGGCCGCGCTGATGCGCTTCGCCAAGAGCGCGACGCGGATCTACGCGCAGGTCAAGAAGGAGATTCTTCAGATCGTCAGGCGCCCCGGCGCCTTCCTCAGCCTGGTTGTCGGGCCCTTCGCGATCATGGCGCTCTTCGGGCTCGGCTATTCCGGCGTCCGGCCGCCGGTCCAGGCGGTGCTCGTGCTCCCCGAGAGCCTGGCGATCTCGCGAGATGCGTCGTACTACCAGGGCCTCGCCGGGCCGGCACTCCAGATCAACCGCGTCGACAACGACCCTGAGCAGGCACGCGCGGAGCTGGTGGCCCAGCTCATCGATCTCGTGGTCATCGCGCCGTCGGACGCGGTCCAGGCCCTGCGGGAGGGCCGCCGCGCCGAGCTGGGCCTGGAGTACAACGAGATCGACCCGGGCGTCGACGCGTACCTGCACTTCCTCTCGCAGACGCTGTCGGCCGAACTCAACAAGGAGATCCTGACCAAGGCCGCCGAGCGCGGCGAGACGTGGATCCTTCAGGCTGCCGGCGGCGCGGCGCAGGTGGAGGTGCCGCCCAGCGTCATCGCGGCACCGACCGTCGCCGTCACCCGGAACGTGGCGCCGACGCAGCCGCCACTCATCGCGTTCTTCGCGCCGGCCGTCCTGGCCCTCGTGCTCCAGCACATGGCCGTGACGTTGAGCGCCCTGTCGTTCGTCCGCGAGCGGGAGAATGGCGCGATGGAACTGTTCCGCATCTCCCCGGTGACGTCGCTGGAGCTGCTGCTCGGCAAGGTCATCGGGTTCGGCATCATCGGCACGGTGATCGCCGTCGCGGTCACGGCCGGCGCCGTGAACCTGGTGCACGTCCCGATCCTCGGCAGCATCCCGCTGATCGCGGGCGTTGTGGCGCTCGTGGTCCTCGCGTCGCTGGGCCTCGGGCTGCTCATCTCGGTCGTCGCCGGATCGGAGCGGCAGGCGGTCCAGCTCTCCCTCCTGCTGCTGCTGGCGTCGGTGTTCTTCAGCGGCTTCGTGCTGCGGGTGGAGGACTTCGCCACGCCCGTGCAGGCCGTGGCGTACGCGTTGCCGGTCACCCACGGCATCCGGCTGCTCCAGGACCTGATGCTCCGGGGCGGCACGACCGCCGGCTGGGAGCTCGCGGCGCTCGCCGGCACGGCCGTGGCGCTGCTGCTGATCACCACGATCCTGCTCCGGCGCGTGATGGCGCGGGGTTGACCGCGTGGCCGCTGTCGCGGGGGCGTCTCCTCGCACGAGGCTGATCGCAGTCGGGCTCATCGCCTACGGGCTCATCGGGCTCATCGTCCTCGCCGTCGTGGGGACGGGCGTCGTCGGAGTCCTCGACCGCGTCCAGGGGCTTTCGACCGCCTTCGAGCAGCAGCGACGCTCGCTCACGCGTGCGCTCGACACGGCCTCGATCACGCTGGGGAACGCGGCCGAGACCATCTCGGGCATCGACGCGAGCTTGGCCAAGGCGGAGCTCGCCGTCGCCGATGCGGCCACGCTCTCCAACGACGTTTCCTTCACGATGACGGAGCTCGCGAACGCCCTGAACGTGGACATCCTGGGCAGCCAGCCGTTCGCCGGCGTGTCGGGCGGCTTCACCCGTGCCTCGACCCAACTCTCGGCGCTCTCTATCGAGCTGACCGGGACGGCCGGAGCGCTGGGCTCGAACGCCGAGGACGCGCAGGCCGTCGGCGCCGATCTCGTCCGGCTCCAGGCGGCCGTGGACGACCTGCGCGACGGGATCCGGGACGCGCCGGCGACCGGCGTCTCGGGGTCCGACCTTGCCATGCTGCGGCTGGTCCTCATCGGCCTGTTCATCTGGCTCGCGGTACCGGCGCTCGCGGGCATCGCAGCGGGTGCCTGGATGTGGCGCCGCGCGCCCCGCGCGCCGGAGGTGGCTCCCTAGGCGACTCGCGCCGCCGCCGATTGCGCCATGCTCGCGGTATGACCAGTGTCGCCGGCGGAACGGTCACGCTCCTCTTCACGGACATCGAGGGCTCCACCCGGCTCCTGCGCGAGCTCGGCGGCCGGTACGAGCCCCTGCTGGCTGACCACCACCGGCTCTTGCGCGATGCCTTCGCCGCGCACGACGGCACAGAGGTCGACACCGCCGGGGACGGCCTCTTCTACGCGTTCCCGCGCGCTCGCCAGGCGCTGCTCGCGGCAGTCGCCGGACAGCGCGCGCTGGCCGCACACGAGTGGCCGCTGCCGGTGCGCGTGCGGATGGGGCTCCACACCGGCGAGCCGGTGACCGGGTCCATGGGCTATGTCGGCATCGACGTCCACCGTGCCTCGCGCATCTCCGGGGCGGCGCACGGCGGCCAGATCCTGCTGTCGCAGACATCGCGGGACCTTGCCGGTGGGGACCTGCCTGCCGGCATCCAGCTCGTGGACCTCGGGGAGCACCAGCTCAAGGACCTGCCCTCGCCGGAGCACCTCTACCAGGTCGTCGCCCCTGACCTCGTCCGCGGCTTCCCGCCGCTCCGGTCGATCGACTCGCGGCTCAACAACGTGCCACGGCAGCTCACCACGTTCGTCGGCCGCCAGCGCGAGATCGTCGAGGCCAAGCGCACGCTCGTCGCTGCGCCGCTGCTCACGCTCACCGGCCCGGGTGGCGTGGGCAAGACGCGCCTCGCCATCGAGATCGCCGGGGAGCTGATCGACGAGTTCGACGAGGGCATCTGGTTCGTGGACCTCGGGGCGCTGACGGACCCGGCGTTCGTCGTGCCGTCGATCGCATCGGCCATCGGCCTCATGCCGGCGCCTGGCCAGCCCATGATCGACACGCTCAAGGAGCATCTGCGCGGGCGGCGCGTGCTGCTGGTCTTCGACAACTGCGAGCACCTGCTCGAGGAGACCGCCCGCGCCATCGACGGGCTGCTGCGTGCGTGCGGCTCGCTGCGTGTCATCGCCACCAGCCGGGAGAGCCTCGCGATCGCCGGCGAGACTGCGTTCCCGGTGCCGTCGCTGTCACTCCCCGACGCGGACGCCGTCACGGTGGCCGAGCTGAGCCAGTGCGAGGCCGTGCGGCTGTTCGTGGAGCGCGCCATGGCGGCCGTGGCGGGGTTCCAGGTGACCGAACGGAACGCCGCGGCCATCGGGCAGGTCTGCCGACGGCTCGATGGCGTGCCCCTCGCGCTGGAGCTTGCCGCCGCCCGTGTCCGGGCGCTCCCCGTCGAGCAGATCGCCGCCCGCCTGGACGACCGGTTCCGGCTTCTCACCGGCTCCAGCCGCATCACCATCCCGCGGCACCAGACGCTGCGGCAGACCATCGACTGGAGCCACGACCTGCTGGCCGAGGACGAGCGCGCCCTCTTCCGGCGCCTCGCGGTCTTCGTCGGCGGGTGCTCGCTCGAAGCGGCCGAGGAGGTCTGCTCCGGCGATCCCGTCGACCGGTACGCGGTGATCGACCTCCTCGCGAGGCTCGTGGACAAGTCGCTCCTGATCGCGGACACCGAGGGCGCGGAAGGTCGCTACCGGCAGCTCGAGTCGATCCGGCAGTACGCGCGCGACCGGCTGCTCGAGTCGGGCGAGGCCGCAGACTCGCTGCGCCGCCACCGGGACTGGTACCTGGCCATGGTCGCGCAGGCGGAGCCCGTGTTCTTCCGCGGCGCCGAGTCGGCGGACTGGCTGGAGCGCCTCGACCGGGAACACGACAACCTGCGTGCCGCGTTGCAGTGGAGCCTCGACGAGCCGGGTGAGCAGCGCGAAGGGCTGCGGCTCGCCGCCGGACTGTGGCGTTTCTGGGAGATCCACGGTCACCTGGCCGAGGGCCGCGGCTGGCTGGAGCGCTTCCTCGAGGCGACCAGTGGCGAGGTCTCGTCCCTCCAGGCCGACGCCTATACGGGAGCCGGCATCCTGGCGTTCATGCTGGGGGACCACGCGGGCGCTTCGGCACTCCACGAACGCAGCCTGGAGCTCCACCGGGAGGTTGGCGAGCCGCGCGGCATCGCGTTCGCGGCCAACAACCTCGCGAATGCCGCCGTGCTGTCCGGGGACTACGGCACCGCGCGCCAGCTCTACCAGTACGGCCTGGCGTGGTCGCGCGAAGTGGGCGACCCGCGAGTGTTCGGCTTCGCCGTCGTCAACATGGCCGAAGCGGTGGCGCTCGACGGCGATCCCGAGCTAGCGCGGACCCATTACGACGAGGGCCTCGCGGCGTTCCGCCAGGCCGGCGACAAGTGGGGCGAGGCGTTCGCGCTGGACAGCCTCGGGGTCACGCTGGTGCGGCAGGCTCAGTACGAGGAGGCGTCACGCCTGTTCGACCAGGCGCTGACGATCTCGCGCGGCATCGGCGAAGAACGTGGGGTCGCCCGTGCGCTGGCCCACTTGGGTGAGGTCGCCGCGAAGACCGACCAGCTCGATCGCGCGAGAGGGCTCTACGTCGAGGCGTTGACCATCCGGCGCAGGCTCGGCGACCTGCCCGGCACGGCATCGGTGATGGAGAAGCTCGCCTCGTTGGTCACGGCCAGCGATCCGCGCGGCGCGGCGGTGCTGCTCGGTGCGGCGGACCGCGTGCGCGACCTGATCAGGGCACCCGTCCCGCGTGCCGTTCGGGAGGAGTACGAGGAGTGCCGCGAACAGGTCCGTTCGTTGCTCGGCGAAACGCCCTTCGAGGATGCCCGGGCCGAGGGTCGCCGCCTCACGCCGGCGGCGGCGGTGGCTACGATCCTTCCTTGACCTCGACGATCTCGTCCGCGAGCAGGCCGTGTGCCTCGGTGTGGACGGCGATCATGGCCTCGGCGCTGGGGGCCTCGGCGAGGCAGTAGACCTTGCCGGTCGCCTCGTCGAACCAGTAGCGCAGGTAGCTCACGTCGTGCTTGCCCTGGACGTCGAGGTCGGCCCGGTGCGCGGCGGCGACGCCATCGGCGGTCAGCCCCGGGACGTGCTTGTGCGTGTCGAGATAAAGCGGCATTCCTGACCTTTCCATGAGTTGTCCCCGGCGCGGCATTGCTGGGGCACCGCCACGGGGTCTTGAATTCTGGCCGCGCCTTGCGGCGCGTGTCAATGAACGCGCCGCGGGCCCGCGTTCAGAGGCTCTCGAGGGGCTGGCGGTTTCCGAATGTCGGCTGGTCGCCCGCCGGTTGGGCCGCCCAGGCGACGGCGTTCGCGATGACGCGCCGGACCTCGGGTTGGTAATACGTGGGATACGTCTCGTGCCCTGGCTGAAAGTAGAAGATCCGGCCGCGGCCGCGGGCGAAGCAGCAGCCGCTGCGGAACACCTCACCACCCTGGAACCAGCCGATCAGGACGAGCCGGTCAGGGGCCGGGATGTCGAACTGCTCGCCGTACATCTCCTCGTGCTCGATCAGGAAGCCCTCGCCCAGCCCGCTGGCGATCGGATGCGACGGGTCCACGACCCAGAGCCGCTCGTGCTCGCCGGCCTCGCGCCACTTCAGGTTGCAGCCCGTGCCCATGAGCCGGCGGAAGATCTTCGAGTGGTGTCCGGAGTGGAGGACGATCAGGCCCATCCCCTCGAGGACGCGCCGCTGGACTCGGTCGACCAGCGCGTCCGGGACTTCGTCGTGCGCGATGTGGCCCCACCAGGTGAGGACGTCGGTCTCCGCGAGCACGGAGTCCGGGAGCCCGTGGCCGGCCTCGTCGAGCGTTGCCGTGCGCACGTCGAGGCCTGCGTCGCGCAGCCCGCTTGCGACGACCGTGTGGATGCCGTCGGGATAGATCTCGCGGACCGCCGGGTCCGACCGCTCCTGGCGAAACTCGTTCCAGACGGTGACGCGGGTCACCAGACCGCCACGTCCGGAACCGGCGGCGGCCCGTCGAGCGCCGGGAAAAGTGGAGCGACATCGATCTCCGGCAGGAGGAGCGGCGTGGCTTCGGGCGCAGGTTGCGTGGCGACGACGGCGCCGCCGCGCGCCGACGACGCTCGAATGGCGTCCCAGAGGCGTGCCATCCTCAGTCCGACCTCTGGCGGGCTCGGGTTCGCCATCCGGCCGTCGCGCACGTTGAGGAACTGCTCCCAAACGTGGATCTGCGTGCCCGTGCCGATATTGCGAAGCCGCTTCTGGCCGGCGCGCTGGATCTGGAGCGTCTCGCCCCACACGCCGGTCCGCAGGATCGCCTTGGTCGTGAAGACCCGGATGTCGGAGTGGCACGACGGAATCGCCGTCCCGCACGCGTTCAGCGTCACCAGGGCGCCAGACGCGAGGCGCCCCATGACGACGGCCCGGACGTCCACCGGGTGATCGTCGTTCTCGAGCCACGCCGCGACCTCGGTCATCTCCTCGCCCGCGAGGTCCAGCACGGTGTTGAGCATGTGGGCGCCCGTGTCGAAGAGGAAGCCGCCGCCGGACATCTGCGGACGCTGGCGCCAGGTTCCCTCCGTGGCGGCGCTCCAGCTCTGCCAGACCGTCGCGTTGACGTTGAGGATGTCGCCGAGCTCGCCGGAACGCAGCAGCCGCGACGCCTCGCGAACCTGTGTCGAGAGGCTGCCCTGGAACGCGACGACGACCAGGCGCCCCGTGCGGTCGCGGGCCTCGATCAGGCGGGTCGCCTCGTCGGCGCTCATCACCATCGGCTTCTCGAGCAGCACGTCCAGGCCGGCTTCGAGGCAGGCAACCGCCTGGACGAAGTGCAGGGCGTGCGGCGTGACGATGAAGACCGCATCCAGCTTCTCAGCATGGGTCGCCACGAACCGGGTCCAGTCCGGCTCGTTGGGCGGGACTGGCAGGCCACGCTCGACGAAGTGCTCGGCCGCCAGCGCATAGGCCTCCGGCGACGGCTCGCAGACGGCCGCCACCTCAGTGTCCGCGCGCCCGAGCATCTCCTCGAGGTGGTAGCGGGCCATCGTCCCCAGGCCGATGATTCCGACTCGCGTTCGCGCCGCCTGCGCCATGCCCTCGAGACCCTCCAATCGCTGACCCGCGGCGACGCTCAGTCGCGCTGTGCGCAGAGGCTAATCGACGCGTCAAAGGCCGTGGCCTCGACTCCGCCGGTTGCCCGCCGCGCATCGCCGTTGCCGCCTCGTTGTACCCTCTACGGGCGCCCGGATGCGCCTCCCGAGCGGGAGTAACTCAGTTGGCAGAGTGTCAGCTTCCCAAGCTGAATGTCGCGGGTTCGAACCCCGTCTCCCGCTCCAGATCCCTCACTCCCGAGATGATCGCGACGGTCCGGAGACGGCTGTGCCGGAGCCGCAGTCGTCCGACCATCGCTCGTCAACAAATGCTTGTTTCCCGCGCTCGAGGCTCGTACCATCGTGCCGCGGGGCCCGATGGCCTGGCGCGCCAGATGGGCAGGCGTAGTCGGGCCGCGCGGAGGGCACGACGGTGGCTGACTTCGGGGTCTATTTCCAGATCACCAACAACCTCGGCGTGCCACTCTCGTACCTGAAGTCGTCCCTGACGGACGCGACCTACGACGGCCCCACGCAGATCCCCAGCGACGGGCAGCCGCACCAGGTCCACCTCAACGATCCGTACTGGGCCCGCGGGGCGGAGGGCACCGTCTACTTCACGGCGGTCGTCAACGGACAGTTGCGGCAGTACGCCTGGTACGGCAGCTGTCCGGTCTGGAGCTCCGACAACAGCGTCGGCGGTCCCGGCGTCCTGGCGTACAACAAGGGCGGCCATCCGCTGACGGTCACGATCGCCATCACGCCCACCACGCCGGGCTGGTCGAAGGTCACCCAACTGATCGAGCACGTGTTCCTGCTGATGCTCGAGAACCGGTCGCTCGACCACATGCTCGGCTTCAGCGGCATCACCGGCACGGACGCAGAGACCGGTCAGCCGACGGCCATTCGCGGCGTTGACGGCAAGGAGTCGAACGACTACGGCGGCAAGTCCTATCCGGCCACGCAGCCGGCGGACTTCGTGATGCCGCTCGACCCGGGCCACGAGTTCACCGATGTCCTGGAGCAGCTCTGCGGCCCGGGCGCCACCTATCCCTTCGGTGGTCCGTATCCCCCGGTGAACGACAGCGGGTTCGTGGCGAACTACGTGCTGAACGGCGGGAAGGACATGCCGGGCGAGATCATGAAGTGCTACAGCACGGACGAGCTGCCCGTCCTGATGAAGCTCGCGGAGGAGTTCGCGGTCTGCGACGGATGGTGGGCGTCGATGCCGGGCCCGACGTGGCCCAACCGGTTCTTCTCGCTTGCGGCTTCGTCGGACGGCCTGGACCACAGCCCCACCAAGGGCGAGATGGCGGAATGGGCGATCACCGGCGTCGACTTCCGCGCCGGCTCCATCTTCCAGGCCCTGGACAAGAAGGGCGGCAACGGCGGCTGGCGCATCTACGCCGGCGACGACCTGCCGATCTCCGCGTTCTTCAAGGGCGTCAACTACTTCGGCATCCGGAGCTACGACAAGCACTTCGCCTCGGATGTGAACTCGGGCGACTACCCGTACGCCTTCACGCTGATCGAGCCGAACTACGGCGACTGGCTCAACGGCACCTACACGGGCGGCCAGTCACAGCACCCCATGGACGACGTGACGCACGGGGAGGCGCTGATCAAGTCCACCTACGACGCGCTGCGCAACTCGTCACTCTGGAACAGCAGCCTCCTGATCGTGACCTGGGACGAGCACGGCGGGTTCTACGACGGCGGCCACCCGGGCCGCGCCATCCCGCCGGGCGACACCCAGCCGGGCTCGAGGTTCAACCACTTCGGGTTCGCCTTCGACCAGTACGGACCCCGGGTTCCGGCGGTGATCGTGTCGCCCCTGATCCCGCGCAACCTGATCGATCACCGGCTCTACGACCATGCCTCCATCCCGGCGACCGTGGAGGCGATCTTCGGGGTGTCCCCCCTGACCGCCCGCGATGCCGCTGCCAGGAACGTCACGGCGCTGGCGTCGCTGAGCTCGCCGCGGACGGACTGTCCGACGACCATGCCGGATCCGGCCGACTCGGGCGGGCCGGACATGCTCACGCTCTCCGCCCAGGGGTGGGGCGTGGGCCCTGACGACATGCGTCCAGCGGACGTCGGCAACCTGCCGGGCTTCCTCGGGACCGCGCTGCGCACGGACCTCGAGATCGATCCCGCGCACAAGGAGGAGACCCTGGCGCGGTACCGCGCGATCCAGACCCGTGCGGATGCCCAGGCGTTCGTCAACAGCGTCTGGGAGAAGATCCAGGCCATCGACGCGGTGAAGACGGGAAACTGAGCTCAGAACGAGGCGGCTTACCGGATTGGCGCGGTGTCGACGGACGTGGTGAGCTCAGCGGCAGCCGCGTCCTGGTCTGGGACCGCGGCGGGCAGATCGGCCGTCGGAGACAGCCTCCGGAACAGGTAGCGGTAGACGTCCCGGCCGGCGGCCGTGACCGGGAGCGCCAGGATCGCGCCGAGGAGGCCCGCGATCGCGCCGCCGATCACCAGCGAGAAGATGACTGCGCTCGGGTGGAGCTGGACGGCGCTGCCCTGGATCTTCGGCACCAGCACGGTGTTCTCCACCTGCTGGACCACGACGTAGAGAACCACCGCCGCGACGGCCGCTTCCGGACCCGCCGTCGCCGCGAGGAGCACGGCCGGGACCGCCGCGATGATCGGGCCGATGATCGGCAGCAGCTCCAGCACCCCGGCAATGAACGCGAGCAGCACGGCGAAGCGTCCGAAGATCGGGTCGACCGTCGCGTTCAGGAGCAGCAGCCCCACGAACGTGGCAACCCCGACCACCAGGCCGAGGAGCAACTGCGCGCGGACCCACCGTCCGAACACCCCTTCCACGATCTCGGCGATCGCCCAGATGTCCCCGCGCCACTCGGACGGAAGCGAACGGTCGAATGACCGGGTCAGCTCGAAGCGGTCCTTGAGCAGGTAGAACGCCCAGACCGGGATGATCAGGTAGCCGAAGAGTGCGCTGACGAGACCGGCGGTCAGCGTGAAGACCGGCAGCAGGACGCCCAGGTTCAGACCGCCGGAGCCAAGCCCCGCGATCCAGCTGTCGATCGAGTCGCGCACCTGCTGCGGCAGGTCGAGGTGCTGGTAGAGATCGTCCACCTGCCGGATCAGCGCCGGCAGGTCATTCACGAAGGTGCGGATCTGGTCGACCAGCGGCCGAAGGGTGAGCCAGGCGGCCAGCCAGACCAGGACCACGACCAGCGCGTAGACCAGCAGGATCGCCAGCGAGCGCGGGACGCGACGGCGAGCGAGAAACTCGACGACTGGGTCGAGGAGGTAGACGAAGAGCAGGCCGACGATGAACGGGCCCAGCGCCTCACGACCCATGTACAGGATGACGCCCACGATCACGGCGGCGCTGATGAGCAGTGCCACCCGCGGCGTGGGTGGCCTCAGCCGGCGTTCCTCGGCGCGGCGCGCGACGGCGACGCGGTCGTCAGTCCGCGCGTTGTCGTCGGGCGATCCGACGGACTCAGACAAGCGCTCGGGCCCGGCGAGCTCGGCCATCGCGGCAGCCTACAGCAGCACCGGCGGCGCGACGGGCCTAGCCGTTATCCCGGTGGAAGTGCCGGCCTCCAAGGATCAGGCCAAGGAGCACGACCACGTACGGGACGACCATCAATCCGAGCAGCATCGAGGACACCGCCGCGGGCGCCTGCACGATCTCGTCACCGTTCCGGACGACATGAACCGGGTTGAAAGCGGTTGGCAGGAGCAGGGCGCAAAGCAGTGCGCCGCAGGCGCCGATGACGATCCCCACAATCCGCGCCCAGCCCCCATGCCGCCAGATCGAGACGCCATCGACGAGGTGGACGAGCCCGACAACGACGACCACGGAGCCGATGAGCCCCGCCAGCCAGCCGTAGCCCATGTTCCCGGCGTCGTCGTACGTCAGGCCCTGACCAATCAGGATCAGTCCGGCGGCGGCGACCGAGGCGCCGAGCGCGAGCATGGCGAGGGCAGCAACCTTGGCCGGCCGACTGCTGCCGAAGCGCGAAGCCGGGGTGCTGAACGAACCGATCGCCTGTGCCACCTCGACACCCTACACCCTGGGATTCGGCCGCCGACGTCAGGAGTCGGTCAGTCGATCCGAAGCAGGATGCCCCCGGGTCAGCTGCCGTCCGCCTCGGCCGACCCCCGATCGCGGCGAACGGGGACCTTCTTGCCCCGGATCGCGGCGCGGCTCATCGCGCGGACGATGTCGTCCGCCACGGATTCCGCGACGTCGACCAGCGACGAGCGATCGCCGATCTGGATGGCCCCGATCGTGCTGCCGGGCACGCCCGCCTCGTTGGTGATCGCGCCGACGAGATCGCCCGGACGCAGCCCCGCGTTGCGCCCTGCCCCCACGAAGAGCCGCGTCCACGCGCCGTCGGCGTCGGGCGGCCGCCGCTCCCCGCCCCGCGGCCCACCCGGAGCCTGCCGCCGTCCGAGCGGCGCGCCACGACCCGGAAGCGGGCCGCGGCGGGGTCCGCGGTTGTCGTCGAAGAAGCCGACGGATGCGATCTCGGATTCGGATTCCCCAGCACGATCCGTGGCCTTCTGGGCCAGGCTCACTGCCGCGAGTGCGACGTCAAGGACGTCGAACTCCTCCGTGAGCGGCTCCACCACGCCGCGGAAGCGGTCCAGACCGTCGTCCAGCAGCACTTCGCGGAGCTGGCCACGCAGGACTTCGAGGCGGTGCTCACGAAGGTCCGCGACGGTCGGGATGCGGCCCAGCTCGAGCCGCGTCCGTGTCGCGCTCTCGATGTTCCGCAGCAGCCGCTGCTCGCGCGGCTCGACGAGCGTGATCGCCACGCCCTCGCGGCCGGCGCGTCCGGTCCGGCCGATGCGGTGCACGTACGCGTCCGGGTTCGACGGGATGTCGTAGTTGATGACGTGGGACAGGTGCTCGATGTCCAGCCCGCGGGCCGCGACGTCGGTCGCCACGAGCACGTCCAGCGCGCCCTCGCGGAACCGCCCCAGGACGCGGTCGCGCTGCTCCTGCGCCATGCCGCCGTGCAGGGCCGCCGTGTCGTGCCCATGAGCTGCCAGCTTCTCCGCCAGCTCGTCGACCTCTCCTCGGGTGCGCGCGAAGACGAGCGCCGAGGTGGGATCTTCCAGATCGAGGATGCGGCCGAGTGCGGCAGGCTTGTCGGCCCGCCGGACCACGTAGGCGACCTGCCGGACGCGAGCCTCGCTATCGCGTTCGCGGCGCTCCGGCTTGACGGTCACCCGCACCGGGTCGCGGAGATGGCGCTTGGCGATCCGGGCGATCTGCGGAGAGATCGTGGCCGAGAAGAGGGCGGTCTGGCGTTCGGACGGCGTCGCGGTCAGGACGGCGTCGAGGTCCTCCGCGAAGCCCATGTCCAGCATCTCGTCCGCCTCGTCGAGCACCACGAGCTCGACGGAATCCAGATGCAGGCTGCCCCTGGTGATGTGGTCGACGGCCCGTCCGGGCGTGGCAACCACCACGTCGACGCCGCGCTGGAGGCTGCGCAGCTGCTGGTGGATTGCCTGGCCGCCGTAGACGGGCAGGACTCGGGCGCCCAGCGATTGCCCGTAGCGATGGATGGCCTCCGCCACCTGGACAGCCAGCTCGCGGGTGGGCGTGAGCACCAGTGCGCACGTGCGCACCTCTCCGGGACCGCGCGGGCCGAGCCGCTCCAGCATCGGCAGCGCGAAGGCGGCCGTCTTGCCGGTTCCGGTCGGCGCCTCGGCCAGCACGTCCCGCCCGGCGAGCAGGACCGGGATGACCTCGCGCTGGACCGGCGTTGGCTCCTCGTAGCCGAGCTCCGCGAGGGTCGCGGCCAGCCCCGGCTGGATGCCCAGCGACGCGAACGTCGCCGGTGGTTGGGCGCCGCTCGGCGCGGTCCGGTCCTCGGGGCTCGCATCGGTCATGCGCACAGCATCGTCGCAGTCGCGTTCCGGCGCTGTCGCCGAACGCGCACCGAGCCCTGATGCGCCGTTGCAACGCGCGATGACGCGGCGTGGGGCGGACTGCCACGGTCCGCCGCGTAGCGTGATGCGCGCGGCGATCGCCGGGAGCGAATCGCCCTGGAGGGTGGCTGCGAGCTCCCCGCGTTCGCGGAGAGAACCGGAGACCGGTCTTTCTCGTCGCGTCCTGCCGGCGCACGGTGGCGGGACGCCGCGACCGGACGTGTCCCGAAAAAACAGGACTGCATCGGAGGAGAGAGAGATGAACGAAGACCAGGTCAACGAGCTGCTGTACCAGGCACTGGAGACCGAGATCGGTGGCCAGCTCGTGTACCAAGCGGCAATCGCGTGCGCGGTCCACCCGGAGCTCGTCGAGGAATGGGAGAAGTACCTCGCTGAGACCACGAACCACGAGAAGATCCTGCGCGAGACCTTCGCCCGCATCGGCCTGGATCCCGAGGTCGAGACGCCCGGGCGCGCCGTTGTCCGGTTCAAGGGCCAGGGCCTGGTGCAGGCCATGGAGATGGCGCTCCGGGATGGCGGACCGTCCGCCGCAGAGCTGGTGGCCGCCGAGTCGGTCGTGGAGGCCGAGACCAAGGACCACCAGAACTGGGAGCTGATCGGCAAGGTCGCCGAGAACCTCGACGGCGAGTCCGCCGCGGCCCTCTCGGAGGCGTACGGCCAGGTCGAGGAAGAGGAGGACCAGCACCTCTACCACACGATGGGCTGGGCCCGTGAGCTGTGGATCGAGTCGCTCGGCATGCCCGCGGTGATCCCTCCGCCCGAGGAGGAGAAGAAGGTCACCACGGCCATCGGAGCGGCGCGGGCTAAGCAATCGCGCGAGGACATGCTCGAGGACTGACCTCGAGGGAGCCGGAATGCGGGTGCCGTCGCCGGCGGCACCCGATCCGTCGTCAAAGGAGGTTGGTGTGCCGAAGCCAGCGGACGCGTCCCGGAACAGGCGGCCACGGGCCGACGCAACTGCCCCGAACGAGAAGCGCTTGCAGCTCGAGGCCGTCACCGAGGACGGTCGCGATGCCACGCTCACGACCAACCAGGGCGTCGCCGTCAACGACGACCAGAACACCCTCAAGGCGGGGGCCCGCGGGCCATCGCTGCTCGAGGACTTCCACTTCCGCGAGAAGATCACCCATTTCGACCACGAGCGTATCCCCGAGCGCATCGTCCACGCCCGTGGCTCGGCAGCGCACGGCGTCTTCCAGGTCTACGAATCGCTCGCGCGGTACACCATGGCCGGGTTCCTCTCGGATCCGCAGCGGGAGACGCCGGTCTTCGTGCGCTTCTCGACGGTCGCCGGGTCACGCGGCTCCACGGACCTGGCCCGGGACGTCCGTGGTTTCGCCGTGAAGTTCTACACGGACGAGGGCAATTTCGACCTGGTGGGCAACAACATGCCCGTCTTCTTCATCCAGGACGCGATCAAGTTCCCCGACCTGATTCACGCCGTGAAGCCTGAGCCGCACCACGAGATGCCCCAGGCCGCGTCGGCACACGACACGTTCTGGGACTTCATCTCGCTGATGCCCGAGTCGATGCACATGGTCATGTGGGTCATGTCCGACCGGGCCATCCCGCGGAGCTACCGGATGATGGAGGGCTTCGGGGTCCACACCTTCCGGCTCGTCGACGCCAAGGGCACGTCCCGCTTCGTCAAGTTCCACTGGAAGCCGCTTCTCGGCGTCCATTCGGTGGCCTGGGACGAGGCCCAGAAGATCTCCGGCAAGGACCCCGACTTCCACCGCCGCGACCTCTGGGAGGCCATCGACTCCGGAAGCTTCCCCGAGTACGAGCTGGGGCTCCAGATCGTCGAGGACGAGGACGAGTTCGCCTTCGGGTTCGACCTCCTCGATCCGACCAAGATCATCCCGGAGGAGCTGGTCCCCGTCCAACGGGTGGGCAAGCTCACGCTCAACCGGAACCCGGACAACTTCTTCGCGGAGACGGAGCAGGTGGCGATGCACATCGGCAACGTCGTGCCCGGCATCGACTTCAGCAACGACCCGCTCCTGCAGGGACGGCTGTTCTCCTACACGGACACGCAGCTGATCCGGCTTGGCGGCCCGAACTTCCACGAGATCCCGATCAACCGCCCGGTTGCTGCCGCGCACAACAACCAGCGCGACGGCTTCATGCGGCAGGAGATCAACCGCGGCCGCGTGAGCTACGAGCCGAACTCGTTGGGTGGCAACGCACCGGCACAGGCGTCTCGCGCAGCCGGCGGCTACGTGACGTTCGCCGAGCCGGTCGAGGGTGCCAAGGTGCGCCAGCGCGGAGACAGCTTCTTCGACCACTACAGCCAGGCGCGGATGTTCTTCGAGAGCCAGTCTGAGCCCGAGAAGCAGCACCTCATCAAGGCGCTCCGCTTCGAGCTTGGCAAGGTCGAGACGGTAGCGATTCGCCAGCGCATGGTCGATCACCTCGCCCAGATCGACGCGACGTTGGCCAACACGGTGGCCCGGGGCATCGGCGTGCCGATGGCCGCCGTCACGCCTCCGGCGCCGCCCAACCTGAGCGTGCCGGCTGACGGCGATGCCGCCGCTTTCCAGCACCGCGACCTGGCCGATCGACAGCTCGTCTCCCCGGCGCTGAGCATGACCCGGTCACTGCCCGCATCCATCGCGACTCGCAAGGTTGCGATCCTGGTCCATGAGAAGTTCGACGCGGCCGGCGTTGCGGCCATGGTGCGTGGGCTCGAGGCGGAGGGCGCACTCGGCCTCCTCGTCGGGCCTGCGGTGGGTGACGTCGTCGACGATGCCGGTGCGGCTCACGCCGCCCCGTTCAGCATCCTGACCACGAGCTCGGTGCTCTTCGACGCGGTCTACGTCGCGGGTGGCGAGCTGGCACCGCAGTGGACGCTCGAGGCCGATGCGGTCGAGTTCGTCAAGGACGCCTTCAAGCACTGCAAGGCCGTGGCGGCCACGGGGGAGGGCGTCCAGCTGCTGGAGGCGGCGCACATCCCCGTGGACGGCCCGGATGGCCCCGACCCGGCCGACGACGCCACGATCGCCGCCACGAAGATGAGTCGCGCGGTCGCTCAGCGCTTCACCGAGGCGATGGCGGGGCACCGCCTCTGGACCAGGGAGCCGGAGCTGCACCTCCCGCTGTGACGCGTGCGCGACCCGGTTGCCGCTGCCGCCGACGCCGGCTCGCTGATGCTCACCGCCACTCTTGGAGGTGGCGTCATGATCTGACCCAGCATGGACCAGCCGCATCCGCGTGCCGCCCTCGGGCCGGAACCGATCCGGACCATCAGCCGGGACGAGCTGAAGGCGAAGCTTGACCGAGGCGACGACTTCAAGCT